>JBLHXJ010000021.1:0-19501 GCA_047629535.1 Arenicella sp. | reverse complement strand
TAGAATTAAAACCGGGGCAAAAGACAATGCTTGGATCTCGCCCGGATGGGCCCTCGCCAGCAGTAAGCTCATAGGCCAATTCACGACCCTCTAATTGTAGCTTCACTGGCTAAACTATTGGTTTAAGCTTGAGCCGATTATTCACGTCTCGACTGTCAAACACATTTGCATCGTCGCGCTCACTGCAATCCAATTTGGCCAACCGGTCATAGAGCAAAACGTTAACACTGGCGGCTAAATTCATACAGCCAATGGTCGGCACGTAAACCACGTGGTCGGCGCCATCAATAATTCCCTGTGGAATAGAACTATCTTCAGGGCCGAAAAGGTACATAGCTTGCTCGGGGTGTTTGAATTCAGGCAATGGGGTGGCACCTTCGACCAACTCAACGCAGACCAATTGCATTGCCTCGGGCATGGCCGCAGACACATCGTCGGTCAGCGTTAGTGGCACCTTACTATTAATATTGTTAGTATCTGTTTGGTATTTGGCCGCGCGATCAAAACGTTCGCCAGTGTAGTACACCCGATCGGCTTGATAGCACCCTACCGCTCTCATTACCGCTCCTACATTAGTCGGACTTTTGGGATTGTATAAGCCGATAAATACCAGCGAAGAGTCTGTCATCAGAATCAGCTTCAGTCAGTAGGCTAATGCGATTGCGGCTCATCAATGTCTTCCCATCGCATATCCAGAGCCGCCTCTATGCGCGATATCCGTGCTTCAAGCTCAAGCAGCTTATTAGCCTGCGATTTACTCGCACTCGGCACTTTGGTTTCTTTAATCGCTATGCTTGAGAAATCCGGCTCACCACTAAGCAGATGAGTATAACGTTCTTCGCGCTGACCCACCGCCACTGGCAACTCCATAACCAGCGCCGGGCTGCGAGACATCAGCTGCTTAACCGAGACCCCAACTTGCTCAATATCATCAAACCCAACCATTTTCTCGGTTCGTGCCTTGATGTCGCTTAGTGTCAGCGGCTCTCTCAGCATCAGCATCGCCAACACCGCCTGCTCCTCACGCGTGATCTTTAAAATACCTGGCGCGCGGTGTGAAAATTTTACGATTCTATCGCCATAATCAATACTCACATAACCCAGTTCTTTTAGCTGTTGCGAACTGCTCACAACTTTGCCTTCATCCATATTCATAACCGGTGAACGATTAGACTTTTGATTACAGGCCAATGTTAAGGAGTTAGGGGTAAGAGGATAGTTCTTAGGCGTTGCCAAGTGTTTCTCCATCAGGCTCGCCAGTACGCGCACCTGCTCAGGAGTTAACACTTGAGTTATTTCTTCAGTCATTTCGATTCCGTTTTTAAAACCAAGGTTGCGTACTTGGCAAGGATAACAGAAACCGCAGGCATGCAAACTACGAGACTAATTGAAATGGCACTAGGCTATTACCAATGGTGAAAAAATAACCCTAGTTTATGCGCTGATAGCTATCTAAACCAAGCTGCGGTAGGTGTACAAAACCGCTCTGAATAGCAAGCGGCAAGGCGACACTCGCTAGCTCTTTAGAGCAGTTATCAATGCTAGTCAGTTGCGCCGACGTTAGCTCTAAGTCAGTTTCGATTATTAGCTGATCAGAGGCATAGATACCGTCTTCTGAGCGGGCCTGCCAGCGGGCAACTAAATTGTAGCTGCCCTCGATGTCTTGCACGTAATCAAACCTTGGCCGTATGTCAGGGAAGGCGTTGTTGGCACTTAACAGCTGCGTATCCGACCAACCTTCAGCGAGACTCCAATTGACCAAAAAAACATCATCACTGGCGTTTTCGTCTGACACCCAAAGAAGATAAATTTCGCCTGAAATAGAACGCATTAATAGCGGCGTTGTTTTCTCACCTTTGCTTGCGGTGAATTGCCTAGGGCCACTTAACCAGTCGCCAGAATCACTTTTGACTCGATACATCAGCTGGCTAACGCCACCGTTATTTTCGACCCAAACAAGTAATATATTTCCGTCAATATCGGAAGCCATGGTTGCACCATAGCTAAGCCCAGTAGGGTTCGAGTGAACCAAAATAGGGTCAGTCCATTTGCCCGCTTTGTATTGCTGTTGTAATAACTGATTCTGCTCTTGTTCGGCAGAGCGATAGACTAAATGCATCTGGCAGCTGTGATCGGGTGAAACAGAAGGCGCTGCCTCGGCGCTCGAATTGTTGGGTAGTAAAAGCAGCAAGCCGATAAAAAATAAACCTGCACCCTGAGGTCGCTTATCGAGCATTATGGTGGTTGATTAAGCAACAACAACATATAGGCCGCAATTAAACCAGAGGTTTTTTTGCCGGCCGCGCCAGTGCCGACTAAGCCGATCGACTGGAAGTATAAATTTGCTAAAGTTTGATCTCCTAAGGGCCCTAGATGCAGACCGTCACCAGAGTTAAAATCACCCCATACAGGCAACATCGCAGCGCGTGCGTCGGCCAGTAAAACATTGCTATTGGCCGCGTACTGGCGAATATCGTCGGCGTATAAAGCGCTACGAGAGTCGAAAGCAGCGTCGCGAGTGTTTCGAGTTACCGTAGTTATTATCGGGATCATTCCTCGATTACGCACATCATTGACGATTACGGTCAAATTACTCAACACCGTCGATCGTGAAATACCAGCGACAGCGTCATTGGCACCACCCAAAATAAGTACGTATTGAGCGCCAGGCAAGGACGATAAAACGGCGCTTCTTTGCGACAGCATGCCATCGGTTGACATCCCTGAGAAACCATAATTGACAATTTTGGGAGTAAAATAAATATCACTTATCGCCGTCGCCAAATCAGTTTGATAGCCTCCCGCGTTCACCGCGCCATTGCCATAACAAACCATCCGGCTATCGCCGAATCGGCCTGGCTCAAGGGCGACTCCATCGGGGCAAGTCACGTTTTTGGAAGCATCGCGCTTTAAACCGGCGGTTAGGCTGTCACCAAAAGTGATTATCTTTACTTCTTGTGCGAATGAAGCAGACACCGCAAAGCCACTCAGTAAAAAACTGAATAGGATCAGCATTAGCGGCTTTTTAATGGCGTGCGCCAGTGTCATAGGGATAGTCATTGCTTTTTTAATCAGGGACGTAAGTTTACGGTTTACAGCGGCGTATTTAAAGCTCAATTTGTATATATTGACAGTCTGTAACCTATAGTTACGCTAAACAATTATTGCGCTCATCGCTAGTGTCTAGGCTGGACGGTGATTACAGCTAATTAGCTTATCAATCACACTAATGTTGCCTAGACCACTAGGCGCTATTTTGAGCCTTCTTTGATAAACCATAGAAAGCGATCCATCAGTCCTTTGTACTTTTTCTGTAGCATGCACGCCCAGCTTGCAAGGGGATCTTAAGTAATTAAATGATAGAGCGATTAATGGATTACTAATTGTCGCGCGATTATGAGCGGCCTATTTGTCAGGGCGCTCATAATCGCTTAATCTAAGTAACTCAGTCTCAGCGTGCAATAAAGCCCAACTTCTTCATTATTTACCAGATAGAGCAGCATGAACAAATCAGTCAAAGTCAAAATCGGGTGGTTCTTGGTCTCCACACTGATCTTAGTGTTAGTCACCTTTGCTATAAAACGGGCGATCGATACTTACACCGGCATGGCGCATGAAGATTTGTTCGAGTTGCGCTACCTAGAGCATCCGGTGGTCACCGCATTACATATGCTCAGCGGCATCCTATTTATAGCCCTAGCACCACTGCAAATGATTAAAAAGGTGCGCATTAAGAGACTAAGCTTGCACCGACGGCTGGGCAGAGTGCTGGTGGTGTGTGCACTGATATCAGGAATCTATGGCCTAGTCTCAACAGTAGTATTGCCGGTCTTTGGAGGCCTAGCGAGCGAATCTGCGGGGTGGTTCTTTGGCCCGCTATTTATATTCGCGATCCTGCGTGCATTTTGGTGCGCTCGAAATAAAAAAATTAGCTTGCACCGAGAATGGATGATCCGAGCCTTCGCATTGGGCCTTGGTGTGGGCACGCAGCGAATTATTCTAATTATTTTAATCTCCAGCACCGGCTATAGCTTTGAACAGAGCTTTGGCCCCGCACTATGGTTAGGCTTCGGTCTAAATCTACTTATTGCTGAAAGCTGGATTAACGCCACACGAAATACAAAATAATCGTTCACAATCAACAAATAAGCGAGAAATCACTATGGGTGCAGAACTACTATTTGATCTATGCGGTAAACTAGTTTTACCTGCCTGGCTATTACTAATTGTATTGCCTAAATGGCAATGGACTGAGAAAATAGTCTTCCACGTATGGATTCCGTCATTACTTGCGGTTTGCTATATCTATTGTTTTTACTCAGCGTTCCCATTTCCTCAAGGCTCAGGGTTTGGCTCCTTGGCTGAAGTGATGGTGTTTTTTCAATCTCCCTATGGCGCAATGGCCGGTTGGATTCACTACCTAGCGTTCGATCTTTTTATCGGCGCCTGGGAAGTTCGAGATTCACGCAGAAGAGCAATCAACCACCTATTCGTGATTCCCTGTCTGATTCTGACCTTTCTTGCCGGACCAGTAGGCCTATTACTGTATTTTATTATTAGATTCATCAAGGACCGCTCTCTAAGCACGGTTGAACGTACGGTTTAGCCATGCATAGGCGAGACTTCATTAGCTACTGCGCTGCTTTAGCGGCCAGTAGCTGGTTAACCAACATTAACGCTTTGGCAGACCCAGCGGCTGCTTGGAGCCGCGCCGCGCCACTACCGATCAAGATTCAAGAATTATATCCAGCGGTGCATAAGGGCAAGCTCTACGTAGCCGGCGGTATCGCTTCGAAACTAGGGGTAATTTACTTTACCAATAATTTTGTTAGCTATGACCCAGTTTCAAATCAGTGGTCACAACAAACACCACTGCCTGAAGACCTACATCATGCCGCCTTAGTCAGTACCGGCGAGCGACTGTTTTTAGTCGGTGGCTTTAATGGTGGCTACTCGCATATTTGGCGAATGAGAAGCCAAGTATACGAATACGTTGAAGAGCAATGGATCAAAAGAGTCGATTTGCCGGGGCCCCAAGCTGAGGGAGTGGTTGCGGCAAGCAATGGCGTCATCCATATAGTTGCTGGGCAATCGCCCACAGCTAAGGCCAACAACAAGCGTAGCGATCATAGTGAAGTAACTACCCACCTGATGTGGGCGGCCGATATGGCTGCATGGGAGCCCGCGGCCCCCATCCCGGTCGCCTGCAATAGCGCAACTGGCGGCTGGCTAGGTGCAAAAATGATTGTTACTGGCGGGAGAACCTCAAACGGTAATTTCGATCACACCCACATCTATGACAAAAAGGAAGATAAATGGCGACCAGCTGCGCCACTACCGCGGCCTCAAGCTGGCACTGCTAGCGTTGTTGTCGATGATGGCATCATTGTCTTTGGCGGTGAAATATTCACACCCACAGCGGCAGTCTTTAGTAATGTCTGGCGCTACAGCTTAACTAACGATCAGTGGACCGCGCTGCCCGACCTACCAACACCAAGACACGGTTTAGGTGCCGGGAAAATAGGCGATCAAATTTATCTGCTCGGTGGTGCTACCCAACCAAGTGGTAACGGCACAACTAATTTAAATGAAGTTTTTAATCTGTGATCTAAGTCGTGCTTGATCTAAGTCGTGCTTGATCTAAGTCGTCGAGCTCAGCGACCCAGCTTTTATTATTTGCAGCAGCAATAATAGCCAAGCTATCAACAGTAAAATCCCGCCAATAGGCGTGACCGCGCCAAGCCAAGTGATATTCAATAGGGCGAGCAGGTAAAGCGAGCCTGAGAATATTAGCGTGCCTATAAACATCAACACAGCAAGTGCTTTGAGATTTGGCTTAACATCAGACCGATTAAATAACGCGGCAATCAAAAGTAAGGCTAGACCGTGATAAAACTGATAGCGATTAGCAAGGTCATAGACGCCTGCTTTCTGATTGGCGACCAATATGTCTTTAAATGCATGCGCACCGAAGGCCCCGATCGCCACTGCTAACAGGCATAACAGTGCGCCTAATAAGGCTATTATTTGTACTTGTTTGTTGATCATAATCTGTTAAGTCGAATTATAGCTGAGCGCTAAACCTAAGCTCTACACCTAGTCGCTAATTCAATAGTCCCTAATATCAAAAAATTCCGCACAAGCTACCGAGCTATTGAGGCTCGACGAGTCTTTATGAGAGCCGGTATAAACTGTATCTAAATGCACGGCATCCCAGCGCGGCAGCGCAAGATTATGATTTGGCGTCAGCAGGTACTTATGTATTACCGGTAGCGTGGTTTGATCTCTGTAGACCAAAAAAATCGTTAGGCAGCCGTCTGCATCGGAAACATCAACGTTAGCCACTTCGACAAAGTAGATAAGATCGGTCATTGAATAAGCTCGTTGGTCGGCTGCTTTATCTTTTTTGCTAAAGACCTTTTTACTAAAGACAATGCTCGGTCGCATATAATTTGCATCGCCGCTTACTCCCAATTTAAATCTCAGCACTCGCTGATCAACGCCAACGCCAAGTTGCGCAAGGTATTTCGCTTCGCTGGCCTGCTCAGGGTCATTAACAAAGTCAGGCTCGCAGGTCAAAAACTCGGTTACCAATAGACGAAAGCTGGGCTGAAGGTTGGATTTTTCGATCAAGTATTGACGCTCGGCTTGCTCGTACGCAAGCACCGACTGCCTATGCTGACGCCGAGCTAGTCGATTGCGTTTAGCGGCATGTTTATTGCTCTTATTAACAACCGTCAACACCTGTTCTATGCCTTGCTTTAGCGCTCTCAAGGGCGTCACATCACTGTCTTCGTTATCACTCATTACCTAAAATCGCTGTAGCCTGAAATTTGCAGTAGTTTGACATTACAGCAATATACATGATTAAAGAAAAAGTGTGGTCAGTGAAAAATGTTAGCCCGATACTGCGTCGGCTTAAGTGCCCGCAGCTAAAGCGGCACCGCGATTTGAGCCGCAAGCGAATTAAACTAAAACCGTAATGTAGAAACACCGCTAGTGAATAGACATTTGATAAACACCTTCTTACAATCGAGCTTAAATAGCACACCTGTATAGCCGAATAGTCGCCGAAAACACCCGCTAGGTTTTAGCCATTGCAAATATGAAATTCAAGATAAGGCTTAGCGCCAACTGTATTTTCTATAGCAGCCTATTATTGCTTAGCCATATTTCGCCAAGCAACGCGAGCGTTGTAGAGGTCGGGGCCTCGCTCTCGAGCGGTCAGTACTTTCGAGGTGTCGAATTAGCCGATGATGGCTTAACCTCCCCACTGAGTTTTGACTTCAGTGACAATAATGGCCTATTCGCGGGGTTCGAATGCTATCAAGGCGATGCAAAACAGCTCTCTGCATTCAAAAAAGGCTGCGTCGGTTACACCGGTTATTTCGAGCAATTGAATACCTCTAATGCACTCTCAATGGAGTTAAGGCGCTACGACTATGCGTCGCGCGGCGACTTTGATTGGGACACCAACGAGGTGTCATTAAGCTGGCATTATAAAAGCTCCTGGCTGACGTTACTTAGCTATTCTGACAATTGGCTTGCCAGTGAATCGAATACGGTTGCACTTGATGTGTCATACCGGCAGCGGATCAGTGATCGCTTTAGCGGAGTGATCGATGTCGGTATTCTGAGGGCACTGTCGATCCAACAATTCAACTCAATAAACACAGTTGGCATTGGCATCGAATATCAATTCGGGCTTTGGTCGTCCTCGGTTATGGCGACTAATGTCGACTCAACTTCGACTCCTGACGTACCGCTCGATTTCGATCAAGCGGAATTGCGATGGAGCATCCGCTATCAGCTCTACTAAAGATCAGAGCTTAAGTTTGCCTAAGCCTCGAGATACCTAGTTAGTCTCTATTTTTAATCCAAGTAAATTACTAGCGCTAGACACCTCTGCGGTGGCTAACTTTTTGACGACTTGCTGCCAGCCACCTGACCAACCGTCGGGCTGTGAAATATACCTCTGCGCCAACAAGGCCAGCACTCCCGTGGTGTAAACGGTCACAACTGAATGACCACTCATTAACGAGTAACCAGACTCTAGCGCAACCACGATGCGCTTACCAGGAGCGGTGAATTCGCTGCTGTACTTCGAATTCATATGCTCAGCGCGAACAATCAATACGCCATTTCGACGAGTTGGAAAACGATCTTCGCTTGCACGTTGGGGGTCGAAAGCGGCGACGATTGGCTGAACCATCACCTCACCTTATGCCATTTAGTCCATGCGTATCACGCCAAACTAAGGTCTCATCCTGAGCTAATTATTTCGTTCTTCGTAATCTTCTACCATTTTACGAGCGACTTCTTCGATCTCAGCACGCAGCTCCTTAGCGTTGGTTGGAGCGTAAACCGAAATGCGTGAATAACCCATATCGGCCATTGATTTTCGAAATTCAGCTTTTTCTTTAGAACTCATGCGTGGCATTGTTGTGACCCTTTGGTTGGTTGGCGTACATCATAACGCCTTTCCAATAGATCAGATAACTTAAGGTCAAGAAACACCTGGTTACCTAACAACATAGTCATAGCTGGCGTTCCAGTTTGCACCAGTCAGGCGCACAACATGTCTGCCTGGTTTAGCCTATGTATACGCTTTACTGGTCGGCACCGATTTCGGTCTTGTAGACCTTAAAACCTCGTCGTTGATAATTGCTTAAGGCGGCAGGGTGATCAAGCGAGCAAGTATGCACCCAAACTCGCGTAGTGTTTGGCATCGCCCAGGCCGATTTAATCGCTTTGCTCAAAAAGTAAGACCCCAAGCCTTTGCCGATAAAATTTTCAGCGAGGCCAAAATATATTATTTCGGTATTCCCATGAGCATCTGCATGCAACTCAAAATAGCCGGCGATCGCGCCTTTTACATAGCCCACCCAGGTTCTTAATTGTGGATTTTCGACATACTGTCGCCACTCATCATCGGACAGTGCCAGTTTATCTGTCCACTGCCACGAGCCGCCGATCAGCGTATACAAAAATTTATTAAAACGAAATTCATCGATCTCAGCCTCCATCACCAGCAAACCATTGGCATCATTTTTTTCAAGCAGACTATCGGCTGACTTCATTTCTAAATAATAGGTTGTAACTTGCTGCATGGCATTGCCTCTCAGGCGCGGTTAAAGTGCTGGCGATGGGCCATTACCCAACAGTAATTGTAAGTCGATACTTTGTTAATTAGACCTCGACGAATTGCTTGAATCTGCGGCTCAAACCAGCGTAGATGCTGTTTTTGATTTGCCATATTTATGCCTGCCAAGCAGTATAGTCGTACTATAAAAATTTTAATCGAGAATAAAATTATGTTGGAAGGACTGCTAGGCGTAATTTATCTGCTTGTTGCCATTTGGGCAATTTTAACGGTCTTAAAATCAAGAGCCTCTGCCGGCAAGAAAGCGCTGTGGATTTTACTAGTGCTACTGCTGCCGTTAATTGGCTTGCTTATCTGGTATCTAGCCGGGCCTAAGTAACTTAGGCCTAACCGTCCGACGAGGGGCGATAGACCATCCGTTAGGCCGCCTGTCGCCCGTTCTAATTTATTTTTCGAAACCGACATAGCTGACAAAGTCGCTGTTGTCTGCGCGCGTAGAACGCACATCATTAGCTTGAAATTCATCATCGGGGTAGCCCATTGCGATGCAAATCATGATTGCCTCATTTTCAGGGATATTGGCATGCTCGTGAACCACCTCAGATTGCATAATACCTTGCCCGTTGATAACACAACCAATGCCTCTTTCCCAGGCAGCAAGAACAATACCGTAGGCTAAAGAGCCTAGTGAAAACTGACTGATTGCAGCGGGTTCTAATGACTTGTCGTAAGTCAAAACTAAGGAGACAGGGGCATCAAATTGACGAAAACCACGCAACATCCAATCGGTGCGCTTTTCTTTGTCATGACGCTCTATACCCATAATTTCGAACAGTTGAACCGCCACGTCAATTTGTCGCTGGCGATGCACTCCATCGTATTCTTCTTTATAAGGAAAATCACGCGCCTGCGGCTTGCCCGCAAGGGTGTTCTGGGTATTGCCTTGGCGGATTTTGTCTAACGGCTCACCTGCTACTGCATGCACACGCCAAGTTTGCGTATTGTAAGATGATGGGGCCCATTTTGCCGCGTCAATAATCTCATCGACAACATTTTTGGGGATCGGTTTGTCTAAAAAACCACGTGCACTTTTTCGTGATTTAGCAAATTCGGTAAATTTCATATCAACCTTCTGTGTTTGGTGTCGTCAAGTGGTAAGCGTATCACTTGACGACTGAAAAATAGTTAGGGTTTTAAAAATAGCTAAACGGCCTCTGCTGATCAACACTTGCGCTTTACAGAGCCTAAAAAAACCTTAGAAATTTAGTTGTTTTGTGAGTTCACTAGAAGCCGAGGCAATTTATTGGCTGGCATTGCTAGAACCGCTGAGATCGGTCCAATACCCACCAGTTCAACAAAAATTTGAGCTGCTTGTTGAGCCACAAATTTGATCTTTATCTCGCTGTCGTTATGACCTAAGGCCGCGGCTTGTTGAGACAAAATCACTAGTTGCGGCTGAATAGAAGAATAGCTACTTTGATCAAGCATTAACGAGGATATTCCTTTACACCGATTACGATGAGAAACGGCATCACCGTTTGGAATTCGAACATCAGTATGCGTAACATCTTCAATAAAGAAGGGCAAAAGCGGCTCTGTCGGCGCAACCAACAACCATTCCGCTATTTCTAGATTAGGCGTTCGTCGAGTAAATATTTCTATTTTACTCATGCTGACATTTCTACTACTCAAGGCATCTGCAAGATAATCTAGCCGAGTTTCCTTAATGCACCAATCTCTAATGCCATCTGGTCCGCCCATCCAGCACATAAACCTGAACCGTAGATGGCTGGTAAATGGCTTAAAAAGAATGATCAGCTTGGTTCGGTAAAAGAACCTGAATATGCCTCTTAATGATCGAGAGCGCACACTAATCAGTTCAATGTAGGAGCCATCCTCGAACGCTATCAAGGCATTATGCGTTGGCCCGTTATCGCCACCGAGACTTATGGTAAATCCAAGTGATTGATATTGCTCAATTGCATCTGAGAGTGAAGACACAACCACTACAACATGGTCTAACTTCAAGCGGTATTTGCTCATCCAATAAAAGTCGCTCTCTTTATACGTTAATCGGCGAATGCAGGTGCCTGCCCAGCTCGAAACAATCGCATTCGGGCAAAAAAATAAAGACGCGATTACGCCTTGATTGTTGTCTAAGCTGAGGCAGCGATTCTCGAACAGAGAACGACAACCGCGAGCATTGTCGTCCGGTTGAAAATAGTTAGGCTTGCGGTTTCACAAATCTTAGCGTCATTCGGTCGCTCTCGCCGATCGACATATACGTCTCTCGGTCTTTATCACCCAAACTCAAAGTCGGCGGCAATCTCCAAACGCCTTCTTCGTGATCTTTCAAGTCTTTAGGGTTGGCATTGACCTCTGATTTACCCTCTAACACAAAGCCAGCGTTCTCAGCCGCTTGAATGACTCGAGACTCAGGAACATATCCCTTCTTAGCCCAACTAACGGCATCGCCATCGGCCGGCGCGCGATGCTGAACTACACCCAATACACCGCCAGGTTTAACGACTTTGAAGAAATCTGCATAAACATCATCGATTAGCCCATTTCTGATCCAACCGTGGCTGCTCCTAAAGGTTAGAACCATGTCCACCGAATTCTCTTGCCAAAGATTTCTCGATTCGGGTGGCGAATATGTGGCTACCTTTATTTGCCCATACAACTCGGGCTGGTCTTTAATATTGGTCAATAGTGATTGGTGCTGACGGTAGCGATACTTAGGCTGGCCCTCTACTTCAATATCGTAACTACCAGCAATATAAACGCCGGTATCGCGCATCGCGGGAGCTATAACCTCAGTGTACCAACCGCCGCCTGGACCAATTTCTAGCACGCTCATGTCTGGCTTGAGGCCAAAGAAAGTCAACGTTTCAACTGGATGACGATACTTGTTTCGAGCTTTGTTCTTATCACTACGGTGCTCTCCTTGCATAGCCGTCTCAAGTCGGGAAGTCAGTTCTGCATCCATGGCCGAAACCAACTGTGCTGAAAATACCAAAATAGCCGACATTATTGGGAGGATAAATTTCTTCATATTTGTGTAACCAAGTGTTTGTGCGTTAGGGAAAATCATACTTTAGTGAATAACAACTGAGTGGTTAGCTGTAATTTTTTAGCCAAAACTGACTTCAATCACCGATACAGCTGAGTCGAAACAACAAGTCAGTAAGCAGCAATTCGGAGCAAATAGCTTATGCCTCGAACTAATTTCACCGAGTCGGTGATAATTGCATATAAATAAAATGCATTGCACACATAACAAAGATATATGTGACAGAGTTTAAAAAATTAACTATTATTCATCAACATGGCAAGTTATATCTTCTTTACAGACGCAAAAGAATTAATCTCACTGCCATTTCTTTAGCCGAATGCAACGATGCATCACTATCTAAACCCCACCGAACACTCTGAATTTAAGGCTTTGCGGTAATAAGTCGTTTAGTTGGCTCTCGCCAGAAAAGATAACTCGAGGATTTATGACACCATTTATAGTGCCCTACACTAGTCTGACTAATGACTACATAAAAGTTATCGTGAAAAAAACTCTAATTCTTATCACTCTGTTCGCCACGAGCATTATTGCAACGGCACAAGACCAAGATCAAGCACAAAGTGAGCAAGCCATTATCGCCAATGCGGCAAACAGATTTTTAGTTCTGTCGTCGCAAAATAAGTGGTTAGAAGCCAAGCCTTTTGTTGCGCAGGCTTACCAACTTGGCCAAACTATCTATGCAGCTTCGGATCCGCTATTCGGGCCAATAGCCTACCATTTTGGTGCGGTTCAGGTTGCCCTAAAAGAACCCTCAGCTCTAGTGCCGCTGACACAAGCGAAAGATAATTACGAACAGAATTTGGGGGCTGATTCGGTAAAGCTGATTCCAGTCTTGGGCAACCTAGCATCGGCATACATCCTCTCAGGCAACTCCGACGAGGCACGAGAGAGTGTCGCGCGCGCAGTGAGATTGGCGGCAAGAGAGTATGGTGACAATTCAACCATGGTGGCCGACATCAGTAGCCGGGCTGGCCGAGAGTTTTTCGCCGCTGGCGATTATAAATCGTCATTGCCGCTTCAAGACCGAGCGCATGAAATTTACTTGGGTGTGCTTGGATCTAGTTCGACTAAGACTGGTGACGAGGCTTACCATCTTTCGGAATCATTCAGGCTTAACCAGAACCGATACGGTCAAGTAACTTTTCTGAAAAAGGCGATTAGCTCGTTTAATACGCCCTCGAAGGCTGAATCTGATTTTGAACGCACAGTGCATACCAAGTTGGTTGAGGCCTACCATGCGTTGGGTAAGCCTAAAAGAGCAACTAAGCATGTGTTGATACTTGCATCCTCAAGTTCATTTTTAGAGCTACTAGAGCCAAGCTTATTGGTAAAAGCTAATGCAACTTACAAAGGCCGAGGCGAGCGACGAAAGTTCGAAGGTTTTGTTTCGCTAACATTCGATGTGGATGCAAATGGCTTTGTGAAAAATATTAAGCTGGTAGATTTTGAGGGCGACCAAAAACTAGTAAAGTTGGCAAAAGAAGCACTTAGTGGCTATCGCTATGTTCCGACTTTACTCGACGGTAAGCCCATCGGCACCAATGGTATGGAAACTAAAATCATCTTCAAATGGGCCGTCTAATTTCCCTGTGTTTTTTTGGCCACACATGAGGCGATAGTATCTCATGTGTGTTTTCGACTAGTGATCAGCGTTAGCGGTTAATACTCCAAGACTATCTTACCAAAATGCTGACCTGTTTCCTGATAACGAAACGCGTCTGCTAGCTCTGCAAGCTCAAACGACTTATCTATGACGGGCTTCCAGCCAGTAGTATTGATCGCCTTGACCATATCTATTTGCATCTTCCGGCTACCTACAGCAATGCCATGCATGTGCGCGTGCTTAAAAAACATTTTGGGTAGAATGAAATCAGCATTTCGACCACCAAGAATGCCGATTAATGAGATGTGACCGCCATATCCAATCGCTTCGACTGATTGCGGCAGTGTCGATGAACCACCAACATCTAATACGTGATTGACGCCGCCTCCGGAATGCTTATTGACGGTACGACCCCACTTCTCGTCGCTTCGATAGTTAATAACATGGTCGGCACCTAGCTCCTCGAGTCGCTGGGCTTTTAGGTCGCTTGATGTCGTTGCGTAAACATAGGCTCCTGCCGCTTTTGCTATTTGCAATGCAAATATAGACATGCCACCGGTACCCTCGACAAGCACGGTATCGCCGGCTTTAAGGTTGCCTTCGACCACCAGAGCACGCCAAGCAGTGGCGGCGGCACATGGCAGAGTCGCCGCTTGGGCATAGCTATAGCCAAGCGGTATTTCAGTAACCGCCGCTTGATCTACACAAGAAAACTCTTGTGCAAAGCCATCCACTTGCTCACCATTAACTCGCCCCGCATTGTATTGGCTAGCCGCGCCTTCGACCCAATCAGGAAAAAAGGTAGACATGACTTTATCGCCGACTTTCCATTGCGTCACATTGTCACCAATAGCCGCAATCTCACCCGCTCCGTCGGACATTGGAACACGGTCATCAGACACCGGTATTGCTCCAACAGCGACCAGATAGTCGTGATAATTTAGCGATGTGGCATGCCAGTTGACTAGCACTTCATCAGCTTTCGGCTGCTTTGCTTCACGGCTGATAACGTGCAAGTTATCTAAACCACCTGGTTGTTTAATAACGACAGTGCGCATGGAGATCCTCTCTTTAATAAAAATTTTTATGATGACATTAGCAACAAAGTATATGCCAAGCTTGTCGCAGAAAAGTTCAGGCCTCTCAAACAGGCCATCTAATAGATTACTTAATCCGCTACCGACGATTTGACCAATATAGAGCTCAAGGAGCTGCCCGCATTTCTGTGCTTTGAAATCCTCTGATAGTCAGCCGATTGCATCCAAGCAAATGCCTCTTCTTTCGATGGAAACTCGACAATAACCAACCGCGTAGCTTGCCACTCGCCGGCAAGAACCAGTGGATCTTCATCGACACTTAAAAGTTTGCCGTCAAATTTTGAAAACACCTGGTCAAATTGGCTTTCATATTTTTCATACTCAACGCGGTCGTGAATGGTGAGTTGAGAAACAATGTATACAGTCATGACATTTTATATCGCTAGAATAGTTAGCCCTCAAAGCTACCACAGCCAGCGCCGTATTTGCCACTTACTGCTAGCCATTTTTTTGCCAATCAAACCCATATTGTTCGGTTTCTCTAAGACAATAATCGCTGCATTATTAGCTTCAAAGACTAGAGACAATGCTGATATAAAATTTTAAGGTTGCTCATGAAACACATACGAGGTCGAATAGTCACTAAACTCAAAGTAAACCTGGCTCTCGCCTGAATCGGCAATGCCGTTTAGATTAGCATCCAATACTCCATATCCGAAGCGATACGGGCGCGGCTGATTTCCGTGGGTTGAAATCGCCGTTGTAAGCTTGTCAATTTTCAAAAATCGCTTAACCAATTTTTCGCCTGCATAAATCTCTAGCACTCCATTGGTGCCAGTCCAATTCTGTACCGCACGGCCCAATTTGTTTTGGGTTTCTTGGGTGCATGCAACGCTGAATAATCCGATTGCAGCGATAATTACTAGTGTCTTAATGTTGATCATAGTTTGTAACTCAGTTGTGTATAAATCGTTAGCTATAGGCAGCCTTGATTATAAGGCTAAAGCTCGGAATTTTTGGATATCGGATTAATTTTCAAGCAGTTTTCTATGCACGAGAAAACTCGACTATTCGGTTAGCATTGCTGTATGCGTTCAGAGTTCAGAGTTCAGAGTTCAGAGTTCGGTTGCTCGACAACGCCAGCGTCAGGCACTAACGATCCAAACAAGGGCTCGAAAGCATCCCTCTCTATTACGGCTATATAAAAACCTCATATTTCCATCAGGCATAACTAGCTTGCCCTTGTTAGTTTTATATCTTCAATCAACCCGATTTAACAAAGGAAATTTAAAATGAAGTTTATCTCATTGACATTAGCCACACTGCTAGCCCTATCCTGGTCCGTTGCTAACGCAGAAATCGAAATATGGAAAGATTACAAACCTAGCGAAGAAGTCTTTTCGATTACGACCATTAAAGTCGATTCAAATATGGGGGAGGTCTACCTCGAAGGCCTCATGCTGTCATGGGTAGAATCGGTGGAAATATCGAAAAAATTGGGGCACCTAAAAGACTATGCAATCTACACGAGTGACTTACCAGCTAGTGGCGACTTCAACATGATTCTAACTGTCACATTCGCTAACACCGCAGACTTGGCGCCAAATAAAGCTAAGTACCAGGAAATGATGGCCGCTATGACTAAGGAAAAGTCAGATAAATCGAATGAATATGCACGAGCCAATTACCCAAGCATTCGCACTATTACTGGCGAGTATCTATTTAGGAAAATAGAAATCTTGAAGTAAGCAGCTTTCTTTGCCTTCACCCGATAATGGTAAACGTGGAACTTGAGTTATCTCCATTATCGGGTTTTATTTGTTTCGGCCAGCCATATTTTTGCCATGCCGAGACAAGCTTTGTTTGCTTTATAAACTCAACAAAATCTGGGTCGACACGTATACTTTTTGATGCCTCTGTAGGCTCCCAAATTCGAGCGATGGTATAGCCAAGATATGGATTTGGCTTTTGCAAAATACTGCGTAAAAATAACTTTGGTTTATGCAAAAACAAAAAGCTAATTAAGGACGCCGCAGTAGGTTGAGCGGCTTTGTCGCTAAGCCTACGCGTGAGCGCATAGCTGACAATCGTTTTCGCAACCGGCGCTTGCTTGAGGTAAGCATCTAAGACTAACTTTCGCACCAACGGCGATTGCAATTCGGCTGCTTCGACTGGGCCTAAAGCATGATAATGCTGGTGCATAAATGAGATCGCTTGCTGCGTCTCGCCACGCGATGCCATAAGCTGTGACACGCCAAAGGCCGCCGCGCCGAAGCCGAGGTTGAAGGAAGTTAAGAAGGATTTTTCAGCTGCCTCGAAATCACCCGTTGCCAATAATACTCCGCCGTAAGTTGTATGCCATAGGCCGCAAAGAGGGTCGATTTCAATCACCCTTTCGAAATATTCTTTAGCTTGCGGGTATAAACCAATCGCTATCAAGCCAAGACCCATGCCAGCCATTGTTTCAACATTGTTGGGGTCTAATTCTAGCGCGCGTCGATAGCACTCGAGGGCGGTATCAAACTCAAGCTTACGAGTGAGGTGCATCGCTTTGACCAACAAGGCAACGCTCGAACCTGGATTAATTTTAAGTGCTTGCTCAACCGCCAACCAGCTTTTGTCGATATGTTCAGCCCACAACGCTGTCTTAGAGAACTCAGGTAAAATGAAATGTGCTAACGCTAGCCACGACAATGCGTCTGAATACTGCGGGTCTATAGCAACAGCTCGCTGCAGGTAATCGATACCCGTTGGAATCGTATTCTGGCCGTTGAGTCGATGAGTTAATTGCTTGCCACGCAAGAATAGTCGATAAGCTTCAGCGTTAATGTTTTGTTGGTTTCTAGTTTTCTCAATCGCTGTAATATTCAACGCCTGTGATACTTCATCAGCAACTAGGCCGGCAATGCGCTCTTGAAAACTAAACAGCTCGCTACACTCTCCTTTATAGGTATTCGAGCAAACGTGAAAACCTGAACTACCCTCTATCAACTGAACAGTTATGCACAGTTGGTCGCCATCTTTTCTGAGCGAGCCTTCTAATACATAGGCAACGCTCAGGGCATGAGCGATTTCGCGAATATCTTGGTTCTTGCCCTTAAACGAAAATGAAGAGGTGCGCCCACTTACCTTTAAGCTAGGAATATGAGTAAGCTCGTTGATTATTTCTTCGCTCATACCGTCGCATAGATAATCGAAACCTTGATCATCGCTCATGTCGATGAATGGCAAAACAGCGAGTGACAGTGCTGGTGGTGATGCGACAAGGCTGTCGTTATCGTAAACCTTAGTCAGCGGCGCCTTCAGGCTATAACCGCGTTTCGGAATTGTTAGAATGTAATCTGAGTCACCGCCAAATGCTTTTCTGAGCAGTGAGATCGCGCGAGTTAAGCCTTCGTCAGCGCCACCCGACATACCCCAGACACTGTCAATCAGGTCGCTTCGAGAGACAACCGCTCCATGCTTATTAGCAAGCGTCTGCAACACTTGCATCACCTTAGGCTCAATCGGAAAATCAAGGCCTGCATGGTTAGTAATTAGAGATGCACTGAAGTCTACATTCGCTCGGCCAATCCTGACTCGGCTAAAGTCATTCATAATCGTCTACGCACAATTTATTCAACATAGCTTTATTACCCCCCCCTTAACCCTAATGAGTTATGCACTCAAATTACCACAAATTGAATGTATTAATATAGTACAAAAGTGTTAATTACAACTAGATCGCGACTATCTGATCTACTGCTTACAATCGGCGTCTAGATCGCAGCGTGTTGGAGGCAATATGTTTTAGGTTAAGTGTTTACTGGATTTTTTTGTTATAACCGCGTAATTCGCTGCTAACCAGAACTTACTAGATGGCTTATTTTTTAAAAGCAATTTACCGCCTAACTATGGCCTGGCTATAAATATCGAGCCAGCACGGCATACTCCGTATTAACTTTTCGACTTCAACCGAAGGCTTGGTCGAGTTAAAACGTTCTACCTGTGAAGTAAGATATTGTCGCTAAACCGATTATAAACTCTTCACACAAGCTGTTTACAACCTGACCGTATGAACCCCCAGAGCCATGAGGTATTGATTAATGACACAAGCTATTAAAGCGTTACTGCTTAGCACGTTAGCGTTGCTGATTTCTGGCTGCGCATCCACTGGCATGCAAAGCAAAGCCCCTATTCAAATTAGTATTGCGCCGGCAATTGACGTGCCCTATGCCGAGGTTATTAGAAATATTCCTGAGCATATCGGCGTTAACCTCCGCTGGGGTGGTCAGATCATTGGCATAAAAACTATAGAAAAGTTGACTCGCTTAACCGTATTGGCCTACCCATTAAATGCCAAGGGTCAACCTCATCAAAAACGTGTATGGAACCGTTTCCGATAAGCAAGTTTTGAGCAATGGCAAGCTGACTAAAATCATTCCGGTAGTAACTGCCATTGAGGCGAAAGAGTGGCCAGCACATGATCCGCACTATGCACGTCAGCGTCACCGCCTACCTTACAACGGGCTTGAGTTAGGACTCAGGCTTTGCCACGCACGTATTGCTTATGACTACTACAACCACTATGGCTACGCTAATTTATCGCCCTTTTTCTACCCATATCGCTATTTCAACTCACGCGGTTATGGTGGTCGTCGCCATAGATAATTTTATAACTAGAGCGGCGATGCTAAGGCTGA
>JBLHXJ010000020.1:0-19681 GCA_047629535.1 Arenicella sp. | reverse complement strand
TATTTACGCTCTAATAGTTCGCTGAACATCGCGCGCACAATCGGACGGCTTTCTAAGCCATAGACCCAACCATGAATGGGAATATTCCATGTCTTCGAGTGGGGGTCGTACCAACTATGGGTGGTGAAGAACACGACATGCTCGTTGCGACTAATATTAGAGATAGATTTAGAGCCCGCAAAGCCATGCTTAAAACTGATTGCACTGCCAAGCAAGCCGACTATTGACGCGATTGCGCGAGGATTCATGTTACTTTTACCCAAATCTATTTTGACCAGACTAATGATCACATACTCATGGGTTAGACTAAAGCGATAACTCGACATTCAATAGACTCTATGAAACTCATAAAATTAGGCATTATCTGTACACTGCTGTTCAATGTTAACGCGGCTTTAGCACTAAGTTCTACTGAAGAAAATATCGCCAACGAGGTGAAATCAAACTCGAAACGAGCACTGCAAATACTCGAACAGGTCGTCAATATAAATAGCGGCACGATGAATTTTGCCGGCGTCGAAAAAGTTGGCAAGGTATTTAAGTCTCAGTTCGAAAGACTCGGCTTTGAAACTCAATGGGTAGACGGTGCTAGCTTCGATCGCGCTGGTCACTTAGTTGCATCGCACACCGCAAGTATCGCCAATAGCCCGAAAATTTTACTAATTGGTCATTTAGACACAGTGTTTGCCGAAAACGATTCGTTTCAAAAGTTCACACGCATTGACGAGTCATATGTCGCAGGGCCCGGCATCACCGACATGAAGGGTGGCGACGTTATAATTGTCGAGGCGCTAAGCGCGCTGCATCAACTGGATTTACTTAATCGGGTAAATATTAGGGTGGTCTTAACCGGTGATGAAGAACGCAGTGGCAAGCCACTGACAGAATCAAAAAAAGTTCTAATCGAGGCCGCCAAATGGGCGGATATTGCACTGGGCTTTGAAGATGGCGACAGTAATATTAACACCGCCGTTATAGCCCGCCGTGGCTCAATCGGATGGGAGCTAGAAGTCACTGGTAAAGCGGCACACTCGTCACAAATATTTCAAGCAGAGGTTGGCTATGGCGCGATTTTCGAGATTGCTCGAATTCTTAACCAGTTTCGCATGCAGCTTGCGGGCACCGGTGACCTAACGTTCAACCCCGGAATGCTGCTTGGCGGGACCAGTATTGAGTACCACCAAGCCAGCTCAACGGGCTCGGCTTTCGGCAAGAACAACGTGGTTGCTAAAACAGCTAAGGTGACAGGCGGTATAAGAGCCTTGTCTCTGCAAGAATTAAACCATGCCAAGGCGATGATGCAGAAGATTGTCGCCGACAATCTGGCACATACGTCAGCGTCTCTAAGCTTTAAGCCAGGCTACCCGCCAATGGCCCCTACTGCTGAAAATAGAGCGCTGCTACAACTTTACAGCGAGGTCAGCGAATCGCTTGGCTATAACCTTGTAGCGCCGGTAAACCCGCGCAATGCCGGTGCCGCGGACATATCGTTTACCGCAGGCTTAGTGGATATGGCGCTCGACGGCTTAGGCCTTATGGGTCGCGGAGGTCATACTAAAGACGAAGTCGCCGATATGACTAGCCTAGTCAAGAATACGCAAAAGGCAGCGGTGCTGATTTATCGACTTTCAGAGAGACCAACTACAAACCCCTAGCGTTTGCTGCTTGACGACAGCGTTGGCACAAAAAACACCTGCCGCTAATAAAGTTGCTCGCTTTGAAGCAACAATGATCTGTCAGTGACTAAATCTGCCGCCCTATTTTTTAGTTACACTGGCATAGTCACGAACCGTAAATTACCTAGATCATGATTAGAATAGCCATCCTTGCATCATTGTTACTTATCTCTATTGCCACGCTTGCCGCTCCTGAGGGTTTTAATAAGGGCCCGTTATTTGAAAATTACGGAGAAAACACCGCTATCGAAGGTGGGCTGCTAGACCCACAAGCTCAGCGCTTTAAGGTTATCTTTGATATCTCTAAGCAAAACCAAACGGACGGCCCAAACCGTCAGTTTAATAGTGTCGCGCGTTTCATTAACATGCATGCTCGAGCCGGTGTACCAAAAGACAATATTGAGGTTGCCATGGTGATACACGGCAAGGCCAGCTTTGACCTTATGAACAACGCAGCCCATAGCGCTAAATTTGAAAAGCCAAATAACAACACCGAACTGATTAACCTTTTATCTGAGTTTGGGGTACAGATATTTATCTGCGGTCAGTCTGCTAGCTTTCATGGGTTAACTAATACAGAGCTAAACCAAAATGTAGAAATGTCGCTCTCTGCAATGACCGCTAACGCGCTGCTACAACAACGCGGTTACACACTCAACCCGTTCTAGGACGCATCGTTAACCACTCTAAGCAGATGAATCAGGTCAGTGCACTCTTCTCACTCATCGGCGTTCAGCTGCTGATGGCAAATGCCGTATTAGGCGCCTCGATTGAGGGCCCGGTAACTCACTATGTTGACGGCGACTCGATTAAGATTTGGAAACAGTCGATACGGCTAATCGATATAGATACTCCCGAAGTGGCACAAGACTGCATTAACTCACGCGGTAAAGCCTACGCCTGTGGTGTTGAAGCCAGCAACGCCTTAAAACGAATTGTTGGCAAGCAACAAGTAAAATGCGTTGGTGACCAAGTAGATCGCTATAAACGATTACTGGCAACCTGCTACGTAGGTGACATAAACATCAATCGAGAATTAGTTTTACGCGGCTGGGCGGTTAACTACCGAACCAGCAAGAAATATTCTGATGAGCAAAGCATGGCCATGGAGGCTAATAAAGGACTATGGGCTGGCGAGTTTTTAGAGCCTTATAAATTTAGACAACGCGGTCAAGAATTCGACCCGAAAGCAGAGCAAGCGAACCGTTATCAACCAGCCGCTAAAAACCAATCGGCTACCGGCATTGCCTGCAATATCAAAGGTAACATCAGCGGTAATAGACGCATCTACCATACGCGCTGGGGGTCACGTTCGTACTCGAAGACCCGCATCGATGTGAGTAAAGGCGAACGTTGGTTTTGCAGCGAAGAAGAGGCGGAAAAAGCCGGTTGGCGTGCCGCAAAGCGCTAGTGCGCTTTAAGACTCTATTCGGCGATAGCTAGGGCTTAAAAAACTCTTGCATTAGTCACTGTATCGGTTAAGAATCTCTATTCACTTTTGAGCCAAAAAACTGGCCACAGCCAAGGATGATCAACGTGATTCAAGCTAAACGTTTACTAAACTGTATTTCATTCTTCTCAATATGCCTTTTATTAAGTACATCAGTCGTAGCGCAAACCGCTAGCCAAACTATTCCCTTGCTCGACTTGGTAAAGCGCAGTGATTATTTGGACATTAAGATATCGCCGGACGGTAAGCATATAGCGGCTCGGGTTAGAGAAAACGATGCAGTGTATATGATTACGACCAGATTGAGTGACGGTAAGTTAGTTGGCGGCGTACGACCGGGTAGCGAAAACGAAGTCGCGAGCATGGACTGGGTTAGTAATAAACGATTAATTTATACCTTTGCGGAAAAAAGGTCTAATTATGAAGTAGCCACACCCACTGGTGAATTATTCGGCACTGACATTGACAATAAGTCTAATAAGATGCTCGCCGGATACCGTGCCAGCGATAAAAAGCTCGGCAGTAAACTAGTCACTAAGAAAGACGCCTATGCATCGCATGAGCTACTCAACGTATTGCCAAACGACGACAAGAATGTGCTGATAGTCGAATACCCGTGGTCGCTATCGGGCAATGCTTGGTACGACCTTCGGAAGACGTACCCAGTGGTTAGCAAGATGAATATCGTCACCGGCCGAAAAACGCGTAAAGAGACTATCCCGTATCGAGGTGCTCGCGTATTTGCTAACGACGACGGCGTTGTTACCTTCGCTACCTGGTCCGATGACTACATAAATCGAAAGGCCGTCTATCGCGCATCTAAAGAGCAGCCCTGGGAAGACATATCATCATCGCTTAATCTCGATACGGGTGCCCTGAAAGCCTACAGCATCAACAAACAGGGAACTAAAATTTATCTTACCGGCGCTGTCGGCGACAAGAAGATACGTAGCCTATTCCAACTTGAACTTGCCAGTAAAGAAGTATCGCGCGTTTTCGATAACACGTCGGAGCTGGATTTTTGGAAAAATGACCTCAATGGCGATCCAATCGTGGGCACATCCTACCCGACGCTGCATAACTATAGCTATTCGTTAATCAACACTGACTCTAGCCTTGCACGACAGCATAAAAAATTACAAAAGGCGTTTGCGAACCAAGAAGTTCAAATCCAGACATACAGCCATGATGGCAAACTACTAATCCTTAACGTTAGTAGCGACATTAATCCTGGCGAGTACTATTTGTATAACACCGAAACCAACAAGGCTGATTTTTTATGGGCTAACTATTCATGGATAGATCCACGGACTCTCGCATCGACTAAGCCGATATCATTGAACGCTCGAGATGGCCAAGAACTTCATGGCTACTTAACCACTCCTAAAGATGGCCACAAAAACAACAACGCCTTAGTCGTATTACCACATGGTGGCCCACATGGTGTTCGCGATTATCCAGAGTACAATCCCGAGATTCAATTGCTAGTAAACAGAGGCTATAGCGTGCTGCAAGTTAACTTCAGAGGTAGCGACGGCTATGGTAAAACGTTTGAGCAGGCGGGCTACAAAAACTGGGGCAAGGTGATGGTAGACGATGTGATCGACGCGACTCGTTGGGCGATTGACGAGAGGGTCTCGAGTAAAGATCGAATTTGTATATATGGTGCTAGCTATGGCGGATACTCTGCCTTGATGTCGGCCGTTAAAGCGCCAGATCTATATAAATGTGCAATCGGCTACGTTGGAGTCTACGACCTCGAAGCGATGAAAGTCAAAGGCGACATCCCAATGGGATTTCGCGGCCGAAAGTACTTAAACCGAGTATTGGGCTCAGATAGTGACGATCTTAAAGCTCAATCACCGTTAACGCACGCGGCGGAAATACAAGCGAAGGTAATGCTTATACATGGTGACGAAGACCTGCGGGTTCCGAGCTATCACGCTAAGAAAATGCGAGCGGCGTTGAAGAAAGCCAATAATCCTGCAGAGTGGCTGTACTTAGCCGATGCTGGTCATGGTGCCTTCAGCGTTAAAAACAGAACTAAAGTCTATGAAGGCTTGCTCAAGTTCTTGGATGAAAATATCGGCGAGTAGGTTACCCTTCAAATATCTAAGTCTAATTAATTGTTATATCGTATAGGCATGGTAGCGGCTAGATCCAATCGTCTTCATCAACCTTAGTCTGCTTCATCATCGGTGCGCCAACCATACGCGCATTGCGTGTATTTAAATTGGCTTGTACTTTAGAAACAGCCAATTCACGCCAAATTATCGCCACGCCAGAGAGCACGGTAATCAGCGAGCCGACCACCACCCACTTATCAATAGTCTCACCGAAGAACACGTAGCCAAATAGAATAGCCCAAACAATTTGACTATATTGCATCGGCCCGACATACGCCGCAGGCGCCATTCTAAAGCCGGTTAGAACTGAATATTGTCCCAGTAACCCAAGTGCGCCAACCAGAAACATCAGCGCCATATCCATCAACGGCATCGGCTTATAGACAAAGTACAAAGCACTACCCGAGACAATAATAGTGGCTAGCAATGGAAACAAAATCATCGTCGCCATATTTTCAGTTGAACCAATTTTTCGTGATATGACCGCCGTTACGCCGCTGCAAAAGGCCGCTGCTAACGCCGCGAAATGTCCCAACTCAATGGTTTCTACTGATGGCCTAAGTACAATCACCACACCGACTAGGCCCATTGCAATAGCCAGCCATCGGGCGAACGCTATCTGCTCTCCTAGAAACCAAATAGCCAACACCGAAATTATTAAGGGCGTACAAAATAGAATCACGTAAGCTTCAACCATTGGTAAGCTTGAGAATGCGTAAAAGCCGAAACACAGAGCGCCTACGTGTAAGAACGCGCGAGTCACTAGTAGTACAGGGTTTGCAGGTGACATAGATTGCGGCTTGTTTTCGACAATTCTTGCTATCGAGAACGGCACGTAACTGAACAGCATGGCAAAGAATACGATCTGAAAGACGTGGTAGTCCTGCAGTGACTTAACTACCGCATCGTGAGTTGAATAAATGGCAAAGCCAAATAGTGCGAACACTAGACCCAAAGGAATGTTGGCGGATTGCTGTTGATTTTTGTTAGACATAAATTATTGCCACAAACGTTTTGGGGGTATTACTTAAAGCGCGAATTCTACTGCGAATCAAGCACCAGAGACCAGTGAATTATTGGTCTCTGACGATGTTAGTTTACGAAAACGCCTGCATCAATAACTCAAATGATTGTTTACGGTCTTCAAAGTAATACATATTGGTCACCGCCATTACTTCGTCAGCGGCGTAGTCTTTAGCAATTGAGCTTACTCGCTGGTGTACTTGCTCGGGTGAGCCTACTGCTCGATTTTTGCTACGCGAGGCAATAAATGCTTGCAGTTGCGAGGTCATCGGAACGGCTTGAGCCTGCTCGGGCGTTAATAAGCCAGCGCCACTCGCCGCGTCACGCTGGCCAGTGATATAGCGATAAAAATTGACGTCAAATGCCAGTTGTTGAGCCTTAGCTTTTTCTTCCGTGTCGGCACAAAAGACGCTCATAGTGATCATCCCATGTGGTTTGGGTGTATCACCATTGGTTTGAAAGTACTGTTTGTACAATCGGATTAAACGACTGTCGGCCTCAGGATTAATAAATAAACCTAGGTTATACGGCAACCCTTTTTGGGCCGCGAGCTCAGCACTATCGGCACTTGAACCTAACATCCAAATAGGTAGATCTTTTGGTGGTTTTGGACTCACTACCGGTGAGGTCACCTCATCTCTCAAAAAGCTCGTCAGCTCGCCGACCAGTTGCGGAAATCGTTCAAACTTCGGCCGACCATCAGTCGCCAATGCAATAGCCGTAGCCATGTCAGCACCCGGCGCTCTACCAAGCCCTAAATCGATACGTCCGGGATATAAATTTGCTAAAACAGAGAAGCTCTCTGCAACTTTGTAGGCGCTGTAATGAGGTAGCATAATGCCACCAGAGCCAAGTCGGATAGTGTTAGTGGCCGCACCCAAGGCGGCTAATAAAACCTCCGGCACGCTACCTGCCAAGGTGGCAAAACCGTGATGCTCGGACACCCAAAACCTTTCGTAACCAAGCTTTTCAGCGAGTCTTGCCATTTCGATTGTTTCTTGAAACGCTGTCGGCGCCTGATCCGGCGAGCGCGTAAACGATTGATCTAGTACAGAGAGTTTGAACGCCATAAAAGTAACCTAAAGAGTGAGTAGCCAAGCAACTAATGGCAAAGAGATAAATGCGACTACAGTACTATAACCCAACAAAGTAGCGACAAAGCGTGGCGCGATCCCCGCATGTATCGCCATCAGACCCGGAGTTATCATACTGGGCATTGCCGCTTCGAAAACGGTCGCTGCGCGTACATCGGCATTACTGCCTAAACTTTCAACAATCAGCAACGCCAAGATAGGTGCGACTAGCATTTTCAGAGCAATCGCCGAGTACAACGGTACTTTATGCTCAGGCAGTAACTTCGGCTGAAATTGCACCCCAAGCACAAACAAAGCAGCCGGCATCAATAACTGACCAAGTAGGCTAAGCGGCACGCTCAACAAGACCATAGCGCTTTCTAGCGGCACAGACACCGCGACCAACAAGGCAATGAACGGTGGAAAGCTAAACACACGCTTACCTATTTGTACTAATTTCACTTGCCCAGCTTGACCGTTGGGCGACGGCGTATAGAGCGCGATGACGATCAGGCCAAAGGTACTCAGTATAAGAAAACCGCCAAGCTGATCAAAGAAAATTGCGTAGCCGAGAACCGTGTCATTAAAGAACGCCAGCACCATCGGGTAGCCTAAAAACGAGGTATTACCCATTGTCACTAGCAACAGCATCGCTCCCTCGGTGGCACGCGGCCAAGCGAGCAGTCGCGACAGAGCCAATACCATCATAGAACCGACTAACAGCCATGCCCACGCAACACCCGCTGGAATCATCATATCTGCCGATAACGCCAACGACGGAACCTTAAGCAAGATCAATGCAGGCATGGCAAGATAAATGATGAAGCTATTCAGCCATTTAACGATATGTGCCGGCTCTCGGATCACTCGACGAGATAAAAAGCCGAGTAAAAAGAGAGCAACGATAACGATAATAATGTGCACGTCTAATTTCAATCTGAGTTAGTTACGATTAGAGTTGCGAAGCATCTCATACGTGGTTCTAATTACAATACAATAGCGCTACTCTTAGGATCAAACTTGTGTTTCAGCCACCCATCATCTACCCCGCCATAAGCCTGTGTTTTTACCTTTAGTATCAAGCCCACATTACAGCTTTGATTTCCCCGAGCGGCATAGATTCCCGATGCAGAAATTTGCCTTGCTGCTCGAGCACTTAAAAACGCTAGGGATTGCCCAAGCCGACAACGTCTACCGCCCTGGCAAGGCGCGGTTAGATTTACTTGAGCTCGCTCATAGCCGTAAATATCTTGAAAATTTTATCTGCGGAAACTTGAGTGATAAAGAAATTCGCCGCATGGGCTTACCGTGGTCTGAAGGCTTAGTAAAACGGTCATTAATCTCACCAAACGGTACATTTCTAGCCGCCAACTTGGCACTTCGACACGGCTTAGCCTGCCACTTAGCGGGTGGCACACATCATGCGCACCACGATTTTGCCTCTGGTTATTGCATACTCAACGACCTAGCAATTGCCGCGCTGGCACTAGTTCGTCAAGCAAAAGTTCAACGGGTACTAATCTTCGACTGTGATGTACATCAAGGGGATGGCACTGCCACTATTTTGCAAGACACCCCTCAGATAACTACCTGTTCGATTCATTGCGAAAAGAATTTCCCACAACGCAAAGCTAAAAGTGACATTGATATCGAAGTGCCAAAAGGCCTCGGTGATCAAGCGTATTTAGAGATTGTCGATAGTGCATTGCAGCGAGCATTGGCAGTCAGTCAGCCCGACTTAGTCCTCTTTGACGCCGGCGTAGACGTGTTCGAGGACGACCCCTTGGGAATGCTAAACATTACAGAGAACGGCATTAGAGCCCGAGAAAGCAGTGTCATTAGAACAGTGCGTAATTTAGGTATCCCGTTGGCGACGGTGATCGGTGGCGGTTATGATAAAGACCAAGCAGCGCTCGCTCGACGCCACTCGATTGTGGTCGAAGAAGCACATAAATACCACACCACTGCTTAGACAATATTATCTGTGATTAGATTTTTTTACTCACCTGATATAGTGTTAACCAGAATTACTGGTCGCAATATTGAATTTTACGCCAAACCCCACAATGTCGAGCGCTAGCAGTCTATAACAACGTTAGCGTATCGGCCCCTTTAGACTCGGAGAACTTCATGGTTAAACTCACTCTCAACGGCAATGCTCTGTCATTGGATGCAGACCCAGCAATGCCGCTACTGTACGCGATTCGCGACATCGCTGAACTCACTGGCACCAAATTCGGTTGCGGTTTAGGTTTGTGTGGCGCATGTACGATTCACCTAGATGGCAACGCAATTCGCTCATGTGTTACCCCACTGTCAGCAGCACAAGACAAAACCATTACCACTATCGAAGGTCTGGGCAGTGAACAAGCAATGCATCCGCTGCAGACAGCCTGGGTAGCGAATAAGGTACCTCAGTGTGGCTATTGTCAGAGTGGTCAAATCATGAGTGCAGCAGCGCTACTTGAAACTAATGCGTCGCCGTCTGATGCCGAAATCGAAACAGCGATGCAAGGTAATATTTGCCGTTGTGGAACTTACCCGAGAATTAAAAAAGCAATTAAAGAAGCTGCGGAAAATCTTCAGAAGGTGAAAGCATGAGCCAAATAAAGAATCTAAATCGTCGCCAATTTATGGCCTTAACCGGTCGCTCAGGCGGCGTATTGATGCTTGGCAGTGCGCTAGGTGGCGTCGGCTTAAGCTCAATAGCATCGGCCACTCCCGTTACTGAAAAAGCCGATGGCTTAAGCGGTCAACTTGGTGCCTTTGTAACCATCAAAGAGGACGGCAGTGTCGATATCATCTGTCACCGAGCTGAAATGGGCCAAGGCATCCTTACCAGCGTGCCACAAATTATCGCCGACGAGCTAGGTGCTGATTGGAGCCGTGTTACCGCGGTGCTCGGTAATGCCGACCCAAAATACGGCAATCAAAACACTGGCGGCTCGGCATCCATTCGTACTCATTTTGCCCACGTTAGGCAGATGGGCGCGACCGCTCGTGATCTACTCGAGCAAGCGGCCGCTAACCAATGGGGCGTTGACAAGAGCAAAGTAAAAGCTCAGAACCACCAAGTAGTTTATCAAGATAAAAGCCTATCATTTGCTGAGCTTGCCGGTGCCGCCGCCGAGTTACCAATACCTGATGCCGCATCCCTAAGCTTAAAGGATAGCGCTGATTACACGTTAATTGGCAAGGAAGACATTGCCCTACAAGGTTTGCAACAGATCGTCACCGGCCAAGCAACCTATGCCCAAGATATTCAGATACCTGGCATGCTCATTGCCAGCATCGAACGGCCTCCAGTTGTGGGCGGTAAAGTTAAATCGTTTGATGCCACCGAAGCTAAAAAAATCAGCGGTGTGGTTGATGTTATTCGCCTTAAAGACCGAAGCTTTCCTGTCAGTGTAAAGCCGATGTCTGGTGTCGCGGTGTTAGCGACCAATACATGGGCGGCAATTGAAGGACGTAAGAAATTAAAAATTGAGTGGGATCATGGTGCAAACGTATCGCATGATTCCGAGGTTTACAAAAAGGAGCTGATTAGTAAAGTTGCTAGCAAGAGCAAACAAGCGCGGGTAGAGGGAGACGTCTACGCGCACAAGTTTGACAGTGCCAGAACCATTGAAGCAACCTATACGGTGCCTTATCACCACCACATGTCGATGGAAACGCCTGCCGCAACCGCTATTATTGAAGGCGATCGCTGCCGTATATGGAGCGGCACTCAGGCACCTCAGTGGGGAAAAAACCTAGTCTTAGAAGAGCTTGGTTGGGACCTAAAGACAGATTACGATAAGGTCGAATTCAATAATACGTTGATGGGCGGTGCATTCGGTCGCAAGAGTAAAAACGATTTCACCATTGAAGCGGTGGAATTGGCCAAAGCCTCGGGCAAACCGGTTAAAGTAGTTTGGAGCCGAGAGGACGATGTTAAGCATGGTTTCTATCACTCGGTTGCAGCCAACTATATCAAAGCCGAGTTAACTGAAGACAACCGCAGCGACAACTGGATTCAGCGCCTTGTTGCGCCCCCTATTGCCTGGATTTTCAATGACAAAACTACCCATCTAACAGACGGTGATTTGTCGCTCGGCTTTGCCGACATTCCTTTTGATATCAAAAATTTGAGCTGTGAAACTCCTGAAGTTACCACTCATGTGAGAACCGGATGGTTGCGCTCGGTTGGCAATATTAATAACGCCTTTGCGCTTGGCTCTTTTGTTGATGAACTGGCTGCAAAAGCCGGTATTAGCACGCTACAAATGTGGCTCAATCTATTAGGTAATGATCGTAGCTTTGACCCTCGAGCTGAGGGCTTTGAAGGCTATACGCACTACGGTCAGGTCGATAAAGAAGAGTATCTGTTGCAAATTGCGCGTTTCAAGGGCGTACTCAACGAAGTGGTTGCCCAAAGTGATGCTGACAAAACACTACCCGAAGGTCAAGGTTGGGGCATCAGCGTAGCAGCAAGCTTTAATTCATATGCCGCTGCGGCAACTAAAGTCAGTGTCGTAGGCGATAAAGTGACCGTATTGGAGATGCACACCGCGATCGATTGTGGCTTAGTTATTACACCAGATCGTGTTCGATCACAAATGGAAGGAGCCATGATCATGGGCTTATCGATGGCGCTTGAAAGTGAAATCACTATGAAAGATGGGGCAATCGTGCAGAATAATTTCTATGATTACCCAGTTTCTCGCATGCATCAGGTTCCCGATTTGTATGTTCATTTAGTCAACTCTGACGAAGCGCCTGGCGGCGTCGGCGAACCCGGTTTACCGCCGATTTTACCGAGTATCACCAATGCTATTTTTCGGGCGTCGGGAACTCGAATTCGTGACCTGCCAGTTAAGAAGACAATGAAAATTTAGCTTATTTCGAACTGATGTTGTTTTTTGAAAAGCCTATTTAATTAATCCTAAATAGGCTTTCTATTACTTAAGAAAACAATTAGTTTGACGATAAATACGGCGCGCTTACTGTGGCGATAATCCGATAGCAACTGTCTTAAATGCATAGAAGTTACACTCTTTAACTTCGTGTTTCGCTTGCCTGGCCTATACTCAGTCTTACAAAGAAGTTGATCCCCGCCCCTGATTGATTTTTATGTCATTACCATGCCCCTAGGCGCAGATATTCAATGATAATTTTTCAAAACCTTAAAACATTGATAGGTTTCAGCTTGCTAGCGGCGGCGACCATAAGTTCACCGATAGTTGCGCAAACCAGCACTATTGAGGTCGGCACGGCCTCGCTCCCAGCACAAACAACGGTTACCTCAACCACTCCATCGATATTTACCCGTATCAGCTTTACCGCGCCGTTCGCTGCTGGCGTGGTTCCCAATGTGTTTCCGATGACACCAGAATTCGGCACTGGGGCCGCTGACGATCCTTGCACCATACGAATTCGCAATGTCGACAACCTCGGCTTTGATGCGGTCTGTTTAGAGCCATTAAACGAAGACAGAAATAACCCTGCAGCCACTTTTAACTATATTGCCATTACTGATGGCACCTTAAATGTCCCTATTGTCGGTAGCGCCGATACCGTGGGATTTGAATCGCGCTGCACCGCTGTAACCAATCAACAATATGGAAACAACGGCTGTTGTTGTACTGGTACTCGAAACTTTGCTTCACAAGCATTTCTGTCACCGGCCTTTGCTACTCCTCCGGCGCTGTTGACTCAAATAAAAACCACCAATAACATTATTCCCGGCTGCGCCGGCTTACCCACGGGAGAACCCGAGACGCTGGATACGTCGATACAAGCCAATAGCCTTGCCACAACCGGGTTCAATTGGGCGCTAGAGCGTATGGAGGCCGGCAACGGCGCTATCGCCAGCGGCGAAACAATCTGTTACTTGGCGGTTGAACGAGATGGCTGTAAAGATCTCGATTTTAGTAGCTTTGACGCCCCCGCTTCAGTCGACTTTGCCGCTGTTCATGGTAATAATGCCGATGGACATGATAACGGCGCAACCACGGGTGAGGGGGCAGCCTTCCCAGTAGGTTGCTTTTCAAGTGCACCAATTACACTCGGTAACACTCGATCTCGAAATGGCGGTATGCTTCGCCTAGCATCAGTAAACACCAGCGAGGCTATCTTTACCTAAGATGAAGATAGAATAAGCAACACAGAGAGAGCTCATATTGACGAAGATATTTCAGTAATTGCCTTCAGCTCAACCTTCACTACGCCGGTAACTTTGAGTAAAGCACGGGTGTCACAGCTAGGCCGTAGAAACACCTTCAACTGGCAAACCAGTTCTGAGACGTTTCACTTAGGTTTTCATCTTTGGGGTGAAAGCGACACGGGTTGGGAACAACTAAATAAAAGACTGATTCTCGGTGCTGAATTCGATACCGCTGAAATAAATCGCTATTAGCCAACAATCAAGCTTGATCGCCAGCAGCGCAATACAATGCGGCGTTTCGACTATCGACAGTACAGGCTTTGAGGAGTTCTACGGCCCGTTTGAACTAGACACCGATTACGGCGCTGAGGTCAATATCGAGCCTGTCGATTGGACCGCTACTCGCACCGCATTCGAACACAATATGCGCGCGCATGGCTTCGTTAAAAAGAACCAGCGCTGGCGTAGAGTCTCAGAGAAAGCGGCGCAAAAGTTAGTTAGCAAGAAATTTAGCGAACGCGCACCGGTGATCAACCTTGAGTTTGAGGCTAGCGGCATTCACGCTATTTCAGGCCAACAGGTTTTGGATATTTTACCTAATTGGCGCGGTGCGGCACTAGGCAAGCTCGCCCTAATATTAAATGGCAAGCCTGTCGCTCGAGATATCATTAGCGACGACCAGAGCTTGAGTGGCGATGACTACATTGTCATTAACGCTAGAAAAGCCGAGGGTACAGATGCAGTTTATCTAAAAAACTATGTCTATCAACTAAGATTAGATCGCTCTGGTGCACTAGCTGCCAGTCACTTTGGTGGCTCAGCCTCAAGCCGATCTACAAGTCGTCAAAGCACTGCAATGGTTGCTGTTGAAGCGACCGCAGACAAAGTCTACTCAGCCGGTTTACACGCGGATGAACCTTGGTACGACCGTCGCCTAGTAAGTCGTGGCCAACCGGCATCAGCTAGCTAAGCTATAGACTTCTTGCGCCCCACCGACAATGGTGCGAGCGCTATGCTCGACTTCACAATACACGGCGGTATCAATCTCAAGGGCCCGCTTGACGACCATCATGCGCAGATCTCGGTCAATGGCACTCTGTTTGACGATGTTCTGTTCGATGGGCTCACACGATACAGTAAACGCGTAGAGCTTCCTGCCGGCTTAGTCACTCAGTTTAATAGTACCGTTACCGTCACCGTGGTAGCTGATACCGGCTTGTTTGCCGACTTAATCCTGGTCGATGATGTAACATCGTCAGCGCCGGAGTTATTAAGCGCTTATTCGTCATATGACTTTTTCAGTAACGCCAATAGTGTTTATAGCGTTTCTCTACCAAACTCGGCTCGGCGCTTGTCTATTCCTGGACAACTAACTAGAGTGGCTCCGTCAGTCAACGTTAAAGGACTAACCTTTAGCAGTTTACCCGGCATCAATAGCCTTAACTCGGATCTGCACTTTTCAGTATCGACGCTTGCTAGCCTGCCCCAACCGAGCAACTTTCGGCTGGCCGATGTAAGCCTGCAACATTGCCAAGTTGGTGACTTTACAATTGTCGCTCACCCTAACTTCATTGGCGAACAACTCGAGGCCTATGCGCAATAAAAAAGAGGACTCGGCTACGATGTAAGTATCGTCGACTGGTTAGCCTTGGTGGAGACCTATGGCTACGGTAATAATACGCCGCGCGCGCTCAACATTTTTTTAGCTCAAGCCTACCCGCTTGCTGACCGCATTGCTAAGCATCTCAACAATGTACTTATCGTCGGCGGTCACACTTACGACTATCTCGGCAACCTCAATCAGAACATAGTCAACTTTGTGCCTACGCATTATCGAACCGTGAGCATTTTTTATTTCACCCCGAGCGACAATGTATTTGCCGATCTGGGTAGTGACCAAATTCCAGATCTTGCTATTGGCCGCTGGCCGGTGAGGACTCAAGCAGATTTATCAACCATTATTAAGAAAAGCAAAGACTGGCAAACAAATCGTGACGCGTCGCCCTACCAGAATGCACTATTGATATCTCAGCCGCCTGATTCAAGTCAGCTAAATTTTGCCAAACAGCTCGACATGCACGTAGGCATTCCGCTCAGTCGAATTGAAGAAGTCGAGGCCATACCGGTAATTTCGACGTAGCAATTGGACGACGATGGGTTAGAAAACCCAGTTCAAACAGCGCGAGATGAAATTGAAAGCCAACTTAAGCAAGGCCTAGAACTCCTCAGCTTTAATGGGCACGGCAACTATGGTTCATGGGGCTTTCAGGGCGTAGTTAATACCGATGTCGTTAAGAGTTTAAGCAACCAAGGCAAGCCAACACTGTTAATGCCACTGGCCTGCTACACGTCGAATTACGAGCACCCGAGCGTCAACACCTTAGCTTATCAATGGCTGTTTGCGGGTGATCAAGGTGCTGCGGCAATTCAAGGCGCATCGGTATTGGGTGACTATAGAGAAAATGCGGTCTTCGCTGAGCGTTACTTAAATAATGTAGCTCGCTCAAAAACAGTCGGCGAAGCGATTTTTAAGGCTAAGAATGAAGTGGCGAGCGGCAACCAGATGTTACATAACTGGGCTTATCTGGGCGACCCCACACTGCCACTTCGATGAGTCTTCTTTTGCTCTGTCATTACCAACTGTACGTCGCTTTGAAAGATTAGATTAAATAGCGCAAACTAGCTCTTCAAATCAAAATTCATCAGCCCTAGTAATGCCCAACAATATATGAAAAAAATAGTAATACTGCTCGCTATCGGGCTATTCGGCTGGTTCATAAACCTCCCTGAGGACATGCCTAAAGCTAGTTTAGAGCGTTATCACAACGCGCGACTGCTAACTAAGCATGTCGAAGTTGGCGGCGCCTGCAGCCAAGATAAGTGTTTGCTAGTGTACGTTGCGCCATGGTGCCCATCGTGCAAGTCTCTGACGCCGATGATCAATGATTTAATCAGTAGCGTAAGTAAAGATGGTATTGAGGCAACCGTAGTAATTGGCAACGATACCATGCGTAAAGTTCTCGACTACAGCAAACGCTATGATGCACCAATTTTGGCTGACGCTAATGGCGTATTCTTTGATCAAATTGGCGCCAAAGGTGTGCCCTACTTTGTGGTCACAAACAGCGCCGGAAAACGTATTGCCGAAATGTCAGGCGGCTATCACAGAGCCGAACAAATGCGAGCTCAACTAGAACTCTAGCGAACTCGGCCGGTGCGGCTCTAGGGTCAGCGGCTAAACTGCTGTGATCAAATTTTGGCGATCAAATTTTCGTCATCAACCATTGGTCGATCACCTGCTCTAATACCGAAAGTGGTAAAGCGCCGTTCTCTAAAACTTTGTCATGAAATTCACGCACGTCAAAATCATTACCAAGCTGTTCTTCAGCCCTTGCTCTAAGTTCACGAATCTTCAGCTCACCCGTCTTATAGGCTAATGCTTGTCCAGGCCACGAAATATAGCGATCTACTTCGGAGGTGATGTTGTTCATCGAAAGACCTGAGTTCGCCGCCATATAGTCAATTGCTTGCTGTCGGCTCCAGCCTTTACTGTGCAAGCCAGTATCAACCACTAAACGACAGGCGCGCCACATTTCATATGAGAGACGACCAAAATTAGTATAGGGAGTCTGGTAAAAACCAACTTCCAACCCTAGCCGCTCCGAATACAAGCCCCAACCTTCAATAAAAACCGTCTGGCCGCCGTACTTTCTAAAATCCGGCAGATCAAGCTCTTGCGCTAAAGCAATTTGTAAGTGATGACCTGGCACCGCTTCATGCAAAGACAAAGCTTCAAGTTGATACAACGGTCGGGTATCGAGCAAGGTGGTGTTTACAAAGTAAAATCCGGCGCGAGAACCGTCACCGGCTGGCCTATTGTAATAGGCGGTCGTGGTCTTCTCTGCGATATCTAAGGGAATCTCCTTGAGCCCGTATGGCATGCGCGGCAACTTACCAAATAACTTGGGTAGCTGGCCATCCATTTTCTTAGAGATGGTCGACGCAACCTGCATACGTTGTTCAGCGGTCTTAGGGTAAAACTCAGGAGTATCGCGTAAATAAATCAGCCATTCCTCAAAGCTGCCCTCGAAATTCGCTTGCTTAATTACCTCGAGCATTTCGGCTTTAATTCGAGCTACTTCAGAGAGGCCGACCTTGTGGATATCATCAGCGCTGGCATCGGTAGTGGTAAAGTAAGCAACACGGTGGTCGTAGTATTTTTTGCCACCCGGCATGTCGTCGGTACCTACATTCTGACGACATTTTGGAGCGTACTGCTGAAGGTAAAACTCTTTAAAATCCTGTAAAGCCGGCAGAATGCTTGTTTCTATCAGAGTGGTAGCCTCTGACTTCATTTCGGCAAAACGCTGTTCGTCAACAATACTTGGCCGACTATCGAACGGCGTAAGAAAGGTACTATCGGCTACGTTTGCGACAATATGGGTTTCAATTGACTGCTCAAAACCTTTCATTGGTGCACATGCTTGAACCCAGCCGGCATCAAGCCCTGCCTTAATTCGGCCAGTGGCACGAGTCAAATACTCAGGCATCAAAGCAAGACGCTTGAGATAGCTCTGATAGTCGCTCAGCTTGAAAAATGGTAAGCGACTCGACATGCCGGTAAGGCTTAAATGCGGGCCAGAGCGGTTATTCATTATTAGATATTTGCCACCGTGCTTCGAAGCCTCTACCTCGTTACGCAGGTCTAGTAGTAGTAACGAGTGGTTTAAACGATTCGCCTCGCTCAGCTTGGTTAGTTTTATAGCATCAAGCTTAGTGATGAAGCTTTCGGCTTGCTCAACAGCGGCGTCATAGGCTTCGAGTGAGGGGTCACTCAACAAATGGTCGTAGTCTCTTACTCCTAAACTAGTGGCAAACTCAGGGCTTTGCTTAAGTTGAGTGGCCCAGTGGGCATCCATCAATTTTTCGAACTTAGTATCTGCGTTACTGGTTGCAAACGCATGCGATGTACTCAGCATCAGCAGCAAGGTAGTGCTAAAAATCAGTCGAAAAGCGTTCATATAAAAGCCCTAATAGTGTTAATTATTTTTATCGTTAGTGAACATCATAAGCTATAAAGGTTGAAGACTGAATCAACTCACAACGCGCTAGCACTCACAATGCCGATTGTTATTCGGCCTGCAGCATGGCAATCTAATGCTGTAGTTGTTAACCCATTTATCTAACCCACTATAGCGCCCCGTGTTTAGCAAATTATTTTCCAGATTCCGCGCCACCTTTTTTCCAGAAGCTCCAGCAGCAATTATTATAACTGAGCAGCAGCGTGACATTCTTGAGCGCAAGGTTATGTTCTATTCAACACTTAGCGGCAGCGACAAAGTGTTATTTGAGCAATATTGTCTAGCTTTCATCTACAATACCGACTTTATCGGTCACCAACTTGACGTCACTGATGCCGATAAACTGCTGGTACCGTCAAGCTCGGTTATTTTGGCCTGGGGCTTTGCACAGTGGCACTATGTCAAAGTTGACACCGTATACCTAGTGCCCGGATCCTTTAATGATAGCTCTGAATTTAGTCAACACGATTCTAATATAACCGGCCTTGTCGGAACCGCACATCTACGTGGCAAGATGATTTTAAGCCAGCCTGCGCTGCATCGCGGCTTTGATAACAATGTTGATAAGCGCAATGTCGCAATTCACGAGTTCGCCCATTTAATTTATATGGCAGATGGTGACATTGATGGCCTTCCACAACAAATAACTGAGCAAGGCTATGCGCTTCCATGGTTAGAATTAATAGCCAGAAAGATAAAAGACATTCGCACCGGTAAAAGTGATATTCGAGATTATGGTGCAACCAACAATGCTGAGTTCTTATCCGTTGCTAGTGAGTACTTTTTTGAACGGCCGAAACGCCTAAAACAGAAGCACCCACAACTATATCGACACCTTGAGCGCTTCTATAAGCAAAATCGCGCCGATGTGCATGTAGCGGAACGAATTCGAAAGAAAGCGCCCTGCCCGTGCGGCAGTGGCAAGCGGTATAAGCATTGTTGCTTAAAGAAATAGGCGTATCACAACCGCTGCAGCAATAGCCTAATTTAGTTTCCTAATCAGCCAGCATTTGCGGCATCTTTATCGAGCTCGGCAATCGCATTCATAAACACCTCTTTAGGCTGACCGCCGGAAACTAGAAACTTATTATTAAAGATCACAGCGGG
>JBLHXJ010000019.1:0-20021 GCA_047629535.1 Arenicella sp. | reverse complement strand
CCACCGCGACCACTGATGCAAATGGCGAATATATATTCAAAAACCTACCGCCAGCACAATATGTGGTCGATAGTGACGAAGACGATATTCCTGCAGGCCTGAATAAAACCGTAGACCCAGTAACGGTTAGTTTGTCAGAAGGCGAAAACGTGACTAAGGTAGATCATGGCTATCGCCCTGCACCTATTGGCGGTGGCAACAACGCTGGTGTTTTGTCAGGCTTTGTTTGGGTTGACGTTACGCCCAATGGTATTTTCGATGCCAACGAAGCGCCGATTTCTGGCGTGACCATTAATGTCTACCGCTTAAGTGACGGTTCTAACCCATCGCCGGTGCTAACCACCACCACTGGGCCTGATGGCAATTGGATTATCTCCAATATTGTTGCTAATTTAGTCGACGATTTATATGTTACCTATCAAGCTAACGATGAAGGCGGTGTTGACGGTGTAGATACCGCAGCGGGTGCCGATTTGAATCAAGATCAGCCGACTAACTTACCCTTGAGCGACGACATATATAACCCAGTGCCATTGTTGTCGGACGACGATAATATTATTGGTGATCTAAACTTTGGTTTCGATCCCGGGGTGATCAATAACCTTGGTAGCATCAGCGGGTCTATCTACACCGACGCTGACCAAGATGGCGACTTAGGTACGGTAAGCCCGACAGTTGATACTGAGTTACGAGATGTCACGGTCAATCTATTGGATCAAGCTGGTAACGTGATTGCCACCACTCGCACTGATGCCAATGGCCAATACATGTTCGTTGGTTTAGACGTCGGCAATATGGCAACCGGAGTTAACTATCAAGTTGTGATTACCGATAACATTAACGTTACCCGTGATCTCAACCCACTCGAAACCTTGCCCGCGTTTATCAATCTACGCAATAATGCCGGCAGCAGCACTGACCCGACCGCTGGCGTTCGTAACGCGGTGCAGCAAGATGCTGGCTTTATTTCCAGTACAACGCTCTTTTCGATCGGTAACCTTTTCTTCTTTGATGCCAATCTTAACGGCATTGCTGATGATGGCGAATTTGGTATTGAAGGCGTAACCGTTCAATGTTGGTTAGACGTGGATCAAAGCGAGACGCCAAACGACCCGACCATCCCGTCCAGCTTGGTTGTTCCTGAACCAGGTGTCGATAACCTAATTCGCACAGTTGTAACCGACGAAAACGGCGAATACATCTGTACTAGTTTGCCGGCCGGTAACTACATCGTTAAGGTTGCCGATTCCAATGGTTTTGACGAAATTATTGACGGTACGGTGGTCGGTACAGAAATAAGCCCAGCAGTCGCACCAGCGGTATTTGTTGGTGATAATTACGCTAAAAATTGGAGCTATGCGTTAACGCTTGGCACCACAGAGCCTAACTTTTCGGCTGACTTTGGTGTGTCGGGCACTAACATGCTCAGCGGTACGATTTTCGTCGAAGCCGAAGCACTAGTTGAACCCGCTGGTGCGACTATTGTTGCTGGTGACTTAGACGGCGTGCTAGGCGGCAACCCAGATACCAGCACCCCCGGTGCTCCAGCGGACGATATCGATGCTATAGAGAGCATTCCTGTCGATCTATTGATTGAGCAAGATGATGGCTCCTTTAGCGTAATCCAGAGCACACTAACTGGCGCTGACGGTAGCTATAGTTTTGCTGGCTTGCCAGATGGTAGTTATCAGGTACGTGTTAGCCCGACCGGCACAGGCATCGATGGTTATGGCCAGACCGGAGATCCAGACTTAGCTTTGTTGCCACCCGCCAATCCAGCAGATTTAGTCTGTGATTCACCAACGGCCGCATTGTGTGATAACACAGCAGCAACACCGATTGCTCTATCCGCAGGCAGTAACGTTACGGGCATAGATTTTGGTTATCAACGTGGTTTTGCGACGACTCCTGTAACCATGAACTTCTTCAGCGCAACACGATCAGGTGATACGGTTAGTTTTGTTTGGGAAACCTCAAATGAAGTTGGTCATGCAGGCTTTCAAGTGTTTGCTCGAGTAGATGGCGGTTGGGAAGTATTAAACCAAGAGCTTCTGGTCGGTAATCTTGACGGAGATTCTGACTTTGACACTAAGCAATATGTGTTTGAAGCTCAAACTGAGGCTAAATGGTTTGCTCTAGTTGACATATCAGACACCGAAGAAGTGATCGCTCGAGGCCCGTTTCAAGTGGGTCAAGAGTACGGCGCCAACCTTGGTGAGCAAGAAGTGTTTGATTGGAGCTTAGTGGAGGCGACGTCATTACAAAGCTTGGACCAGGTAAAAGATTTGATTGATAGCAAATTAGGTCAACGTTTGAACGAAGGTGAGGAGCTCGATCCAGAGTTCGAGGCCTTCCTCAACGAAGTTGACCAGCAGGACGGAGAATGATCATGAAAAAATTACGCTTAAGACTGAGTTTTAAAGTTAGTTTGTACTTCAGTATGCTTGCAACAGCGCTTGGTTTTGTTGGTTCCGCTTCAGCCACCGAGCTACTAAATCTTGTTACTAAAGAAGTTGGTATGCACCGCATAAGTTATGAAGAGCTAAGCAGCCAAGGTGCTGATCTTCGCGGTGTTAATACGCGACGTATCGGTTTGAGCGTTGACGGTGAGCCGGTTGCGGTACTGGCCAAAGGCCAAGATCGCAGCTTTGGCCGAACTATCCGTTTCGGCCCTGGTGGCTACATTGAGTTTTATGCACAAGGCAGCGACAGCAAATACACTGACGAGCAAGTATTTACCCTGCATTCTTTAAGCAATAAAGAAATCCGCAGTGGCCGTCGCGTTCTGATTCGTAGTAGAAAAAATAAAGTAGACCGCAAAGCGCCGATGGCGCAAGGGTACCAACATACTCATGTCGAGCATCAAAACAATACTTATTCATTTACCTCGCCGATTGCAAATGACCCTTGGCATTTTGGTTTTACCGTAAGTACGCGACGGACACCGACTTATACGTTCACCTTAGAGAATGTGGTTGGCGGTAATGCAGCGGCCGAAATTGACGCTCAAATGATGGGTTTTGTGGATGTCAAGATCGACGGAAATGACCATCACTATGAGGTGCTAGTAAATGGTGCTTTACTCGGTGATCAGCAGTTCGATGGCAGCTCGGTAGATCACTTTGTATCCACCGACGTCGCTGTTCAAGAGGGTGTTAATAGCTTTAAATTTAACTACCGCCCATTGGCTGAAGTGCCGTTCGATAAAGTCTCACTAAATGAGCTTAGAGTGACGTATCCGCGAACTACCGAGATGTCCAACGGTTATTTGAACGGTTGGTTTGACGCTGATCAAGCGTTGGTCAGCAATGTCAGTCGCGCGCGGGTTTACCATAAAGATGAAAACGGCAAGATTAGCCGAATTACGGGTACGCGTCGTATTGGCGGAGGCGTTGCCTTCAGTACCCGCGGCCAAGCTGGTAACTATATTATTGTCAGTAATGAGTTAAATAACAGCGGTTTTAAAGAGCCCAAAGTTCATGCTATCGAGACCCTAGTGGATATCTCGCGTGGTCGTGCAGAGTATTTGATTATTACTCACCCTAGTTTGATCGGCGATGAACTGAGTGAGTTGGTGGCTATTCGTTCGCAAGACTACTTGGTAAAAGTCGTCGATGTGAATCAAATATACGCACAATATGGCAATCATAATTTTGGCTACCAAGGCATTGACGCTTATATAAAGCACGCGGTCGCTAACATGAATACTCGCTATGTCGTATTAGTTGGCAACGATACATACGATTATAAGAACTATAAGTTTCCGTCAGTTAGTTTGATGCCAACTAAGTATGTTGAAACTATTATCAGCGGTCTAACGCTATCGCAGACGCCGTCTGACGCCTCCTATGGAGATGTTAACGATGATGGTGTGCCTGATGTCGCGATTGGCCGAATCGGCGCGCGGACTAAAATCGAAGTTGGTTATGTGGTAAATAAAATCAAGGCCTATCAAGCTCGCGAAGGTTATGCCGGTCGTATATTGATGGCGACCGATAAAGACGATTTAGGCTCAGGTGTTAACTTTACCGCCGACGCACAAGATTTGATCAACGCCATGCCGGCCGATTGGAGTGCCGCCTTGCGAAGTGACTTCAGAGCCTTTCCGGAGGTAGACGGGCACCAACAAGCGCACCAAAAAATTATTAACGGCATGAATGCAGGTGTGTCGGTAGTTGAGTATATTGGCCACTCTTCGCAGTATACGTGGGCTTACACAAGCCCGCCGATGCTATCGGTACTTGATATACCCGGCCTCACCAACGTTGGCAAACCGGCGGTGGTAACGCAGTGGGGCTGCTGGAATACCTATTACGTAGATCCCAATGGTTACACCATGGGTGATCGTTTCATGTTAGGTGGTGAGCACGGTGCGGTAAGCGTTCTAGGGGCATCGTCATTGACCACATCACAAGGCGAACGAGGCCTCGGCATCGAGCTAAACAAGCGGCTGTTCGCAGAGGGTGTGACTATTGGTGATGCATTGATTGCGGCTAAAAAAGCCTTAGCAGAGCAAGGCGACCACCCCGATATTCAATTCGCTTGGCAGATTTTGGGCGACCCTGCAATTGTGATTAACCCGTAAGTCGTTAGCGACACGCTAACACTTGAGGCAAAAGAGCCAGCACAAGATGCTGGCTTTTTTATGCGCTGATTTAGTGTTAGGTCTGGCTATTAATGCTGACTTCAATTAGTTACTTATGGTGTTTCTAAAGTGAGTGACAAACGTTTGTAGGTTATGTAAGCGGCTGCTATCAAACTGTTCTTGAGCAATAGCTTCGGCGAGAGCTCCGTCGGCCAGTGCTATTGCCCGAGCTACATACTCGGCTGTTGAACCGCATAGCCAGTCACCTCTCTCGAGCTGAGATAGTAATGCGGCACTTTGCTGGGCTGGAAACAATGGCCCCTTGAGTGCCACCAGAATGCCGCCGGCTTGCAGCGCGTGACCTGCGTTAACCGGGTCGTTGGTGATGAAGTTATCGAGCACAATAGAGCCCGGTTTAATACCCACTTGCGGGTCGAAAATTAGTCGCTCATCGGCGATGTCTAAAGTCTCGAAGCGTTGGCGCAGTGCGTCTTTAACATGCTGTTGCTGAGCATCAAGGTGCAGCTTCCAGTTTGGTAATTGATGTAAAATAATCGCCCAAGTTTTTACTACATCGTAGGCTAAACCGCGCTGACTGTTGATGCCCATCAGAGTCTTTTCTGGTGCTGCTTGAGTGGTTTCTTGATTGGCCTCAATAAAGAAACGTTGTGACTTTAATTTATCGTCTAAAGTTACCACTAAAGGCGTTGCGTAGTGTCCTTCGTGTGCTAGCCAGCCGTATTGGCGGCCGGCTAGATGCAGGCCGAGTGCACGTTGCCGAGAGCCTGCGCGCATACCGCAAATATCAATCATTACATCACTGCCGTCAGCACGTACTTGTCGTGCGAAGTCTGCATCACTCATGGCGGCCGAAAAAATCACCGCTACGTCTTCATTGAAAAGCTCCAAAGGAGGCTTTTCGTGGTGCCAATAAACGGTAATCGAATCTTTGCTATTGGCCAGCTGATTGATCACCGGAGCCACCATTGAACGCAGCCAGCGGTGCTCGATGTCACCAATTAGAAAACCCATATTGATGCTCAGTGCCGCGCTAGGCTGGCCGACCGTATAGCGTTTATCCTTGGGTATAAAACGTTCTCTCCATAGCGCCAACTCGTGTGCTAAGTCGATTTTAGATAAGCGATTATTGGCTACCGCGTGATGGATGTAATTACTGTGTGTGGGCGCGTGCTTGCTTCGCAGTAGTCGCACATAATCGTAACTTCGAACCGCCTCTTCAGCACGCCCTATAGTTTGCAGGCAGTCGGCCAGTTGAAACGCCGCACGGTCATGCTCGGGTTGATGGTCTAAGGTGCGACCAAACATGGTGATTGCATACTCGAAATTGCCGACCATCCGTTGCGCTAGTGCAAGATTATAAAGCCATTGAGCGCGCTCTCCAAATTGCTCGATTAATGACTTTAATAAACCGGCGGCCGCGGCCGGTTGCTTTGCCTCTAATTGAAGGCACGCTTGGTTATTTAATATGAATACTGATTTCGGGTTTAGCTGCGCCGCGCGGCCGCCCATTCTTCTCGCTTGTTCGAACCGTTTTGACTTAAATAGGCTGCTGAATTGAATCGCGTGAGCGCCGGCATGATTACTTTGCTGCTCGATTATCTGTTTGGTAATTTCGATTGCGTGGTTATGTTGGCTATCACGCAAAGCTCGAATAGACTTCGAGACTAGCTCGTTTAGTGGGGTGTCGCTATATGGTTTCATTTGCCGGCCCCAAGCTTCGATTCGGTAGCGGCTCGAGAGTCATTTTTTTGTTTGTCGCGTTGCTCACACCAATCGCGCCATTGTGACCTAAGAGTATTGCCAAACTCGCGGCCAAACTGTCGATTATTCATCAGTGGTGAGTCTTTCATTCGTTTGCGTAGCCCAAACCGTAATTCTGCAAGAGTCTCTTTTAGCTCGGCAAGTTCCTTCGCACGGTCAGCAAATTCGAACACCGTCTTGGTCGCTAGCTCGCCTAGATTGAGCCGCTGTAAGATACTCGCGCTTACGCGACTCGCATGTGTTTCGCCGATTAACGAAATAACTGGCACACCCATCCAAAGCGCCTCTAAGGTTGTCGTTGTGCCATTGTAAGGGGTCGTGTCTAGGGCGATATCGATATGATTGTATTGCTCAAGATGCTCTTCGATTTTGAGGTTCGAGGTCTTCAGTATAATGCGGTCTTTGCTTATGCCTCGCTCGGCAAGCTGCTGAATAAAGTAGTCGGCGGTATTTTTATGAATCAGCGGCTTGCGTTTTATGCATAACGTAGAGTTTGGTACCGCCAGCAGTGCCGCTGCCCAGCAGTCTAGCGTCAGGCTTGAAATCTTAGCTAGGTTGTTGAACGACCCAAAGCGGATATGGCTCTGGTCTCCGCTTGGCTTGATCTCTGGCGCACTTTCTAGCGGTTTGTAGCATAAGAAGCCGTTGGGTAGACGTAATAGTTTTTCGCTAAAAAATTGCTCATTAAAGTCACTGGGATCGGTGACGCGGTCACAGATGCGATAGCCAATACTGTTTAGCCCTGTGGTCGATGGGTAACCTAGCCAACTGACCTGAAGCGGCGCCGCATGCTGAGCGAACACGCCGAGACGGTTGCCGCCAGCATGGCCACTGAGATCGACCAAAATATCAATTTGGTCGCGGCCTATATGTTCGACAAGTTGTGCATCGGTAATTCGCGAGCTGTCACGCCAGACATCACACAGCGCGCGAATAGCCTCGGCCGCATGGTCGAGCTTTTTAGTGTCGCTGTAGCAAGTGATTTTAAACTCGGCCCTATTAAGTCCGCTGAGTAGCGGCTGAATAAAAAAACTGATCGCATGAGCACAAAAATCGGCTGACACAAATGCCAATTTAAGGGGTCTGTCTGGGTCGACCGTGCGCGTGACATCACTATGGGCCATGGCGTCGTCGCTCGGAAACGCTTTAGCCGCCCAAAGTTGACTTAGTTGGTAATTGCTCTGCTGCGACGTATGCTCTAGATAGTTGCTCCAGAATAATAAGCGTTGAATATAGATAAGCTTGTCAGGCTCTAGGGTCGCCGCCCTAGAAAAGCTGCCATAACCAGCATCGACGCGGCCGGTCTTGCAGTAAATATTGCCCAATTGCGCATGTGAACTGGCGTTACTTGGTTCCAGTTTTATGGCCCTAAGCAATTCCGACTCGGCCATGTCGAGATGCGAATCGCTGCTCAGCGCAAACGCATATTCTCTACGTAACGCGGCCACCTTCGGGCTTTGTTTGCATAGCTCTAACATGATCGTACAGCTATCTTTTGCTCGATTCTGTTCTGCGTAAACTAAGGCGATATAGCGTAATTGATTGTTACGCTCGGAAGTGTTCATTGCGTAGGGCTCAGAGCGATCAGCGATCATGGTTCTGAGTTGGTCGGCGAAGGCCAAGGTATCTTGGTGTTCAATTGCGCGCATGCACCTGAGCTTCTTGGTATCAGTCCATGACGATGCCTGGCCGCTACCTAAGTGATCTAATACTTTTTGGTATTGCCCTGTACTAAAGAGTCGTTGTATTTGACTTGGTTCCACGTCTGCTCTGTATTTCGACTGTATTTCTAATTTTGGTTCAGATAAAGCGCTAAGCCAATCGATTTAAAAACTCAGTTGATATGACAGTGCTGAACATCAACTTTTTACCTCGAAGGCAATAACGGTCGATCTAACTCGGCCAATAGTCCGAATCTTGTATGGCCTTGGCGACTGTCTTTGAATCTATGCCGGCGACTAGGCTGCCTTAGTCTAGTGTACACCATTGATGTTAAGAGACAAATTGTATGTTTATTCTTGTAATTAACGATATCGTTAGCCCGGGTTTCGTGCGCAAATACGTCTACTCGAGCCCATAAGCGACTAAAATGCCAATTAATCGGCACCTTATCGGTATATTAACCGGCTCGGTGAGCAGGCTGGTTGGCTCCACTATTGCTGAGTATCTATGTTATTTTGCCGTCGTAAAAATTAAAACTTGCTCGAGCCGTAAAAAGCACTGTTGTTGCGGTTACAATGTCCATAGATTCGTACCTTGAATTACTCCTTTTTCCTTTTTTCTAGCCCTGTTTGCGAGGCCATTTTTGTTTCAACAACTAAATCCTCAACAACGAGCTGCAGTACAGGAGTGCGAGCGGCCGATGTTAGTGTTAGCGGGTGCTGGTAGTGGCAAAACTCGCGTAATCACTTACAAGATAGCGTGGTTGTTGACCAAGAAGTTTATAAACCCAAAGCACATTTACGCGGTGACCTTTACCAATAAGGCTGCGCGGGAGATGAAGGCGAGGGTTACCGAATTGCTCGATGCCGACGCCACTAGAGGCCTCACCGTCTCAACCTTTCACAGTCTAGGTATGGCGATTCTGCGCGAAGAAGTCGATGCCTCTGGTCGTAAACCGGGCTTCTCTATTTTTGACCCCGCCGATTCATTATTCGTGGTGCGTGAACTATTAAAGGCCGACCTTGATGACAACGGCATAGTCGATCGCGTTCGCAATCAAATATCTAGCTGGAAAAACGACTTAGTGTCACCGAACGACGCTAGTCGCCTTGCCATGACCAACCCGACCGAAGTCGCGGCAGCCAATGTCTATGGCGAATACGAGCGTTACTTGCAGGCGTGTAATGCGATTGACCTAGACGACATGTTGTATTTGCCGAATGAATTGATGCGTAAGTTCGATAACATACGAATTAAGTGGCAAGAGCGCGTTCAATATATGCTGGTCGACGAGTACCAAGACACTAACACCGCGCAATATCGCTTGGTCAAAACCTTGGTGGCGGGCTCCAATGGTAATGGTTTGACGGCGGTCGGTGATGATGACCAATCTATCTACGCATGGCGTGGTGCTCAGCCAGAAAATTTAGTTCAGCTGCAGAACGACTTCCCGACCTTAGAATTAGTAAAGCTAGAACAAAATTATCGTTCAATGGGGCGGATATTAGCCTTGGCTAACCATGTAATTAAAAATAACCCGCGACCGTTTGAAAAGCACTTATGGAGTGATCTTGGTATTGGTGACCCTATTTTGGTGATCAATGCTGAGAACGATGAGCGCGAGGCCGAGAAAGTGGTGGCTGGCTTAATGCAGCACCGTTTTCAGAATCAAGCACCGTATAAGAACTATGCGATTTTGTATCGCGGCAACCATCAGGCTCGAATGCTTGAGCAAAAGCTGCGAGAAATGCATATCCCATATTACTTAAGCGGCGGCCTATCATTCTTTGATCGCTCTGAAATTAAAGATGTAATGGCTTATTTACGTCTAATTAGTAACCCTTCTGACGACAACGCCTTTGTGCGCGCGATTAATACCCCGCGTAGAGGCATTGGTGCATCTACCTTAGAGGCCTTAGCCGCGACCGCAAAAGCGGATTCTGACGACTCAGGTAAAATAGGCTTAGAGGCTTGCAGTTTATATGGCGCAATCTCCAGCCCTTTTGTGCATCAGTTTCTGCAACCGAAGCGACAAGGCGCGATTCGTGAGTTTCAGTATTGGCTCGGCGGCATGATGGAGCGAGCGCTAACGGACCCTCCAATCCAACTGATTAATGATATTTTAAATGACATCGGCTACGAAGAATGGGTAACCAAACAAAGCGCGAGTCCTGAACAAGCCGAAATGCGTTGGCGAAATGTGGAAGATTTGCTTAATTGGGTTAAATCGATCGTCAAAAAAGATCAAGATAAAAAATTAGCCGATGTTGTCGCGACAATTAGTTTAATGGGCATTCTCGAGAAAAATAGCGACGATGAAGACGCCAACGTTGTTTCCTTGATGACATTGCATGCCTCTAAAGGTCTCGAGTTCCCGCATGTCACCATTGTCGGCATGGAAGAAGAAATATTGCCGCACAAGACCAGTATTGAAGAAGACATGGTAGAAGAAGAGCGCCGCTTGTTTTATGTTGGTATCACAAGGGCTAAACGAGAGCTCACGCTCTCTTATGCGAACCAGCGAAAGCGCTATGGTGAGCTGATAGAATGCTCGCCAAGTCGCTTCCTCGATGAGTTGGACGAGCAGCATATTGTTTGGGAGGAGAAGCTTGCGCAAGACCCTCAGCGCAAAGAAGAGGTGGGTCAAGCTCACTTAGCCGCTATGCGAGCACTGCTTGGTTAGCGAATTGGGCGGACTTATGATTAAAATACATGTAATATTTAGTCTTTCAAAAGAGCCAAACGCTTGACACATCTGGTACAATCGCGCCCGATGAACAAAAGCTATGCGTGTTGAAAAGTAGCTCATAACGCGCAAGCTCGTTTACTGGCAAAAACTGTTTGATTTTAAAAGGGTTTTTAGCTTGGTGTTTGGTTTAACCAATATCGGCTCGCCACGAAAAAATTTAAATTAGCTAATATTCTAGGCCAAATCGGCTTAGACAATCTTAGGAGCACCTATGGCTGACAATAACGTTAGCGACGTAAATGCCGATGGCATGAGCGTTGAAGATCAAAAGAGGCGTCGTTTCCTCACTGGTATAACTGCAGGATTTGGCGCTATTGGCGTTGGTGCTGCAGTGGTGCCGTTTGTAATGAGTATGGCTCCGAGTGAGCGAGCTAAGAACGCAGGCGCGCCGGTTCAATTTGACTTTTCTAAAATTCAAATGGGCCAAATGGTGAAAGTTGAATGGCGTGGTAAGCCAGTAGTGCTGCTTCAGCGTACTAGCGAGATGATGTCTGGCCTTGATCAGATTAAAGGCAATCTAGCCGATGCTGCCTCAGAATCGAGTTTACAACCCAGCTATGCTCAAAATAATCAACGCGCCGACGTCTCGCGCCCAGAGCTATTGGTGATGGAAGGTGTTTGTACGCACTTAGGCTGCTCTCCAGTAGAAAAATTGGCGATTGGTCCAGACCCGCAAATGGGTGATGACTCACAAGGCGGCTTTTTCTGTCCGTGTCACGGCTCTAAGTTCGATCTAGCCGGTCGCGTATATAAAGACGTGCCCGCGACAACTAACATGCCTATACCGCCATATAGATTTGAAGGCTCCGTCATCCATATTGGTGACGACGAAGGGAGGACTGCATAATGGCTATTCATCGTCACGACAACCATAAGAGCGCCAACGCTCTAATGGAATGGGTCGACAAGCGTTTTCCAGCAACGAAAGTTTGGAACGAGCATCTCGCCGAGTATATGGCCGCCAAGAATATCAATTTTTGGTATTATTTCGGTGCCTTAGCTATTCTGATGTTAGTAGTGCAAATCGTCACTGGTATCTTTTTGACTATGCATTACAAGCCAGACGCTAACTTAGCCTTTGCTTCAGTTGAGTACATCATGCGCGATGTGCCATTTGGTTGGCTAGTGCGTTATTTGCATTCGACCGGCGCGTCTATGTTCTTCGTGATCATATACCTGCATATGTTCCGCGGCGTTATCTACGGCTCACACCGTGAGCCACGTGAACTGGTTTGGTTGATTGGTTGTGTAATCTTCGTCGCCTTGATGGCCGAAGCGTTCATGGGCTATTTGCTTCCTTGGGGCAATATGTCTTATTGGGGCGCTCAAGTGATTCTGTCACTGTTTGACGTAGTGCCATTTGTTGGCCCAGCGCTAACCGAGTGGATTCGTGGTGACTTTGTTATCTCCGATGCCACCTTGAACCGTTTCTTCGCTTTCCACGTTATCTTGATGCCACTGATTTTGGTTGCCTTGGTGTTCTTACACCTTGTAGCGCTTCATCAAGTCGGTTCAAATAACCCAGACGGCATCGATATTTATGACCACGTAGACGAAGACGGCAAGCCGCTAGATGGCATCGCTTTCTTCCCTTACATCGTGATCAAAGATTTGATCGGTGTGGCTGGTTTCTTAATTATCTACTTAGGCATCGTATTCTTCTGGCCAGATGGTGGTGGTGTGTTACTAGAGAAAGATAACTTCGCACCAGCAAACTCGCTGCAAACGCCGCCTGATATTGTGCCGCTTTGGTACTTCACGCCGTTTTACTCAATCTTGCGCGCAAGCACAACAACCTTGCTGTTTGCACTTGAGATCATTACTGGCTTGATTGTGCTTTGGCTTTGGATAAGAGCGAAGGTTAGCATTAACGCTAAAGTTGCTTATACTGTATTGGCGGCCTGTGTTTTTGTTGGCCTACAGTTCGGTAGTGGTAAGGCTTGGGGCGTGATCCTAATGGCCGCTGCGATCGTATGCTTCTTCTTGCTTCCTTGGTTAGATCGCTCACCGGTATACTCAATTCGCTACCGCAGCTGGCCTTTCAAAGTGGCCTTGGTTTTCTTCCTGGCAGCCTTTCTCATCTTAGGTTACCTAGGCATGAATGCACCAACCCCGGGCAAAACCTTGTTAGCTCAAATATGCACCGTTATCTACTTTGCGTTCTTTGCTTTGATGCCTTGGTTTACCAGCATTGGTAAGACTAAACCCGAGCCCAGCCGTATTGTTTACGAAGCGCATTAGGAGACATTCAAATGAAAAAATTATCTCTATTATTAGTTGCTCTGGTTTCGGCCACTGTCATTGGTTCCAGCGCATTTGCAGCTGGTGGCCATGGTGCAGCGGTTGATGAAGTGCACATGAATATGTCTGACAAAGCATCGTTGCAAAACGGCGCTAAGATATTCGTTAACTATTGTTTGTCTTGCCACAGTGCTCAGTATTCGCGTTATAATCGCGTTGCTAAAGACTTGGACATTCCTCTATGGCAGCTCAAGGAAAACTTGATGTTCACCACCGAGAAAGAAGGCGACTTAATGATCACGACGATGCCTGAAGAAGATGCTAAGGCATGGTTCGGTGTTGCCCCGCCTGATCTCTCTTTAGTTGCTCGTGTTCGCAGCCCCGATTGGATTTACACTTATCTACGCGCTTTCTACCTCGATGAGAGCAGCCCAAGCGGTTGGAATAATTCATTATTTGAAAATGTAGCGATGCCACATGCGATGTATGAATTACAAGGTGTGCAGAAGATTGTCGGTAAAGTAGACAAAGAAAGCCATGGCGCTGTTGATGCGCATGCTGCGACTGACGCCTTAGGCGATCATAAAGTAGTCGGTGATACAATCTTTGAGCTATCGCACCCAGGCAAGTTAACGCCGCTAGAGTTTGATAAGTCAATGGCTGATCTAACCGGGTTCTTATCGTATATGGCTGAGCCAGCTCAGTTGCAGCGTAAGACTATTGGCGTTTACACCCTCGCTTTTTTAATTATCTTATTGCTTCTTTGCATGCTTCTAAAGGCAGAGTACTGGCGCGACGTTCATTAGAACGTAAGTTAAGTTAATTAAAAAAACGCGGCTTGGGCTTGCTCATGCCGCGTTTTGTTATTTTTAAAGAATGCATAAAACGACACGATATTTATAAAATAACGTTGTCTTGCACTCTATATCCCAATCTTAAAATAGGAAATTTGTATGAATACACTCGCAACCAGACGCTCTATCATGACGCTGTACTCTGGAACAGACTGCGTGTTGAGTCATGCCTGCCGAATCGTCTTACAAGAGAAAGACATTGAATGTGAAGTGGTTTATACCGACCCTTCAGACACATGCCAAGAGCTCGCTGAGTTCAATCCATATTACGAGACACCCACCTTGGTTGACCGTGATTTGATTTTGTACGACCCATTCATCATTAACGAATACTTAGACGAACGCCTGCCGCATCCACCGCTTATGCCGGTTGACCCGGTGTCGCGTGCCAAACAGCGTCTGATGATTATGCGCTTGAATCGCGACTGGTTTGATTCGGTAAAAGCATTGCAAGAAGACAAGAGAGACAAAGCGGCTCATAAAGTGATTCGAGATGGCTTAATCGCAATCTCGCCGCTATTTGCTGAGCAAGACTACGCGATGGGCGACGAATACTCATTGGTAGACGTTATCTTGGCTCCGTTGCTATGGCGTTTGCCCACCCTAAACATAATCTTGCCAAAGCAAGCTCAGGTAGTTGAAGAGTATTCCGAGCGTCTGTTTGCTCGCCAAGCTTTTGAAAACAGCATGAGTGACACTGAGCGTGATTTACGCGGATTTTAATCCGTTTATAGGCTTTAACTGGTGACTGATACAATGACCTCGACTAAACCATATTTGATGCGTGCCATCTTTGATTGGGCCGAGGACAATGGTTTCACCCCTCAGGTTTTGGTTAACGCCGAAGCCGAGGGTGTCGAGGTGCCGGTTGCACACGTAGTTGACGGGCAGATAGTATTGAATATCAGCTCGTCGGCCGTGCAATTGCATGTTATGGATAACGAATGTATTAGTTTTTCAGCTCGGTTCAGTGGCATTGAGCAAGATATCTTTTTGCCGATCGATTCTATTTTGGCGATCTTTGCGCGTGAAAATTCACAAGGCATTTTCTTCGAAGATATGGACGACGACGAAGGTTTAGATCCCGAGCCAAGTGGCCCAACTCGCATACCCAGCAAACCGACCAAGTTGAAGACCAAAACTAAACCCAAGCGCGACACCTCGCATTTGAAGATTATTAAATAGTTAGTTCCGGCTTTGTATTCCTTTTAATAAGATCCTTCGGCTGCGCTCAGGATGGCCGCGTGTGTTTGTCATTCTGAGCGCAGCCGAAGGATCTCGCTGATACCAAGGATTGCAAGCAAATAATGATACTTAAAAGCGGGCACGCGTTGCTGATACCTTCCTTGGAACAGAGCTCTTTGTGATCTGGTTTTGAACTTAGGTCTTCATTCCCCTCGATTGTCTACCAAATTCCAGTTTTTGACTTGTTGATAAATAACCGCCGTTTCAATATGCGCCACCTCAGGCCGCTCAGCAAACGAGTCCAGTACGAAGTCCCTTAGGGTTTCGGCATCTTTAACCGCAATGTGTACCATAAAGTCGTTTGCGCCGCTTAAATGGTATACCGTCACCACTTCGTTGAGCCCGATCACATAGTTCTGAAAGGCCTCTAGCCCAACTCTTGAATGTTGGTTCATACGAATGGCTACCATCGCCTGTAAACCTAAGCCAAGCGCTATTAGGTCGACTTCCACATGAGCGTCTCTTATATAGCCTCGGGCACGAAGATATCGTACTCGTTCTAAGCACGAGGAGGGAGCTAACCCAATCCGTTCAGCCAGTTCTTTGTTGGCTATCCGTGCATTGTTCCTCAGGGCAGCAATTATTTCGAAGTCGATTTGGTCTATGTCGCTCATATGGGTGTGTTTCCGAATTAAATTTGGCAATGTGCTGATATCGCAAATATTGTATATGATAAGAGATGATCTAACGAATTAAGATATGGTGATTTGACGATGAAAAATAATAATAAAACCGACATTTTCGATGCTGCAAAAAAACTTTCACCGAGAAGGAACTCGACTGAGGCGACAAACGTCAAAGAGCTAGCAGCAGAGCAGCTAGCGCATTTTAATATCGAGGTCGATGGCGATTTGGGGCGAGCCCTGTTGAGCGCGGTCGAGCGCGTTTATGAATGCCAGGGTAATGTCGAGTTGATGTGGCAAGAAACGCAGATCAGCATGGCGTCGTTAGAGACCACAGAAAAAGCGGCCTTGTTTAATGCCAAGAAATTTCTCTCATTTCAATTAGCTAAAGTACTGGATACCTTGCAGAATCCGTTCAGGAGCACCTATCAAGCGCTAGGCTATAGCCAGTCGACCATGAGCGCTAAATCGGCTTACCCAATCTTTGATAACGTTAACGCTATATTCTCGGCAACCCCGGCGATTACCCGCACGGCTACCTATATATACGCCTGTGCCGAATGGATTAGCGACGCCTTTGAAGGTAAAGAGATGATGCTCGACATCTATTCGCGTCTGCTTAACCCAACCTCAATCTCTCTGGCGAATCATATTGTTGATCTAGAGGCAGGCCCTTATGCGGGCGACTACCTAGCTTGGAATTTCAATAGCGGCATGTCGGCGATCGACGCGACTTTGTCGCACGTACTCGGACATGAAGATATCTTGATCGCCAGTCAGAATATTTACGGTGGCGCGCATCAGCTGATTCACGATTGGTTTGCCAAACCCTCAAACCTAAATATTGCCGTGGCTCAGTTTTCAGGCGAAGACAGCGTCGCCTTCGTTGAAACGCTAGCCAAGGTCAAAGTGCAATACGCAGAGCGCCTAGCCGCAGGCAAACAGATATACTTGTATATTGAATCGCCATGTAATCCACATGGTTATGTATTAGATGTACCGGAACTCTGCCGCTTAGCGCACCAATCAGGAATACGAGTAATACTAGACGCAACCGTAGGCACGCCATTTTTAGTGCAGCCTCTGCAGCGAGACAATGCCGATGAGCGCCCTGACTTTGTTATCCACAGCTACACCAAAGACTTGACTGGCTCAGGTTCGGTGATCGCTGGCTGTGTGATTGCGCGCAATCAAGACATGTTTATTCCAAAGGGTGTCAGCGGTTGGGAAAATACCTTGTTTTGGAATGTTTATTATATCAAAGGTGCATTCTTAAATGCCGATACGGCGTTTGAAGTGATGGCTGGAATGCGAACTCTAGAAGTTCGTATGCTGAAGAAATGCATAACCACCAAAATATTTGCCACCTTTATGGATTCACACCCGATGATCAAAGTGAACTGTAATGGCTTGAGCGGTAATAAGAATTATGCCCTGGCCCAGAAGAACTTATTTCTAGGCTTCCCATCAGGCTTATTCACTGTTGATATGGGCTCTGAAATACCTGATGCTGAATTCCATCGCTTTTTCGATTGCCTTGAACCTGCCTTCTCACACATGATTAGCCTTGGTCAAACTAACAGTATTGTCAGCTGCCCAGGGTTGACCACGCACTCAGAGCTCAATGCCGAGCAGCAAGTCGAAGCGCAGATATTCCCAACCACTATTCGGTTCGCAATGGGGATTGAAAACCCAATCGATTTGATCGAGCATATTATCGCCGCCAGTCAATTGTCGATTGATCAAGCGATCGCTGATTTCTCGTCACAGTTTATGTCCATCGAAGAAGCGCGTAAAATGGCAAAAGAAATTTATATCGACATGCAGACTCGCTATGTCGAGGCAATTATTTAACGCAGCTACGGCTGTTAGATAACAAGGTTTTAAGCAATGACAGATTTTATTCAACATCTACAGGGCAATATCGACGAGGTCAAAGAGGCCGGGCTTTACAAGGCCGAGCGACTGATTACTAGCGCTCAAAGTGCCAGGGTCGAGGTTTCATCAGGAGAGTCAGTGCTTAATTTTTGCGCTAACAATTACTTGGGCTTGGCGAATAGCCCAGAGTTGATCAAAGCTGCAAAGAAGGGCTTAGACGAACATGGATTTGGTATGGCCTCAGTGCGTTTTATCTGCGGCACACAAGACATTCATAAAACCTTAGAGGCCAAGTTAAGTGACTTCGTTGGCATGCAAGATACTATTCTCTACTCGTCATGTTTTGATGCTAATGCCGGTTTGTTTGAAACCATACTTGGCGCTGAAGATGCGATTATTTCTGACGCACTAAACCATGCCAGCATCATCGATGGTATTCGTCTCTGTAAGGCTAAGCGTTTTCGTTACGCTAACAATGACATGCTTGAGCTTGAGGCTCAGCTAATCGCTGCCACCGAAGCTGGCGCACGCTTCAAATTGATTGCAACAGATGGTGTGTTCTCGATGGACGGCGTGATCGCTAATCTAAAAGGTATTTGTGACCTCGCCGATAAGTACGGCGCTATGGTCATGGTTGACGACTCACATGCGGTTGGCTTTGTTGGTGACAAGGGTCGCGGCAGCCATGAGCACTGTCAGGTGATGGGCCGAGTTGATATTATCACCGGCACTCTCGGCAAAGCTATGGGTGGAGCCTCAGGTGGTTTTACCTCCGGCAAGCGTGAAGTCATCGAATGGCTGCGTCAACGCTCACGCCCGTATCTATTTTCTAATTCACTAGCGCCAGCAATCGTATCGGCCTCAATCCGCGTGCTTGACTTGCTGCAATCGGGCGACCATCTGCGCAATAGCTTGCGCCGTAATAGCGCACACTTTCGTAAACGTATGAGCGCCGCTGGATTTACCCTATCGGGTGCTGACCACGCGATTATCCCAGTGATGTTAGGCGATGCTAAGCTGGCCGCCGAAATGTCTACACGCATGCTTAAAGAGGGTGTCTATGTGGTCGGCTTCTCGTTCCCCGTAGTGCCAAAGGGGCAAGCCAGAATACGCACCCAGATGTCGGCTGCACATAGCCTCAAGCAAGTAGATTTTACCGTTGACGCCTTTATTAAAGTTGGCAAAGAGATTGGAGTGATTAGCTAATGACTGCGCAAATGAAAGCCTTAGCAAAATTACACCCTGAAAAAGGCATTTGGATGACCGAGGCTGAAGTGCCTATGGTTGGACCAAATGACTTGTTAATCAAGATCAAGAAAACCGCCATATGCGGTACCGACATGCATATCTATGCGTGGGACGATTGGTCGCAAAACACCATCCCCGTACCGATGATTGTCGGCCACGAATACGTTGGTGAAGTAGTCGATATGGGGCAAGAGGTACGTGGCTTTGAAAACGGCGATAGAGTCTCAGGCGAAGGCCATATCACCTGTGGTCATTGCCGTAATTGCCGCGCTGGCCGCCGGCATTTATGTCGTAACACGGTTGGTGTTGGAGTTGATCGTCAAGGCGCATTCGCAGAATTTCTACTGATTCCGGCGTTTAACGCATTTAAAATTCCTGACAATATTAGCGACGACTTGGCGGCGATTTTTGATCCATTTGGAAACGCAGTACACACCGCTTTATCGTTCAATTTAAGCGGTGAAGATGTACTTATCACGGGTGCTGGCCCAATCGGCATCATGGCGGCAGCGGTGGCAAAGCATGTTGGCGCTCGCCACGTTGTGATCACCGATGTTAATAATTACCGACTAGAACTCGCGAGCAAAATGGGTGCCAGTCGAGCGGTCAATGTGGCCGAGCAAAATATCGAAGACGTGATGACAGAGTTAGGGATGACCGAGGGCTTTGACGTCGGCATGGAAATGTCTGGCGTGCCATCCGCGTTTACCTCAATGCTTGAGAATATGAACCATGGCGGCAAGATCGCAATGCTTGGTATTCCGTCATCAGATATGGCGATTGATTGGACCAAGGTGATCTTTAAAGGCTTAGAGATCAAAGGTGTGTACGGCCGAGAAATGTTTGAAACCTGGTACAAAATGGTCAGCTTGATTCAGTCCGGTCTAGATCTATCGCCGATGTTGACACATCAATTTCCGGTCGATGAATTTCAGGCAGGTTTTGAAATGATGGAGTCTGGTAAGTCAGGCAAAGTGATTTTGGATTGGGGTTAATCCCCGATAACCAGTCAACGCTCATGGCCCTTTGGCTGCACAGCCAAAGGGCCATGAGTCTCCAGATCACAAATCTGTGCTCCATCCTGATCAGCAACCCATCCGTCATCCTGAGTAGCTAGCTGTCCGTCATTCTGACGGCTTAGCTACCCGTCATCC
>JBLHXJ010000018.1:0-20106 GCA_047629535.1 Arenicella sp. | reverse complement strand
TTTGCCTTAATCTGGCGCACGAAAACTGGAGAGCTAATTGACGTCGATTCAGACGATGCCGTGATACGAGTTCTTCGAAACGCGAAGCGAAGCAATGACCGGCGGTTGCGCTCTATCTATCTACATCTTCGGGCAGAGTTCACCAATAAAATACAGAGCTCTGTAATAGGCTGCGATGCGATGTTAGCCGATCAGCTTATGTCCCATCTTTCTAAAGGCCGAACCTGTCGGTTCGTTGGCAGAGAGTTTGTTAGCTAAATAGCAAAAACCTCAGCAAACCGGTGTTGGCTCTTGACGCCAAAGCCAACCGCCCTCTGTTAACATTAGGGGCATGAAAACTTTCCTAAAACTATCTATACTGCCCATTGTGGCGCTCTCTCTAGCGGCCTGTGCAACTCGCGCACCGATGCCAACAGTAGAGTCCGTCGACCTGAAAAAATTTATGGGCGATTGGTATGTTATAGCCAATATTCCCACGCTTATAGAGCGCCAAGCTTACAATGCTGTTGAACGCTATGAGCTCGATAGCGATGGCAATATCCCAACAACGTTTACCTTTAACAAGGGCAGCTTTGATGGCCCCTTAAAGACCTACAATCCAAAAGGCTTTATTGAAGACAAAACCAATAACTCGTTGTGGAGCATGCGGTTTATCTGGCCGATCAAAGCCGACTACCGAATTGTCTATTTGAGCGAAGACTATCAGCAGGTGATCATTGGCCGAAAGGCTCGTGATTACGTATGGGTAATGGCGCGAACCCCACAAATAAGTGACAGCGATTACCAAACCCTTGTGCAAAAGACCGAAGCCTTGGGCTATGACCTAACTCGCTTACGAAAGGTGCCTCAGCAAAGCTTAAGCGATCGTTGATTGGCTTAGTTGGAGTGCCAAACGTGATATGGCGATGGACTATATGCACTTTTAAACCAGCACCCGCGTCATCCTGAACGAGCGTAGCGACGAGGGTCAGATGCGACCTTCTTTCATTTGAGTTAGATTAAGCAAAACCAATCATCGAAAAGGCGTTCGATATGGCAAGATTGCCGAGATTAGATGTGCAGGGCATTGCTCATCATGTTACTCAACGAGTTAATAACCGTAGTGTGTGTTTTACGAGCGAGCAGGATTTCGCCGCATATGCTAACTGGCTTCACGAGTATTCGATTCGCCACAGGGTTGTAGTTCATGCCTGGGTCTTCATGACCACTCTTGCTAACACCGCAAACGAAAGGCGGTGTGTCAGCATTGATGCAATCGGTAGGCCGTCGCTAAGCGCCCTATTTCAACTATCAATATCGTCGATCAGCCACATTGTGGGAAGGGCGTTTCAAGGCTTGTTTAGTTCAATTAGAGCGTTACCTTTTAGAGTGTTATCGCTATATAGAATTGAATCCAGTTCGTGCCGATATGGTGGCGCGCCCTGGGGAGTAAAAATGGCCTAGCTTTCAAACCAATGGACTTGTGAAGGCCGACCAAAACTAATTTGAAGGAATAAGTCGCATCTGACCCTTGTTCTCACTAGTTCTCAGGCGCTGTCAACTGTCGATTATGAGTGATAAAATACAAGGTTGTCTGAATTTACTTATTTTACGGTGCAGGATTGAAAAAGGTACAAGGAAAGTTAGTTTCATGGAATGACGAGAAGGGCTTCGGTTTTGTTCAAGTGAGTAAAGCTGTGCCTGATGTTTTTGTCCACGTTTCTGAATTTGATAATCGTGCTCGAAAACCTGTCATCGGCGATTTTGTACGTTTCATCTTGAGCAAAGACTCTGAAGGTAGGTTACAAGGAAGCCAAATTGCGTTCAAAGGAGAGCCGGGTAAGAAAGCGAGCAAAGCACGAAAGAGCGGCAAGCCGAGCAAGTCTAAACTTTCATTTGCGATTCTGATTGCTTGTTTGTACTTCGCTGCTCTAGTCGCGGCAATAATCATTTGGCAGCAAACAATTTATATTCTCGTTAGTCACATAGTCTTCAGTTTTCTTTCTTTTTCATCGTATGCAAAAGATAAATATTATGCAGAAAAAAAACGATGGCGGATCAAAGAGAGCCGGTTGCACTTCTACTCGTTGATCGGCGGTTGGCCTGGTGCGCTTGTTGCGCAACAGGTGCTTAGGCACAAAACCAGCAAGTTGTCGTTCCAATCAACATTTTGGCTTTCTGTATTGTTAAGCTTGGGCATAACGGCCTATTTTCATACAGACGAAGGGATGCAAATACTCGATTCGATTAATATGCCTAATCTCGGAATACCTGAGTTTATGAAATCGAAGGCAGAGATTGAGTGGAGTGAAAAAAATTAACCGGCCAAGGTCGCTTTCCTCATTGCTCAGGAGCCGTTTGGGCACAACACCATTTGTTTATTAAGTATGGATGGCTAGCTAGTAACTAGAGTAACTAGGGTAACTAGGGTCAGATGCGACTTTCTTTGATTTGCGTGACGGGCGTTTTAAGGCTTGTTTAGTTCAACCGGAACGCTACCTTTTAGAGTGTTATCGCGATACTGAATTAAATTCAGTTCGGGCCGATATGGTGGCGCGCCTTAGGCCAACATTATGTGTAGTAAATAAGTTGAACCCATCGTGGATCTGGCACCTTGCGGCAAGATCGGTATGTTTTGAGCGGTCACTAATTCGAATTGTGCTCTAGGCTCAGAAAGCGGCATAGCCGAGACCGCAGACGCTTGGGTAGAAGAGTTAGCCTCGGGGTATGGTTTCGCTTGTACATTACGTATCGGCCTCGCGGCGTCCGCCCTTTGGGTATAGCGTGACGATTAATGCCGTTATAAAACCTTACTACGACCGATTAATACCTTGGGTCTTAACTTTAAAATCTCGGCCAGTAATAGCTTCTCAGTCGACAAACGGACTCTGCTCGCGATACCCAAAGCGTTTTGCTCTATCGGCAGAAGTATTGATAGGCGAGCCATATAAAACTGGTACACAGCCTCTTTGGCGGCCGCTAGCACGGGGCTTGCTAACACTAACTTGCCTTGGATAAAGTAAGTGTTGATATCACCCAGCGAGAGCAGTACCGGTTTGCTTTTGAATTTAAATCGCTTTAAAGATTTGCCCGCCAAAAAGCGAGTAACATTAAGCGCTGCATGGGGGCCCATATCTAAGGCTATGCTGGCTTGTTTGGGCAATAGTTTTGGCAGCGAGGCCGAATCACCAGCGACAAAGATATTGTTAAATTCTTTAGTTTGTAAATAGGCATTAACCGCTAAGCCGCTAGCGCTACCCTGAGTATTGATGCTGTCGAGGTAGTCGGGAAGCTTGGTGCCAGCGGACCAAATGGTTAGGTCCGATTTGATTGACTCTTTGTCTTCAAAATGAATGCTGGATTTTTTAACTTCAGTGATTTTTTTGTTGAAGTGAAAGCTAAGTTGATAGTCTTTGCATTGCTCTAAAATGTCATCTGATAATTTTTCTGGCAGAGCGTTTACTAATCTTGAGGCGCTGTCGATTACATTAAAGTGTAGCTGCGGATTGTTAGCGTACTTGCGTAATAGCTCGCCCAAAACTTCTACGCCGGTAAAGCCGCCGCCAATAATGTTGACGTAAACTTCGTGTTTGTTGACATTAAGAAGCGTTTCAATATCGCGATGTATTTGTATCACCTCATCAGCGGTGCGAAACCCGTAAGCATGTTTGCTGGCGCCCTTAATGTCGTAGTTTGAGCGTGTGTGACCAGAGGCAATTAATAAGACATCGTAATTTAGGGTTTGCGTGTCATCGAGGGTGACGGTTTGTAAATCACCGTCAATGCTAGTTACGGTCTGGTTAATAAATTGATGCCCTAGTCTGGTGATAATGCTTTGTAGATTTAAACTGAGACTGGTTTTCTTTTTAACGTCTGACAAAATTTCATGGATATTGGGTGTCCACTGAAAATTCTGCCTAGTGTCAATCACCGTTACATCATAGGATTCACTTAGCTTGCTTGCGGCGGTAAGACCGGCGAAATTCGCGCCTATAATAATAATGCGTGACTTTGTTTGATTGAGCGTCAAAGGGAGTTTCCTGAATAGTTAAACGCAATAAAATGAATTGTAGTTAGGAGTCTGTACATAATACGTGTAATTTGTTGTCACTTAGCTAATTATGCGCAAGCCATACCGCTAGGGCATGCGATGAAAGATAGCCAAGAGATCAGCAACGCCCGCTAATTTGTTCAGTTAATAGGAACCAGAAATGTCGAATAGAGATATGCTAATTGCCCTGTGTATTGTGGTGATTTGGGGTATTAACTTTGTGTTTATCGCATGGGGTTTAGAGGGCGTGCCTCCCTTACTCATGGGGGGTTTGCGTTTTCTGTTGGTCGCCAGTATTGGTTCCTTATTTTTTAAACGCCCTAACATTCCTTTTTTTTGGTGGGTAGCTTACGCAATACCGATTAGCTTTTTGCAGTTCACGTTTTTGTTTAGTGCCATGGCTTACGGCATGCCTGCCGGCTTAGCTTCGTTGGCATTACAGGCACAAGCACTGTTTACCCTATTGTTTGCGTTTTTGATTTTAAAAGAAGCGATTAAAGGCTATCAGTTGGTGGCTATTGTGGTGGCGGTGTCTGGCCTAAGCCTGATTGCCCTAAGCCACGACCCACAGACCATGACAGCCATTGGCTTTGGTTTAACCATGGCCGCGGCGGCGGCCTGGGCTATGGGTAATATCTGTAACCGAAGCATTAGTAATCGCGGCTATAAAGCCAACGTGAATTTGATTATTTGGAGTGCCTGGGTGCCGCCTATTCCATTTTTTATATGCAGCTTTTGGTTTGAAGGCCCAGAGCGAATCATTAGTAGTTTGATTGATTTTAGCTGGCAGTCTGCCGTGTCGCTAATCTACCTTGCGGTTTTTGCCACCATTATCGGTTACGGTCTATGGAGCTATTTATTGTCGCGTTACCCGGCAGCGCAGATTGCGCCATTGTCCTTAGGCGTACCGATTGTTGGTCTGACGTCAGCCAGCCTATTGTTGAACGAATCAATAACAACACTTCAGTGGGCGGGCACTGCTTTGGTTTTAGCCGGCCTACTGATGAATACCTTTGGTAGTCGATTTAAGTCGCCGTTAAAGGAGTCAAAAAGCTAAACGGAGGCAATGTGACGCGATGTTTTCAAGCACTAACATGTCAGTGCTAATATCCCTTCTTTGATAGTTATTGGCGATCACATGACGATGCTCGCACCCCGAGATGCAGATACAGAACATGATTAGATTAACCGTAATAGGGCTTATACTTTGCTTGCTATCAGCTTGCGGCACCGGCGAATTTTTTATAAAGCGTGGCGTCAATGGCTTGCAACAAGACGTGGCCGATGAGTTTAAGGCTTATGCGGATTTCGATCAGTCACAAGAGCAAAAAATAGATCTGATCGCCGAGCATCTAGACGGCTGGGTTCGCGCTGAGCGCCTCCCCATTTTGGTCATTGAATTAGAAAAAATGGCAAACGATATTCAGCGTAACGCCAGCCTAAGTTCATCGACTTGGCAAAGTACCTTGGCATTTCTAGAGCAGCCGATGAATTTGGCGGCACAAGATGGGTTAATTAAGGAGATTGCACAGGTGCTCTACAGCATGACCGATCAGCAGGTAGAGGACACCTTAGAGAAGCTGCAAAAAGACTATAGGGAACTGCAAAAAGACGAGGCTAAAGAAACGCTCGAAAAGCGCAATAAGAAACTGGCTCGTGGAATTAAAATTGTGTTTTCTGACCTCGATATCAGCCGCTCTAAAGCGCAGCTAAAACAGGCTAAGGAAATGTTGGCGCAACGACAATCAAGCATAAAGCTCGAACATCAAACAAGTGCTAAGAACTATGCAACCTTTGTAGCGTTGATTCAAAACAGACAACGCGAGTCGTTTATTGAAGACTTTGAGAGTGCTTGGGCCGCGGCCGAGCGTGGATCAATAGATCGAGCTCCTCAACAATGGCAACATAATGCCGAGATAATCTTTGCAATGCTTAACTATTTACTCAGCGATTTAGATCAATCTCAGCGTGATACAGCGTCGGCTAAGATTCGTAGCTACGCGGCATTATTTAGAGTGCTTTCGAAAGGCTAATGAGTAGCGCTATTTAGTAGATTAGCGTTTTTGAGAGCAGTCTAAGGGGCCGATGATAGCTGTGAGATCCTTCGCTGCGCTCAGGATGACGGTGGGTTGCGCTCGGGGTGACGATGGGTTGCGCTCGGGGTGACGATGGGTTGCGCTCGGGGTGACGATGAGTTGCGCTCAGGATGACGATGGTTTGCGCTCAGGATGACGGGCAGCCTGCCCTTGGGGTATGACAATACGCTTCTGGTCTATCGTGAGTCTTTGGTAATTGAATCAGTTGGCTTCGCGCACACTTTTGGGGGCTGCAGTGGCAACGATACTGAGGCGAGTTAGATTAAAGAGGTCAAAGCCTTTTGACCTCTTTAATGGCGGTTAATTGATTAAGTCTTGTGACCGCATCAATCAACTAACAACAAGCTGCTTACTGCAACCGCAATGATAGGTTAGTTGCAGTAGGTAGCTTGAGTTTTAATCAATAGAACACCTTGCTTCAGGCGATTGATCTAATTGCATTAATCGGTCTAACGTGGCTCTTTTAACAATAATTCGATAGCAATAGCTGGCAAAGTCTTAGCTTTTTCAGATTCGACAACAGGCGATTCATCACCCTCAGTGAAAATCACTCCTTTGCCTACTTCGTAGACTACGAACTTAGACCGTTCAGCGATGTTGTTTAAACCACTACCTGCTCGAATCGTACCTGAAACAAAAAAGCCGTAAACATCGCCTGGATTAAAAGTACGGTCAACCGGAAATACCGGCTGCCTAAAGTGGCCAAAACGAAAGGCGCTTAGCTTTTTGACGGTTTGCCCTATCTTCAAGTATTCCCACGTTCCAGCCATCCACACGCCATCTTGTTTTACGATACCCCAGGCGTTCGCATTGACGGCAACATTAAAAATCTTAATTGTAGGCCAGCGGCCTGTTGCTTTAGAGTTTTCGTTAGGTTTATGGTCAAGGATGACTGATCCACCAGTAATCGCTAAATTCAAGTCAGCACCAACGGTCCAATCTCTAACTTGAGGAGATTCGATAAAGACCACGTCACTTAAATCATCGGGAAAGCCGGCATTAGCGTTGAACATCGGCACTAAGCATGTCAAAAATGTCAGCGTTTTTAATAGTCTTTTCATAGATAGTATGTCAGGTTTTAGAAAGTTATTGTTCACTCGCGATCATTCGTTAAGCGGTCTACTAAAGCCAGCGGCCTGAGTAATGCTAATCACCTTATGGGTGCGTCGGAACGGAGCTCAGTTGTTGAGAATTTAACTGTCGATCTTGAAACTAGTTTAATATAATAAACCAACGTGGGTCGAAGATGCATGGTTGAGTGCAAAAATTAATTAGTTCAGATGAAAGTTTAATCTTAAAGTAATAAAGTGTGCGCCAGCGACAAACCAAAAGCTGGCTCTTTAGAGAATACGAACATTCAAAAAAAGCCCTATTATTAACGTTAAAAACGTAATTATAGGGGTTTAGGGGTAGGTGTCAAAGCATGTTGCTCATTAAGAGTGGGCAAAGCAGCTGATTATTCAATCAGTTTGTCTGATTTTTTCACTATAAGTTCTGCACTTTGCTACGAATATCGGCATATCTAAAATTCTCACACAGTGCAAACCCGGCTAATTGCCTAGTCTTATTGCGAGCAAAGATGGGCACACTTAAGCCCGCCAAAAAGCGGCAAAGCAACTCATCTGACAATGGCCCCGCCACTTTAGCGGCAAGATGGTTTTTGAGTTCGGCCAACACCTGGCTTAATGTTTCATCTGTTGGCCAATTTTGTTGTTGCGAATAGGCAAGTTTTGCCACTTGTCCTCGACACACACTGCAGTGACCGCATTGCTGCGGGGCTTGCTGATCGTCAAAGTATTGTGACAAGTTATAACTTAAGCACTTATCCAGCTCAAAAAAGCGTATCAGTGCGGCAATACGTTTAATCTCTTTGTGTTCTTTATCGACAAAATACTGGTGTAGTTTCTGAACAAGACCACTGTCCGCCAATGCTTGTTCATTGACCGAAAAAACTTCCGTCATGCGCTTGCTTTCAAGTTCTATGCACTGAGTCTCCTGCAGGTATTCAAGTGCCGTGATCACTCGCCCACGATCGCTGGCATAGTTGGCAAACAAGGCTTCAAAATCGGGGTCTCCCCATACCTTTTTCATATTAGTGTTATTAAAAATGGCTTCAACAAAGTTACGTCGCTCACCTTCAAAGCGGCCTAGTATTTCGCCCCTGGGTTTTATGAATTTGTATTTGAACTCTGCAAAGTAGGCGTACATGGGGCGCACAACACCCAATAGTTCGAGCTGAACCAACAACGTTTTTAAAGGTAATTGCCGTACGTTACTGGCATTGGATAGACTCACCAACTGCAACTCCCAGTTGCCGGCTTGCACTTCGGTTTTAATATTGTTTAGTACAAAGTCGATAGCGGCAAGTTCAGGAGTGTCGCCATAAACGAAATTCTCTACCGTATTGAGGCCATCAAGGTTTGCTAAAGTGATGCATCGCGAAGGCAAATCATCTCGGCCAGCGCGGCCAATTTCTTGACTGTAATTCTCGATCGACTTTGGCAGGTCATAATGGACAACAAATCGTATATTTGATTTATCAATACCCATGCCAAAGGCGATAGTGGCCACCACTACTTGAATCTTACCGGCCATGAATTGTTCTTGAATATGCTGGCGTTTATCATTATCAAAGCCGGCATGATAGGCGGCGGCATTGATATTGTTGTTGCAAAGAAAATTGGCAACCCGTTCGGCAGACTGTTGCAGCGTTACATAAACAATGCCTGGGCCCTGTTCAGATCCTTGGTTTGAGGCTTGCTCTGAAACATGTTGCAGCAAGAGCGTGTTTTTGTCGGCGGTACTTACCGGCGCAACCGCCAAATCAAGGTTTGCACGATAGAACCCTGTTTGTACAATATGCTCTTCAGTAATGCCAAACTTGCTAGCCATATCACGCTTAACCGCTTTGGTTGCCGTGGCTGTTAATAATAAGACCAGGGGAATGTTCAACTCATCGCGATAGGCCGGAAGCTTTAAATAGTCAGGTCTAAAATTGTGCCCCCATTCTGAGATACAGTGCGCCTCATCAACAACCAGCATTGATAACGGCACACTATCGATAAACTGGCGAAAGCGTTCATTTTTAAAGCGCTCGACCGACACCATCAAAATCTTCAGTTTACCGCCACGTGCATCGGCCATTACCTGCTGATTCTCGGCCGGCGTCAGGGTGGAATCAATACTGGCCGCCGAAACTCCCTTACTGGCTAAAAAAGTCAGCTGATCTTTCATTAACGCCAGTAAGGGCGAAACGACTAAGGTGAGGTGAGGTAACTGTAATGCCGAGAATTGGTAACATAGTGATTTACCAGAACCGGTTGGAAAAATTGCCAGCGATGAATCCCCCGCCAATAGCTGGACAATGGTTTGCTCTTGACCAGTACGAAATTGATCAAATCCGAAAGTTTGTTTTAATACGCTATGAATATCGTTAGTCATATTTTTTGTATGCAGTCATACACTAGTCCCTTATTAGTTAAAAATTCCATTTTTAAGTCGATTTAGAGTGCTCGATGATACTAGTCTTTTTTCTCAATCGTGATTTCGATATTTTGTGTATTACCGGCAAACCATTTCTGTACATACACTGAGCCCATAATAGGCGCCTTGCCTTCTTCTGGTACTTCTTTATAACGCACGCTGTTTTTGGTTTCTTTCTCGAGGCTAAATTTTACCGTCGTTTGCGACATGCTTGTTCCTTAGTTTGTTATTTTTAAAAGTTGTTGTTAAATTCTTGAATGCTCTAAACAGCCTAGCCAGCTCTCATTTTCAACAGCCCTGCAATATCAAGTTCACCACCGTAGAGGCTGAAGTCAGGCTCTTTTTCGCCAATCGCTATTATCGACATACGGTCAGCCAACTCATTGCCCTCGACACCGACATGACCATTCACGTGCAGCACCTGTATCTTGTCTTTTAGCTGTTGGTGTAAGGCGAACATTTGTTTGATTAATTCAAGGTTCTTGATTTCACCACTGGGTTTTTTCCAGCCCTTTTTTTGCCAGTTCACCGCCCATTGGGTAACGCACTGAATCGAATATTTGGAGTCACAAAATACCGCTACAGATTTGCCCTTGTCGACTTCAGTTGCGGCCATGATCAACGCTTGATGCAGCGCATTTAACTCGGCCGTATTATTGGTGCCATTCGGCTCATATAAGCCATACCAGAGCTCTTCTACGACATCGTCGCGATACACCGCAATACCGGAGCCTGCTTTACCCGGGTTCGGTTCACAACCACCATCGGTAAATATTTTGGTATCCAGCGACATTGCGGCAATGTCATCAGCGGTATAGGTTTTTACAGTTTGCTTTAAAGATTTCTTTTTAACCGGCGAGCCCGCTGACTTGCTGCTTGCTGGTGCCGCATTACCGGTGAAAGCCGCTTCAGCTTCCTGGCGTGTTTTGAACGACTTATATTTTGCACCAGCGAAGGCATCAACCTGGTTCTTACAGGTATCCCAATCAGTGAAAATGCCTGTTTGCCTACCTTGCCAAACTACGTAAAATTTCTTAGCCATTGTTGCCTCTTGATCATTAGAGTAGGGATGATATATCAACATCCTAACTTTACATATCGTCGGATTTGTTTATTTTTATGGGGGCAGATGTTTTTCGGCCGGAGGGGTTATTGCGAGGTGATCAAGGCTGATGTAATACGTTGTAATAGGCTCGGCCGCCCGGCTACTCGATACTGATCACTCACTAATTTTAAGACGATCGCCTTTTTATCTAGCAGGTATGTGAGCTTAGGCGATGTGTTTTAGTTAGCAGGGTTGGGGAAAAATCGAACTATTAAACGGGCAATATTATGACTGGACTGCAAATCAAAATTAACCAAACCCAAGCCGCTGTTAAGAAGTTTGGCGGCTACATCGGTGTGTCAGCAACCGTGCCTGAAAAAGATTCGACGATAAGTTCAGACGCAGAGGCCATAAAGGGCGTGCAGCAAAAGAACGATGGTCCGACTAGTACGCTTAGTGCTTATGAGGCTGATGTTACATCGTATTTGGTGCGGGTATATGGGCCAAGTTCTTGCGAAGATTAATCTGCTAAAGGCCGATATATTGGGCTTAGATACAAGCGTAAGCTGCATACACTAGTCATCGGAGTTTAGCGCTCGAACTACAACAACATGGGCCAATTTCAAGCCCTCGCCAATGATGCCGCGGATCGGCGGCCAGCCTGCACTCGCTTTACTGAGCTATTTTATTAGGCTATTGTCAGTTTAATCAAACGACATGCTTGAGGGGAATATTATGTTAAGACGCGATTTTCTTGGTGTTAGTGGGTTGGCGATAGGAGCCGGCCTAGCAACAAGCGCTAGTCGGGCTAGTGACACATCCAAAGAAGCGATGGTTGCAGCACCAGCACCGACCATTCAGGCTGGCGATTGGGTGGCTTTGCGTGATTCGTTCTTGCTAACGCGAAAGTATATCCAGCTGTCGACATTTTTATTGGCATCACACCCTAAATCTGTCTCTGACGAGATCAATAAGCACCGACTGGCATTTGATGAAAATCCATCGGACTATTGGCATGAACACTACCAAACAATTGATGCCAAGGTTTCCGCATCCGCCGCTAGCTACATGGGTGGTGACGGCTCGCAGATTGCCTTAACGGACAGCACGACCATGGGCCTGGCTCTGGTCTACAGCGGACTAAAACTGCGTCCTGGGCAAGAGATATTACAAACCACCCATGACCATTATTCAACCGATTTATCGCTCGCGCAGCGGGCTAAACGAACCGGTGCGTCGGTACGACGGTTTTCGTTATACGAAGACGCTGCCGCGGTAACAAGCGATTCATTAGTAGCGAATCTAGTCAATAATATAAGCAGTAAGACAGCGGTCGTTGTGGTCACATGGGTACATTCATCCACGGGCGTCAAGCTGCCTATTCGTGCGATGGCCGACGCGATTAAAGCGGTTAATGCGAAACGTGGTGAGCAAGATCAAATTCTTTTTTGTGTCGATGGCGTGCATGGTTTTGGCATCGAAGACCAAGACGTAAGCCAACTCGGATGCGATTTTTTTATTGCTGGAACGCATAAGTGGATATTTGGTCCGCGCGGCACCGGCATAGTTTGGGGTAACGATCAGGCATGGTCGCGTTGCGAGGCGGTGATACCCAGTTTTAGTCGTTCGTACGAGGTTTGGCTGGGTGCAGCGAATCAAGATCAAGTGCCCATTGGTGAGCATATGTCACCAGGTGGTTTTCATTCGTTCGAGCATCGTTGGGCCTTGCCGGCCGCGTTTGAACTGCACTTACAGCTGGGTAAAGCTCAGGTTGAAAAACGGATTCATCAACTCAATACTCAAACTAAGAAAGGGCTGGCAAGAATGCCACATGTGGCTTTGCATACTCCTATGTCGAGCGACCTATCGTCGGGCCTAGTGTGCTTTGATGTCGACGGCGTGCCACCCGCGACGGTGGTCAAACGCATGCACGACAAGGGGATCATTATGAGCAGCACACCGTATCGCCAAAGCCATGCGCGGTTCGCGCCAAGCCTGTTAAACAGCGAGAGCGAGATAGAGGTCGCTCTCGCTGAGATTAAAGCGATGGGTAAGGCTGGGGCCTAAATCGAAATAGGGCATTCACTAATGCCTGATTTAATGCTGGTTATACAATCAAACCGTAGGGGCATATCGCGTCAGTGGTTCACGATTTAGACGTGAGCCTACTATTGGCCCCTGCTAATCGCCCATTTATTTGTTAGGGCCAGGAAAGAACATATTGGTTGTCTCTTGGTAGGCTTTGTACTCAGGTCGCTTTTGCATTGAATAGTACTCTGAAGGCACAGCCCCAGTGTGATATACCAGCGTCGTAAACATCATTCTTGATGCCATCAAAAGGCCCGCGCCGAGCAGAACCCAAATAATAGTCGACTCTTGGCCATACAACGCAATCCAAGAAGGAGCAGCGGCAATAATAAGACCATTCCATACCATCCATTCGGCAAAGTAATTAGGGTGGCGACTGTATTTCCACAAACCAACATTACAGACTTTATTTCTCTGACCCGCTTTCTTCATAGTTTTTAGAAAACTCAATTTTTGCATATCAGCAATAGACTCCATGGCAAAAGAGCCTGCCCAAATCAGCATGCCGATCACTTCAAATACTGAAATACTAGCGCTTGGGTTTGCCGCAATTATGAACGCCGGAATTGCCAAAAAGGAGGCATTTGCCATGCCCTGCCATATCGCATCTACTTGCATGGCTAGCGCGGTGTTAGTTTTACCCGCCTTGATCCAGCGTATCTTTTGATACTCATAGCGCGGGAACTCTTTTTTAAGCAGGCCCATTTGCCACATCTTCAAGGCGCCAAGCCCCATTCGGCTACCGGCAAAAATATAGGCAATACTTACCAGCGCTACCCGAACTGGATCGCCTTGGCCATAGACCCAAGTCAGAATTCCAATAACGACCAAGCCCCATGGCCAGCCTATATCGACATAAGACATTCGCCCAGTACGCCAAATTGGGATGCATACCACTAACGTAAAAAGTAATATTTGCAGCACGCCATTGATCAAACTGAGGGCAGCCAGGTTGCTAGTCATTAGCAGTAAAATGAAGCCAGCGGTAAAAGAGATTAACGGTAAAAAGTACGGCATATTTTTTCCTAATTGTGAGAAGTAGCGAAAGCGTAAACTGACGCTACTCACTACGATGCTTTGCGATCATACACTAACGTTAATCTTACGGTTTAATCAAAAATTGCTGGCTGGGGAACTGTTTAGCTAAGTGGGAGCAGGCATGGACAAAACCATGACCTGCAATCAGTGTTATGGCCAGCCTGATGCGGCGATAGTCAGTGGCTGTTAACTAATTACTTAAGCAGAATATCTCGCTCGTGCTCTCGGGGTGTTAACGGTGGATAAATCAGCACCTGACGCTAATATCAACGCTTTGAAGATCGCGACCTGACTCTAATTATTACTAGTTGGGCTTCTTATGAGATCGCTTATTCGAAACTTGTGATCGTCTCTTAGGGTTCGCCTCTTTGCGCACACTTGCGCGACTATCGGCCTTGTCGTTGCCCTTACTGGAATTGTCCTGCCGAGTAACCGTGGTTCTCTTTGACGGGCTGTAAGTCACCGGTGCATTACGAGTATTAGCCGAATTATTATTTCGACGAGGGTTCGAAACAGTACGCTCTGGTCGATTTACTGATTGTTGCCTAGCCGCTAAATTGTCACGGTCGGTTCGTCTGACTCTTGGTTCATGTCGACGTGGTTGCGGCGGCCGTGCTTGAGTTCTATTGCTCTCAACTCTACTCCTCTCAACTCTACTGCGCTCAGTGATGCGAATATTATCCCGATTTCTAGGGTTATTTGAAACAACTCTATTACCTTCATGGCGTCGCTCATGAGTCTGTCGATTTGTTCTTGCGCGAGAATTAAATTGGTTACGGTAGGCCGAATGATCACCTCTGTTACGCGAGTACCTTACGCCACGACGATGCGCCGGATTATGATTCCAATGGCGATAGTCTGACACCCTAACATTTCGGTAGCGGTTGTTTTGGCGATACGGCCGATCGTAAAAGTGATGGTTTACGACTAAGTTACGTGAGCGCCAATGAAAGCCACCAAAGAAGATTGTTGGTCGTATATAAAATCGATCACTCCAGTAGAAACCTGCATGCAGTCGATAATGCGATGGGCGATGCCAATAGACGGGTTGGTAATCATTCCAACCCCAAGCACCATACACCACGCGACTGTCGTAATACGGCGCGTAGACGATCTCTCTATTGGTCGATTTAATAATGATATTATCGTCATCTTCTACCACATCATAATAGTCATTATCAGCAATCGAACCATTGTCACGGGCTTTTTGACGTAGCGTTTGGATGCTCGCTAATACTTGCTCTTCGTTCTGCAAGAAGGCATCACCAAGTTGTTGTAACCAATCAAGGTCTTTACTGAGTCTGACGATAAGGTCGGTAAAAGGAGTGAGTGCTTTGACACTTGGATCCCATTGTTTGTCTTCAATCGCGTCTATAACCTGTTTTTCAGAGAGCGATTGATTTGCTTGTCGCCAACGGGTTGCTTGAACAACCTCCAAAGGGTAAGTCGCGGCGACCAATAGTTGTGACAACAGAGAATCGGGGTACAGCGCGATCGGCGCGAGAACTTGATCTAATTGTCCTTGCTCTAACGGCACACTGTCAACCACATGGCTACCTATATCGCCGTTGGTCACCGTTTTTTGAGCACTGGCCTGGGTTGTCGAAAGGCAGACTAGCAGCAACAATGAGCTGGCAATAAGTGCCCTTGTTTTGTTTGGTCTGTTCATATGCATACACCCTCGATTTGAATACAAAGTAAATTTGAGAGTTTAATATAACGCATCAAACTTAACTCAAACTGAACGACGCATTACAAGGAAGTACACAGCCGAAAGATTGAGCTGTATCGCTACGTTTTTTTTGAATCAGAGCGCGACGTCATATCCCAAGGGCAGTCAGTGCCCTCCCGAGCATTATATTTTTAGGTCTATAACTAGATCACCCTGAGCTTATCACCTACGTCATCCTGAGCGCAGCGAAGGATCTGATCATAGCTTTGAGATCCTTCGCTGCGCTCAGGGTGACACAGTATTACCGAACAGTATTGCCGTTCAGGAGCGCGCCGTCTCTCCCACAGCTTATGTCAATTCTTTGTTTAGAGCCGCTATCCAGTTTGCACAAGAGAGCCGGCTGTTAATATGGTTTGCTTCGGTTAGAGGCGAGAGTGCAGTTATCCATTTATCAATATTTTTCGGATCTTTACACTCATCCCAAGATTCCACTATCACAACTGGCAGCCCCTCATATAAGGGGTCAAGCGCTGAAGTTTTTGTCACAACTATACAACCAAGTTGCAGTTGTTCCCATGTTCGGTGGCAGTCTAAGCCACCGCCGTGAGTAGATAATACTAACGAAAAATGAGAGTAAAACCGCCAAATACCAGATTGCGAGATTCGCTTTTCTAAAAACTCAATGTGTGCGCAATCATGCAATATTTCCATTGCATTGTATCGAGCCACGCTGTTTATGTTCAGGTGTAAATCACAGCCGATTAGGCGAGATCGCACGCTATTGGGTTTCGCGTTACGCCTTGTTTGGGCGAGTTGCGCGAGTAGTTTTGACGGAGTTTCTAAATCAGGGTCTCTGACGGTGTGTAAATCAAGCCCAATTGGAAAGTGTCTTAGTTTCGATGACCCCGTGCCATCGAAGTTTTGAGTGAACCAAAGTATGACCATCGGGTGCGAGACTATTGCGTCTACAGTCTCTTGTTCAAGCGACGACGGCACAGAACAATCGCCATCGGTGGTAAGCAAGATAATCGGTTGTCGAAGCTGCTCTAGAGCGGCAACAAATAAATTTAGGTCGGCGATACTACCATCGCTGCCGAGCCGTACCCAAACGATTCCAGACATGTCGGCATAGTGTTGATCGAAAAAAGACGCCGGTGAATGACTTTCGGTAGCGGCCTCAAGGTAAGTTACTGAATTTGGTGCGTCGGCCCAGTAAGCGACTCCTTTTGACGATAGAGGCTGGTGGTTAGTTTCGGTTAGGCTCTGATGTGGTTTGTTCATATTAAAAAAGCGTGCAAACGGCAGTAAGCGAGAAAGAAAGTCGCCGCAGACCTCATTTCTTATGGCCGTTTTGAGTATGTCTCTGAGCCATTAAAAAGTAAAGGCTATGGCTGAATTTGCACTTCAAGGACATTAGAGCTTCAAGCGAGCCGGGCCCTATTGATACTTCCGCCTATAGATAAAACCATGGTCGGCCACCAGACTCAGTGTTCTGACAACGTTTCTTCTCTGAGACCTAACCATTCTTATGCGTCGCGATGCGGCTCAACAGTAAGGCAACTAGTTAGTCTGATGTTTAAAGCCCCAGAGCGAGGAGTTTATGGAATGGCGGTGAAGTGTGAATGAATGCATAACCACTTGCCATCTTCTTTAACGAACACGCGGGTCGACTTGCCGCGAGAGGTGAAACGCTGGTCTTTGATATAACCAGCGTCGTTCCAATGATAAGTCATCCAGGCTGTATCGCCACGCACGGTTACTTTTGGTTGATGCATAAAAGTTCTCACACCATTGGCGCGGCCAAGGTAATCGGCGTAATCAATTCGCTCCTTATCTTTGCCCTCATGCAGGTATACATCGCCTTCGCCAAACACCGAATAGTCCGGGTGTATAAAGCTTAGATACTCATCCAAATCGTTTTTTGCAACGGCTCTCCACATAGAAAGAACCGACTCAATAATCTGGCTTTCGTCATCTTGTTGCGCGAACAGTGAATTCGAAAAAAGTAGGCTTAATAAAACTACACCGTGGCTTAATCTCATACTAAATTCATTTTGGTTATTTTAGGTTGGAAATAATACTAACTTATAAATGGCCAAGGATGGCGTTTGCCGATTAATGCGTTGGCCTTGGGTTTCGGGGGAATGGAGGCCAGAGCCAGAATCGATGCTCGCAACGACGAACTGCCGGCAAGGGGAAACTGAATCCGCGTTTCCTTATAAAGTTAGTATATGGAGACGTGGTTTCAGTCTCGCTATAACAGTTATTTCTTGGTATTTATTGTTCCTTTTATCGCCAACCATAAGTCTATTGAAATGAAAAAGCGTGTTGGAATTAATTAGATCAACGCTAGCCCAAAGAGCCTAATTGAGAGACCAAAAAATCAGCCGCCAAACGTATCTTTTGTATACTGTATTTAGGTTTATGGTAGAGTAAAAAGATTCCTGAGGTATCATTTCGAGTGATTGAAATGTGGATATCTTGTAAATTAATTTCGATCAATTTCCCACTGTTCAACTCGTTGTTGATACCCCACGCGGGCACCAGTGCGATACCGAGCCCACTCATAGCTTGATCTACTAGGGCATCTCCTTGGTTACAAATGAATGCGGGGTCTGTTTGAAGCTCAGCCCAACCATTCGAATCTTTCATCTGCCAAACTAGCACACCATTGGGGCCACGATAATGGATCGTTTTGTGTCTTTGCAGTTCAAGCGGTGTTCGTGGAACGCCATGAATATCTAAGTATTGCGGAGATGCAATCAGCACAAATTTGTTTTCCGAAAGTTTGTGTGCCACTGCCCTGTCAGGTAAATTATCGGTTGCCCGAATCGCGATATCAGCTTCATTATCGGCAAGGTTTGATATTTGGTCTGTCAACTCAATATCTAAGATGATGTCAGGGTATTGTTGTTTAAGATTATTGAGCGCCGGTAATAGGCAAAATCGTCCATACCCCGGCAATGCGGTTATTCTTAAAATACCGGATGGTTCCTGGGACTGCTTACCAACCATTTGATCAGCATTTTCCAGTGCGGTGATTGCCGGCTGAATTTGAGCCAGATAGACCTCGCCGAGCTCAGTCAATTTCACTACCCGAGTGGACCTGTGAATTAGAGTGGTACCAAGTTCTTGCTCAAGCGCCTGAATTCTTCTTGATACAGACGAGGCGGGCACACCCAGTTTTTTCGCTGCGACAGTAAAATTTTGCGTTTCAGCAACTTTCAGAAAATAGACTTGCGCTCGTAATTTATCCATCCATTCAGCTCTCTATTATTGTTTTTAAGACAATACTGTTAAGTCAATACGGCCTATATTTTCGTTTTAAGGCCGCGGTTATACTATAAAAGACATTAATAGTATAGATAGATGAGGCTAGCATGAAGCATGTTGAAGTTGAAGCAGTTGGCAACCGTGCTGAAGTATTGAAGGGAATTGGGCGCGTCACAGCGGTCGGCAAGGGTGTTGGCCCTGCAGTAGTGTTCCTACCATTAACTAACTTAGGTGATTTAAATGAATATCTTTAGATTATTAATGGTCTTTTTGGCTACAGCAACCCTGTCTCATAACGCCGTGGCCTTGGAAGTTTTGCAAGTTGCTGAACGTCAACCAGGTAACTTTGAGAGCTGGGTCGCCCTCATTATTATTTTTTCGTCTGTCTTCACGGCATGGTTTTTAAACCATAATGCTCCAAAAGTAAGGGTGTTCGGAACCCTACTAGCCGCTTCCGGATGTTTTGCGTTAGCCGCTTGGTTCGTATTCTTCGTTTTGGGTACAGGCTTTTTGGAAAACCCAAAACCAAATCAAACCCCATTGGACTCAGCCAAACCAGCGCTGCTTTGGGCGCAAGCCATGACCTCTTTGATTGTTGGCGTGATATTGATCGGTGTTGCGTTTAAACAGAGTAAAAGCACCGAGGTTTTGAAGCTCGAAGCCAACAACGAAGCAAATCGTTATGGGCTTGTCTCACGCATACTTCATTGGACAATCGCGATTCTATTTCTTGCTCTTATTCCCATGGGGATTTTCGCCTCGATAATCCCTGAGGCAACCCCGTATCGCATTGAATATTATGTAGTCCACAAAACCATAGGTGTCATAGTTCTAGCATTGGTCTTAATACGTTTGTTTTGGAATAGAAAATCAAAGCGTCCCGAATTGGACTCATCACTGAAGCCGAAGGAGCGTAAACTTGCACATGCCGCTCATATCGCATTGTATGTAATGATGGTTGCGATTCCTTTGACCGGTTTTATCATGACCAGCTTTCATGGCGCACCAACGTTCTTTTTTGCTTGGCAGCTCGAGCCACTTTGGGGTTTCAGTAAAATGGGAACGATAGCGTGGGGAATGCTGCATAAATACCTCTTACCCTATCTCTTGTACATCATTTTGGGGGCACATATTTTAGGCGCCTTGAAACATCAATTAGTAGATAAACATAAAGAAGCGTTGAAACGTATGGTGTCATGATCCTGTGTACAGAGATCATGATGTAACTAGGGCCGTGTAGTGGTGCAAATTTTCCATGCACCACTCGTCATAAAAAATAAGGAAATAGACTTTGAATTGTGAATCTACTGCGCCGGCCGCCAGAGTTTAAGACGTAGCCCTCTCAGTTAGTGAATCAAACGATCTTGCCGCCAGCTCCAAA
>JBLHXJ010000017.1:0-21404 GCA_047629535.1 Arenicella sp. | reverse complement strand
GGTTTAAAGGGGGGTTTAAAGGGGGAGCTGCCGCTCCAGGCAACGCAGGCGGTGGCGGCGGCGGCGGCGGCGCCAGCGGCGCCATCCGCGTACTTGGAGAAGAGGTACTGGTCGTTGCTGGAGGTGGTGGAGGTGGTAGCGGTGTTGGTAACGGAGGTCTGATTGGTCGCGGTGGAGCTGGGGGCTCTTTTGGTACTAATGGCCGGGGCCTTGGGCCTGGTAAAGTACGTCACGGCTGTGGCACCGAAGGTGGCAGCGGAGCGGTCGATTCAGGCATCGGTAGTGGCGGTGGCGGCGGCGGCCTTTATGGGGGTGGCGCTGGCTCGGGTCTGGATATTGAATCTAGTGGTGGTGGCGCTGGTGGTACCGGTACCCTTGAAGGTGGTTTGAGTTCAGACGGTGGCGGTCAAGCTAGTGGTGTTGTGCTGGTATCTTTCGAGCAAAGCGACGACTAACTAAGAGATCTGTTTCAAGAACGCTAAATAGGCTTCACTCACTGGCTGCGGGGCTTCTACTTGTGGATAGTGGCCGATTGTGGGGAATTCAGTAAGATGGTCTAGGCGACAGTTTAACTCTTGGTGGCGGGCAACTAGGTGTTTACCTGACACCGGGTCGACTGACCCATTTATCAAGCTTATAGGCACTGGCGAGTTTTGTAGTGCGTCAACCCAGCGGCTTCGATGTTCACGTCGATCCAAAATGTAGGTCATAAGATTGTGGAATAGATGGCGCCCGTCTTTATAATTGATGATTTCCCAAAATTCGTATAACTCACTTTCAGTTGGTTTTGTTTTATCGCCAAAGACCTTCGAAAATGATGCACCAAACTGTTTGAAACCAGTGAGTTTATTTACCAATCTCCCCAACGAGCTGAGCATTATTTTTTGAATTAATAGGGCTTTGTGAGTTTCTGGGAATAGGCCGCCATTCAAAAAACTACATGACAGCCATTTGCCTTGACCACTGCCGTCAATCTGTCGGGCAAGTAATTCTTGTGCCACGCTGACACCGTAATCATGGGCAAAGACGTGATACTCCTCGATTTCGAGGTCCTTGATCAAGGCGTCGAATAAGTCAGCCTGCTTATGTATGGTGTAGTCGCGTTTATTTGGCTTATCGGAAAATCCAAAGCCAAGCATATCAAGACATACCAGTCTGTGTTGCTTACCTAATGCTTGCCAGATACCGTCGAAGTCGAAGGTCGACGTTGGGAAGCCGTGAATTAATACAATGGTCGACTTCTTGTCACGACCTTCATCAATTACAAAAATCTCATTGCCATTGATCGATCGCATACTTCCTCGTTCAAACCAAGTTTGAACAGATTTGCTTTGAAATTTATGAGCTTCGGCTTGCATGGTATTTTCTTGTATCGGTCAATTTCTTAGAGTTTGCTATAAACTGAACTTGACGTCAAGTTCAGTTTATAGCAAACTCTCGCCTAAATTAACTGAGCAAGTATTATGAAAATTTTACCTACCCAAGAACGGGCGCTAATAAAACGTCGGGCCTTGATCGAGGCCGCAATAGTTGAGTTCTCGACAATTGGCTTTGAGGTGGCGACGGCTAAATCAATCGCTGCTGCAGCGGGTGTAGCGACGGGTACGTTTTACCAATACTTTGACAACAAGAACGATATCTTGCGAATTATCGCTGACAGTCGTTTCGATGGCTTACATCAGAGTATTAAGCTACTCGAATTAAAAGTCGTAAATAAGTCTCAGTCGACGGCAGTCAATATAGAAGCACAATTTCTTGAGACACTGTTGTTCGTCCACCAGTTTCATGCTCAGGATCCAGAATTACATCAAGTTCTCGAGCAACGGCGGGCCTTAGACGCAAAATTGCAAACGATCGTGGATCAAGGAGAAGAGGTATTACGAAAACGTGTTTTAACCTTCGTTAATACCTTTAATATTGCTAATTCAGAATTGGTTGCCGAAAATTTGTTTGCCATGGCAGAGGGTCTAGTGCATCGGTTGGTGTTTCATCCCACCAGCTACGACCCAAGCGGCGGAGACTTAAAAAAGGGCCTCGAGATCGGCGCAAAAATGTTAGCAAGCTACTTTATTCAGAACCAAGCTACAGCTAGAACTAACCCAACAATTTAGATAATTAAACTCATGACCAATACATTCGATACAGTTATTCAAAGCGCACGCGTATTCAACAATGGAGAAAATCCGGTAACCGAAGATATCGGTATCAAAGATGGTTTAGTGGTTAAACGTGGTCAATCCTTAGATATCAGCGGCGTCAAAAAGGTTATTGATGCCACCGGTCTGTGGGCTATGCCAGGCATGTTCGATATACACACTCATTACGATCTTGAGTTGGAGGTTGCGCCGGGTTTGCCCGAATCGACTCGTCATGGAACGACCTCGGTAGTGATTTCAAACTGTAGTTTAGGCTTAGCTTTTGGTAATCAGCGAGATGGTGAGACAGACCCGATTGTCGATTGTTATGCGCGGGTTGAAAATATACCTAAACCAGTACTTCGGGCTTGTGCCGATAAGGTAACTTGGAATACGCCTCAGGAATATCTTGATCATCTGCAACAGCTCAACCTTGGGCCTAATGTAATCACCATGATTCCACATTCAATGTTACGCATCGAATCTATGGGTTTTGAGGCGAGTGTCATGCGTGATCCAACGCAAGCCGAGGTCAACGATATGCAGCGTCTGTTGCGCGAAGGCTTGAAGATCGGATATGCCGGCTTTTCAACAGACTCGCTGCCATTCCATTACTTGGCCAATCAGCCAAATTGCCACAAGACCATTCCAACTCAGTTTGCTAAGTACGGAGAAATCAAACAACTTACTCAGGTAGTTCGAGAAGCCGGCATGCTTTGGCAAGCCACACCGCCTAAAGATAGCCCTGCTAAGGTCCTGCAAATGTTTTTGTTGTCCTGTGCTCGTTTACACGGCAAGCCACTTAAGACGACTGTCGTTGCGGCGTTGGACGTCAGCACTAATCGTAACTTGATCAAGATGGCGCGCCTATTATCGAGAATGTTGAATTCCAAATTTCTTGGTGGTGAGTTCTATATGCAAGCCCTAGGCGCACGTTTCAAAATTTGGTCTGACGGAGCAGTAACGCCGATAGCCGAAGAAATACCAGAACTACGTGCCTTGAACGAGACTGACTTAGATGATCGACCGGCGCGCGCTAAAATTCTTCAAGACCCCGAATATATTAAGATATTTAGAGCCATGTGGATGAAGGGAAAATCTGGCGTCAGCTTGGCTAGACTTAAGCGTTTGCTCAGGCTAGAAGACTACGCCTTCGACCGCGATCTGAACAGTATGACGATTGACCTTTGCCCCCTCAAAGACTGGGAAGGTATGACCTTTCAAGAAGTTCTTGATCGAGTGCTTGAAGCACGCCGAGAGCCTTCAGCTGTTGAACTTAGTGACGCTGAGCAAGAAATTGTTTCTAGAGACTTTTTCTGGGTTTCTGATGAGGCTGATTTCGTATTGCAGATACTGCGAACGTTCGATACTCAAATTTCGTGGTACACGATCACTGCAAATCGCGACATCAAGACAGTACGAGAGCTGCTGATGGATCCGAAGTTACTGCCGGGCTTTAACGATAGTGGTGCACATTTAACCAATATGGCGTTTTACGATGTAAACCTTCGTAGTCTTAAGCTGGCATCTGAAGGAGGTGAGCAAGATACTAACTATATGGTCAAGCGTTTGACTAAAGACGCGGCTGATTTATTTGGTGTTGACCGTGGATCAATTTACGAAGGCGATGTAGCGGACTTAATCCTTGTCGACCCTAAACAGCTGGCAAAATACGATGGCGAAGCCAATGTAGAGCGTATTTTCAGAGAGGAGTATCAACACCCGCAATTGGTTAACCGTTCAGATAATGTAGTGCCGCTGGTGTTAATCGCGGGCAATATTGCTTGGCATGAAAACAGCTTTGGAGAAGATTTGGGGAAGCAAAAATTTGGTGATCTATTGAAGCCTAAAAGTGTGGCCTAACTCTGAACATATTTATCAGCGCCGATTACCACATACTTGGATTGCGAGGTAACAACCTCGCAATCCAAGCATTAAAACATAGTTACTAGAATTTTCCGGTCACTGTAAGCATTGCATTAAGTGGCGCGCCAACAGTAGCTTGGTGCGTAGAATGAGCATTTGGGAAGTAGAGCTCATCACTTAAATTTTCAACATTAACCTGAACACGGAGCGTTTCGGAAACGTCATAGTACGCCGAGGCATCAAGGCGCGTATAACTCGGTAGAACAGCCTTGTTACCATTGTCGATAAAGCTCTCATCTTGATACGTAACGCCTAAGCCTAAGCCAAAACCGCTGGTTACTTGATAATTGTTCCAAACTGAAAACATATTTTCAGGCAGTTCACGTGGACTAAGGTTTGTTGGTCCGCTTCTTTTTACTTGTTCGCCATCTAGACTGGTGTAGCTAGCGACGGCTGACCAAGCGTCAGTAATTCGGCCATTAAGTTGAATTTCAAAACCAGAAATTTCTGAATCGACAACATCCAGCGTTGATGGGTCATTATCGGCAACTTGTGGAGAACTTTGCTCATTTTCAAACAATGCGGCGGTGAAGCTTAAGCCTTGGCTAAAGTCCCACTTAATTCCGACTTCTGAGTTGCTGAATGTATTTGGATCAAGTTGGTCGTTGTCGCCATTGATATTGGCGAACTGCTCGCCACTGCGTGGTAAAAACGATTCGCTGTAACTTGCATAAATTGAAATATTCTCTTGTGGCTTATAAATTAACCCAAAGCGTGGTGACACTTGATGGTCTTTTCTATCACGTGTTTCACCAGCTTTGGCGTTAAGCACATCGATGTCGAAGCTATCGAGTCGAGCGCCAATAAGTACGTCGAATTGGTCTGATAGTCGGATCTGATCTTGAACGTAGAGTGAGCTAACGCTAATGTTTACCCGAGTGTCATCGTTTAAGTCTGAGAATGCATAGGTAGTCGCTTGACCCGATGCATTAATTCCTGAACGGCCACTTAAATTGAGAGGGCGTGTAACGTTAAAAAACTCTCTATCGTCTATGGTCGTGTCAAATACTGGGTTGAGACGAAATTGGTCTGACGATGTATCGATATATTCAGCACCAACGATAACTGTGTGCGCAATATTGCCCGTCTCGAATTCAGAGACCAGATTGCCTGATAGAACTAGATTCTGACGATCGGTTTCATCAAAGTATCCATCAAGTTCAGCAATGTTAGTGTCTTGGTCAAAATTGGAGGCGTAAAAGTTTTGGTAAAACTTGTTGTAGTCTCCATAGAATACACTGGCGTTACCTTTGGTCGTATCAGAGAAATTATGTTGCAGAGCCGCACGAAAAAGGTGAGCTTTGAGTCCTGCTAAGTTTACGTCTGAGTCACCAAAAACGATATCTTCGAAGGCTTCGACAGGGCGGCCATCGTTGCCAGTTGGAATGCCTCGATCAATAAAACGCTCGTGATCAGCGTATTCGTAAGAAAGGTCTAGCGTAGTATCCTCACTTAGCTCAAATCGAGCCGTTGGATTAAATCCAATTTGCTCGCCATCGAAGAAATCACGGTGATTTTCTAAACTTTCATACACAGCATTAATACGAAATGCCGATGTGTCGCTGGATGTAAAGTTGTGATCGAGTTCAATGCCGAATCCGCCAAAGGTATCTACAGTGCTTTTAAAACCAGTGAATTGCTGGTTAATTTTGGCTTTTTTTGATACACGGTTGATAATGCCACCGGTACCACCGCGCCCAAATAGAAGTGCATTCGGCCCACGTAAAATCTCGATTTGCTCGACATTGTAAAGCCCACGATAATATTGAACGTCATCGCGGTTACCATCAAGATAGAAGTCTGCTGTTGAACGAACGCCGCGGAAAACCACTGAGTCACGATGACCTTCACCTTGAGATGTGTTTACACCGGCTGTGTAGTCAATGATATCGGCGATGCTGGTAATGCCTCGTTCAGTGATTTGATCGGCCGTAATGATTGACAGACTTTGCGGTACATCAATAATTGGTGTCGGTGTCTTTACTGAGTTAACCTGGTTGCTTGAAAGGTATTGTCCTTCAACAACAACTTCTTCTAAATTCTTGTTTTGTGCTACGACTGCATTGCTTATTAGCAATGCGGTTGTGAATGCCGCTATTTGAGTTTTCTTCACTTCTCTGTTCTCCGGTTACCAGATGTAACGCCTGTTAAATATAAATATCTTGGTCGCAGTCTCAATTTAGGATCACTTTCTGCCCTGCCTCTAAAGAGTTGCTTGCTCGACTTTTGCTGTTGCAGTCGAATAGTGTGCAATATACTATATCTTAATGCAAATGCAAATCATTCGCATTTGTATGTTGTGTGGGGGGGGGAATTCAGCTGCGGCACACCAATTGTTTAAAACTAGAGCGAGATTTCGATGGTTTTGTAGCCGGCTTTTGTGCCGGCACTTTAATAGATTTGCGTTTATTTACGATCAAAGGCCAACGATGCCGTCGTAATGTAAAGTGTATTAGTGAGGTTTCTTACTTCTATTAGAATGCGTTACAATCTGACAATGAGTGCATTTTTTATCGCTATTAATAGAGACTGCCGACCCTTCGATAGGCTTGTAGCCGATGCGATGATGACGCAGCTTGATCGTTTCGGCGATGATGCAAAAAAATTAATTGTTACAGACAATTACGCGATAGGTTTTCAAAGCACCTGGACATTACCTGAAGAAGAGGGCGAACAGCAGCCCTTAGCAAATGGCGACAACGGGTGGTTTGCCTTTTACGGGCGGCTCGACAACCGAACTGAGTTATTGGCTAAATTATCCAGACCCGCTGACTATCGAATTAGTGACGCCGCTTTATCTCAAGAGTACTTAGAAAACGTTGGTTATCAATCGCTGTCTGATTTGATTGGGCCATTCGTTTTGCTCGACTATGATGCGCGTTCAGGTCGCCTTTTACTTGCTCGAGATGGAATGGGCGCGCGGCATTTAGTCTATCGAGTCGATCAAAGCTACATTCTTGCCTCGAGCTATGAGATGGCCTTGGTGGCGCATCCGTCAGTCGATTATCAGCTAAATGACGAAACTGTCGGCCGTCACATAGCGAGCCTGATGCAGCCTAGTTCGAGTAGTATAATCGCCGGCCTAGAGGTGCTACACCCAGGTCACCTCCTAGACATTACCAGTGGCAACCCGCAAGCCGAGCGTTTTTACTTACCTGACCCTAGATATAGAGTCACATTTGCAAGCGATGAGGAGTATGCCGCTGAGTTCAAACGACTGTTAAATCAAGCGGTTGAGCGCCGCCTACGGTGTGTCGCTAATGTTGGTTCACAGCTTAGTGGTGGTTTAGACTCGGTGCCAGTAACAATCGCGGCGGCGAAAGCAATGCCTAAAAGAGGTAAGCAATTGAGTGCCTACTCATGGGTGTTTGATCTATACCCAGAAGCCGATGAACGCCAATACTCTAGCCCTATTTGCAGCAGCTATGCTATTGAACAAGTTTCTATTAATTGTGATACTCGTTGGCTAGACTATGACGATGACAAAGCACGAGATCCTCTAGGCCCGCTTCATAACCCCATTATGAGCTTTAACCAAGCGCTTTTTGAGCAAGCAAAAGCGCGCGGGGTAAAGGTAATGCTCAACGGCATTCATGGGGATATATTGTATGGATACACGCAAGGTATACTCTACGAGTTGCTCAAATCCGGTAAGTTTAAGCAGTCTCTCGACGAGACTCGACAGCAACTTCGATCGAATGGCTCTGTAATCGCATTGATTAAAAAGTACCTGCTCAGTCCATTGCCGATAATCATGCGTTTTTTAAAATGGCGAGCGTTACGGCGCGTCGACCATAGCGAGGTATTGCAATCGCATATCGTTAAACAATTTAAGCGTCGACCAAACCTTCTAGAGAAAGAAAGTCGAGAAGCAATTCGACCGCAGCAATGGCAGGTCGTGCTGGGAGGATTTGCTGGTCGCGATGCGGCAATAGGTCGATTTCTTGAGTCCGAGTATTCAATAGAGCGTCGCTATCCATTTAGAGACCGAGACTTGTGCGAATTCATGCTCGCAATCCCCAGTAGTCAATTGGCTTTAGGCGGCATTAAGCGTCCTATCGTAAAACGCGCATTTGCGGCCGAGTTACCGGAAAATATGCTCAATCGAAACGTAAAGGCATATTTTTCCAAGGTTACTATTACTGGCATGCAAAACGATGTAACGAATTCTCATTGGGCTAACGCAGGAGCGCGTGATTGGTCGTATTATGTAAAAGAATGTTATTTTGATCTTAAGTCAGAGCAAAATCATCAACTTGAGGTTGTTAAGTGGCGCTGTGGTTACTATGATTACTGGAAATCAGTATGTTACAATCCGGTCGCAAAAAATTTGGGGTTAAGCAATGCAAATAAAAAATAAAAAAGTCTGCGTGATCGGCGATACAAGTTCTAACGAACCATTCGACAGCACGATTATCAACAGCGATGTTAAGGCGTATCAAACGCCAGTGTTGATCGCTTATGGCGATGTCAGAGACATTACTTTGGGCGGGACCCTAGGGTCGGGTGAGAGCGGTTCAGGAGTTGATGATTTCTCCGTTTTTATCCCCTAACTAAAAAGTCGCCTAGGCAAGGCGACTTTTAGCAATTCGTATTCAGCCCCATACGCTAAATGACTAAGCTTAAGAAACCTCAAAAGGTGGCAATTTTTTTGCTACCTTTTGTTTTTTCATGACCACGTAATCAGGCAGGCCATTGGTATAGCTCGGATAGTCTTCGCCTTGAATCAGTGGGCTCAGATAGTCTCGGCACTGCTGGGTGATAAAGAATCCATCGTCGCTGATGTAATGGTCGGGCATTTTCACTTCAACATTGGCTACGTCAGCCAATGGCGCATGACCAATCTCCCAAGCGTAAGGCGAGTTACTAGTACGAACAATGGTTGGCATTACCGCGTTTTTTCCTGCAATAGCGAGCTCTACCGCTGCCTCACCCAAGGCGTAAGCCTGTTCAACATCTGTCTTCGAGGCAATATGCCTTGCTGATCGTTGTAGGTAGTCACATACCGCCCAGTGGCATTTTAGCCCTAGACTATCTTTGATCATGGCGGTAACAACCGGTGCAACGCCGCCCAGTTGAGCATGACCGAAGGCATCTCGCACACCTGAGTCAGCCAAAAATTTACCATCGGCGGTATGCGCGCCTTCAGACACCACAATACTGCACTGGCCTTTGGCTTTGACGGTAGCGTCTACTTTTGCAAGAAATGCCGATTGATCAAAATCGACTTCGGGGAACAAAATAATGTCGGGGCCTAGGCCTCTAGCGTCGGCGGCTAAACCCGATGATGCGGCGATCCATCCGGCGTGACGCCCCATGACCTCCATTACAAACACTTTGGTCGACGAAGAGCTCATTGAGGCAACGTCCATAGAGGCTTCAAGAATTGATACAGCAACATACTTTGCAACAGAAGCGAAGCCAGGTGAGCAGTCGGTAAATGGCAAGTCGTTATCTATGGTCTTTGGTACACCTACGCAGGTGATAGGGTAGTTCATCGACTCCGATAATTGCGACACCTTGTAAGCGGTGTCCTGAGAGTCGCCGCCACCGTTATAGAAAAAATAGCGAATCTCATGGGCTTTGAAAACGGCAATCAGGCGCTCGTATTCGGCTCTGTGTTGCTCTAATGATTTGAGTTTGTAACGGCATGAGCCGAATGCACCTGATGGTGTCATCTTCAGTGCTTCGATATCAGCGGCGCTCTCTAGGCTAGTATCGATCAAGTTCTCATACAGCGCACCCAAGATCCCGTCTTGACCTGCGTATACCTTATTAATCTTCTCAGGGTATTTGGCTGCGGTCTGTAGAACCCCGGCGGCGGACGCGTTAATAACCGGTGTAACGCCACCAGATTGTGCATAAAAAGCATTGTATGCGGGCATAATTTTCCTCAACAAATATAAGCGGCGATGATTAACTAACTCCGACACTTACTATTGGCAGTTTAGTGATGTGGTTGACGACTACCGCCGCTAACCTGTTTCTAGCGCGAGTATAACTTAAGCTGTTTTGCTCACCCTAATTTTAGGTCGCTTGAGTGTATAATTAGGCACACTAAATCATATTTATAAAACTCACTTACCAAATGACGAATAAAATTACGGTAATAGCCGTTGATGGCCAGCAACAAGACGTGGAATTCAATCAGGGCGATAGTTTGATGGAGGTCTTGCGAGAGGCGGGTTATGACGAAATTATGGCCATGTGCGGCGGTTGCTGCTCGTGTGCGACTTGTCACGTTAAAATCGCCGAGCAATCGGCTCACCAGCTACCGCCTGTAGAAGAAGATGAAGAAATGTTGCTTTCAATGGCGGATGAATACGAGCTAGATAGTTCGCGCCTATCTTGTCAGATATCGATGGGCGAGGCTCAAAACGGCATGACGGTAAGCATCGTCAAACCAGATTAGTAGCGGCTATGGATCCGTTAACTCAAGGCGTTGTCGGCGCGGCTGCGTCGCAATTAGTCTCCCGACGAGTCGAAAAAATAGCCGCTGGCGTGATCGGTTTTTTCTCTGGCATGGCGGCTGACCTAGATGTGTTGATATCATCGCCGACCGACCCCTTACTATTTCTTGAATTTCATCGCCACTTTACGCATGCGTTGATATTTATACCAATAGGCGCGTTAATCTGTACTCTGGCTTTTCGAGCGATATTTAGACGCTGGTTCAAGCGTAATCAACTTAGCTTTCAGCGTACTTATTTATTCAGCTTCGCCGGCTACGCTACGCACGCGGTGATAGATGCCTGCACTACTTATGGCACTCAGTTATTTTGGCCGTTTAGCGATATGCGTGTTGCCTGGAATAATGTCTCGGTGATCGACCCATTGTTCAGCCTGCCGCTGTTAATTATAACCGCGTTGGCTGTGTTTAAGCGTTCGACCGCTATAGCGGTGCTTGGGTCCGTGTATGCCTTTGCCTACCTTGGACTAGGTTTATTACAAAACCACCGGGTCAGCGATGTAGCCGAACAACTGGCGATAAGCCGTGGCCATGTGCCGAGCAACTTAGGCGTCAAGCCGAGTTTCGCCAATATAGTTGTTTGGAAGAGTGTTTATGAATATCAAGGTCGATACTACGTAGACGCTGTTCGGATGCTCGGTTCAGCTAAAGTCTACCCCGGTACATCAGTCGAAAAGTTAGATATTAGTAAGCATTTTTCGTGGCTTGATAACGATTTTCAGCAGGCACAAGATATTCAGCGTTTCCGATGGTTTTCCAATGATCATTTGGCCCTAGACCCTAGTAACAGCAAACGTATTATTGATGTTCGATACTCTCTCATTCCAAATCAAGTTACGGGTATGTGGGGAATCACCTTGAACCGATTTAAAGACCAAGTCGATCATGTGGAGTGGTCAACTAATCGACCTAAAGGAGCAGAGGCCATGAGTAAAGCCGCCGAGCTATTGGATATGGTTTTAGGTCGGTAGTAACGTATAGCGATAAGAATCAGAGCCTTAGCCTGCGTTCGGCAACCACTCCTGCGGAGCGCCACCTGCGGAGCGCCACCTGCGGAGCGCCACTTAAGCTACTTTAATAAAATACACAGCCCACAACGCACGACAAAGTTCCGCATCGCCGAGGGTAGCCAACGCTAGTCATCTTCAGGCAGTCGAAAGATTAGCCGCCGAGGGTGTCTTATTGTTTCGAGTTAACTACCTATCGGCGTCTTGTTCGGCCAGCTCTACGACTTTTATTGACGGCGCCACCCTCGACACTTTGGTCTCCGTTGAGTTGCGCTTGTGCGCCGGCGGTGACTGAGCCAAGCTCGGCTATTACATCTTCTATTGCCGGCGTCTGGCCTTTAATATGCTCGTCAATCGCCGCTCTCATAGACGCTACGTGGCCTGGCGTTGTGCCGCAGCAGCCGCCAATAATCCTCGCGCCAGAGTCAATCGCCATTTTCGCATAGTTTGCCATCAACTCCGGAGTGCCGCTATAGCGGATCTCGCCGCCAACCCATTCGGGAATGCCGCAGTTACCTTTTGCCACTAGCACCGGCGTGGTTCCATTTTCTTTAGCCGTTTTACTCATATTCATAATCGCCGCCACCACTTCGGCCGCGCCTACTCCACAATTAGTGCCGAAAGCCATTAAAGGTACGTCTAGCTTTTTTTGTAGGTTGACTAAGTCGGCGGCCGTCACGCCCATCATGGTGCGACCGTTAGTATCAATGCTTAGGGTTAGAACAATTGGTAACCCCGCGACGCTAGCGCCTCGAATCGCGGCATGCGACTCTTCTATTGATGAGATTGTTTCGATCCAAAGTACGTCCACTCCGCCTTCTTTGAGCGCCAAAGCTTGTTCCTCGAAAGCCGCTTGTGCTAGCTCTATCGATACGCTGCCAGCAGGCTCTAGTATTTCTCCAGTTGGCCCCATTGAGCCGGCAACAACAACCTCGCGGCCAGACTTTTCGACCTCTTTACAGAGGATACGAGCGGCGGCAACATTCAATTCAGCAACGCGATCTTGACCATCGTGGAGCTTTAAACGGTAAGCTGTGCCACCAAAGGTGTTGGTCAGCACTACATCGGAACCAGCATCGATAAAACTTCGATAGTGTTTGGCAATTCGATCTGGGTGATCGACGTTCCAAAACTCGGGCGAGTCGCCGGATTGCAAGCCCATAGCAAATAGATTGGTTCCAGTGGCGCCATCGAGCAGCAGCACTGGTTTTTGTTCGAGTAATTTGAATAATTTGTTAGTCATGAAGGCATGGATTTCGGCGTGCAAGAAACTATGTCGTCTGTTTAAGAGACGAAGGATACCTGCGTTCAAGCGAAATTCAATGAATAAATCAACCTTAGTTCGGTACTCCAGGCTGGGCTCTAATTTTAATGTACAAGTGCCGCCCATAGCACTAAGATAGTGCGATCATTGATTACAAAGTTGATGCTTAGAAATAAATGCAGTTGTGGCAGTAGCGGTGAATAATCACAGTGCTGGTAAGTATTAGCCGTCACCCTAAAATGACGAGTAATTCTCGCTAACTGACATCCTCCAGCCAAACTAGAACGACACCGCAGATAACTGCTTATTTATGAGAATCTTGATATGACTACCTCGAAGACTATCGCCGACGCTATCCCTGACGTTATGCAAGCGGTGCTGTTAACCGGCTATGGTGATTATGACATGTTGTCGGTTCGTGGTGATGTGCCCGTGCCCGTGCCCGCCAGCGACCAAGTACTTATCAAGGTCGGTGGTGCGGGTATTAACAACACCGATATTAATACTCGGCTAGGCTGGTATTCGAAAAGTGTTAAAGACGAGATCCTGAAAAGTAAAGACACAGCGGTCGATACCGAAGTTGATCCAGGCGATGGCAATGGTTGGGGCGGAAGCAGTTTCGAGTTTCCTCGCATACAAGGCAGCGATTGCTGTGGAGTTATCGTCGCAGTTGGAACGGATATTGACCAATCTCGGCTTGGCGAGCGAGTGATAGTCAGAACGATGATGGCAGAGGGTGACCCCGCCGATTTTTCTTGTACCTGTACCGGTTCTGAACACGATGGTGCTTTCGCGCAATATATGGCGACTCGTTCCCAGCACGCTTTGAAAATAGAGTGTGATTGGAGTGATGCTGAGTTGGCATCAATTCCATGCGCCTACTCCACCGCTGAAGGACTCTTACATCGGGCCGGTGTGACGGCCGAAACGGTACTCATTACCGGCGCTTCTGGCGGCGTCGGCTCGGCGGCTATTCAATTGGTCAAGCGTCGTGGCGGAAAAGTTATCGCCGTTTCGAGCACGGCTAAATTCGAAGATGTGCTGGCGCTTGGGGCTGACCAAGTTCTTGATCGAGACGATGACTTGGTCGCGATTCTTGGCGAGAACACCGTTGATGTGGTGATTGATCTGGTGGCCGGGCCGAAATGGCCGAGCTTGCTTGAGGTTTTAAAGCGTGGTGGTCGCTACGCTACCTCGGGCGCTATTGCGGGGCCGATGGTTGAACTTGATATGCGCACTTTGTATCTCAAAGACCTGAGCTTTTATGGCGCTACTTTTCAGCCTGACGAAGTGTTCGAAAATCTAGTAGGTTATATAGAACGTGGTGAAATAAAGCCGGTATTGGCAAAAACCTACCGCTTGAGCGATATCGTTAACGCACAGCAGGACTTTCTAGAGAAAAAACATACCGGTAAGTTGGTATTGATTCCTGGCTCATAACTAATAATCAACAGCGGCTAATCAATCGGCCCCAGCAAGATGAGGTTTGACGATAAATCAGCGTTATTGCCGAAGCATATGAATGTGTGGGATGCCGTCTTCCAGATACATCTTTGAAATGGTTTCAAAGCCGAGCTCGTTGTAAAATTTTTCTAAGTGCTGTTGCGCTCCTATTTTAATCGCTTGCCCTGGGTAGAGTCTTGCCATTTCGGCTAAGGCGGCTTCCATCAAGCTTTGTCCAAGCCGTCTCCCGCGAGCATTGGGCGACACCACCACTCGACCGATAGATGCTTGATCGTAACTTACCCCTGGTCTAATTAGGCGCGCATAGGCCATTAGTTCGCCACTGTCACTATGGCCGCTCAAATGCATAGCCAGCAAGTCAGTATCATCAAGGTCTGGGTAGGCGCACTCTTGCTCGACAACAAATACTGCTTGCCGGAGCATCAGTAGGTCGTACAGTTGTCTAGTTGCAAGAGTCTCAAAAGAATCGGTTTTCCAAGTAAGCTTCATGCGCCGCTACGCCTCATAAGCAAACGGATCGTCAATCGAATGCGATGGCAAGGTAAACCATTTAGGGCCTGATTCGGTCATATAAAAGTGGTCTTCTAGACGAATACCGAACTCACCTGGTATGCAGATCATTGGTTCATTGCTAAAGCACATGCCAACCTCAAGCGGTGTAGTGTCACTCGAGACAAGATACGGCCACTCATGGATATCTAAGCCGATACCGTGGCCGGTGCGGTGCGGTAAGCCTGGTGTCGCATAGCCTGGGCCATAGCCATGGGTTTCCAAGTAGCCTCTTGCAGCATCGTCTACCGTGCCACAGCCATGGCCTAATTTAGCCGCATTGAAGCCCGCGGCTTGACTGGCTTTTTCTTGATTCCAAACTTGCCTTGCTCGTTCGCTAGGCTGACCGAAAACGTAGCTTCGGGTAATATCAGAATTGTAGCCTTGTAATTGACAACCGGTGTCTATTAACACCATATCCCCTGTGTCTAGGTCTTTCGGCGTGCTTACCCCATGTGGGTAAGCAGTGTCTTCGCCGAACAGAACAATGCAAAAATAGGATCCTTTTACGGCACCAACCGCGAAGTGGGCATCGTTGATGAACTGAGTGACCTCCTGTGTCGAAATCCCTTCTCGCAAGATCTTAGCCGCGCTTTTATGTACTTCAATGGTCATTTCTTTGGCGCGCTGCAGTAAGGCCAGTTCGTTGGCCGACTTACACATGCGGCAGCCAGCGGTTATGGACTTTGCATTTACAAATTTAATATTCGTCTGTGCTTGGGCTAAACCGTCGCTGATAAAAAACGAGCAGGACTCATCTAGGCCAATAGTACCCGCCTCAATGCCCATATCATTGAGCATCTCGCCAAATAATAGGTAGGGACTTTGATGCTCTTGCCAGCCATTAATCTTGCCATCTAGGAGTTGATAACCGTTGATTGTAGCAATCTCGAAATACGGGGCGATATATTGTAACTCACCATTGGCTGATAGCACCGCGCCAACCATGCGCTCGCTTGCCCCCCAGCGCGTGCCAGTGAAATAGTAGAGATTAGTGCCCGCGTTTAAATACACCGCATCAATCTTGTTTTCTTTCATTAAGGCACATGCCTTATCAATCCGCGCTTGAAATTCAGACCTTTCGATCGGCTCTGCCGCCGCTGTCATATTACTTAAGCGAGCCAATTCGGTTTGCGCATCGCTGCCACCAACACCAATAGTCATGTCTATTACCTTTACAGACTTAGCGCCTGCAGTATCTTTTAACTCGCGCTAGGCGCGAATAAACGTTATAAAGCTTGCTCCCAAACACACCTCGCTTAGGAACACCTCTCGTGGCTATTAAACCAACGATTTATAAACTGAGGATTGCACTCTCTGACCTCGAACGCAACTACTATGACACGCTCAACTTGACCGTTGCATTACACCCGTCTGAGACTCCCGAGCGAATGATGGCGAGGGTGATCGCGTATTGTATTAATGCACAAGAAGGTCTGAGCTTTGCCAAGGGTTTAAGTGATGTAGACGAGCCTGATATGTGGGTGCGTACTCTCGACGATCAAACTAATCTTTGGATTGACGTGGGCGAGCCGGCACATGATCGTATAAAAAAAGCATCGCGCCAGGCAAGACAGGTACGAGTGTATAGTTTTAACTCCAAGTCAGACGTCTGGTGGGAACAAGGAAAATCGAAGTTCGGCATGTTGAAGGCGGATATTTTTCGCATTAATCATACAGATATAGAGGCCTTAACTACCTTGTTAGCACGCACAATGGACTTTTCCGTTACCATCACCGGGCAATCGGCTTATGTCGCCGGAGACAATGGCGAAGTCGAGGTTAACTGGGAAATATTACAATCGAAAAATAGTTAAACTAATTTGAATCCAAATGGCTTTCAATGGCATCTAAATGCGTATGAACAGGGTTAAAGCGTTTTATTTAGCGTTTTCACCTCTATATAATGATCAATCGTCAGTTAAGTTAGCGTTTTCTTAAACTTACTCAACGTTGATTTCATGCTAAAACCAATTGAGAATCGATTATGGAACTTGCAAGATTTAAGCCCTTTTTATTCGGTGTAGGTATCATACTGGGGGCTATCTTAATGGTAGTCGCTTTGAAGGCTTTAAAGCCTGAGACTGAGAAAGAAGAAACCGCCAAGCTACCTTTGATGGTTCGTACCGTCGATGCGTTACATAAAGAGCAAGTGGTGTTTTCAACCTTCCAGGGTGAAGTGCGGGCAAAAACAGATATTCAACTGGTAACTCAAGTCACCGGTAAAGTCACAGCGGTATCAGATAAATTTATTGAAGGTGGTGAATTTAAGGCCGGTGAAACATTATTGCAAATCGACGATGCTGATTATTTGGTTGCACTCAAGTCCGCCCAAGCGTCGGTTGCATCGGCTGAGGTGGACGTCGATATCGAATTGGCAACATCAGCGACCAACAAACGTGAGTGGCGAGAGTTGCAGGGAAAGCCGATCGAAGAGGCCAATCCTCTACGCTTAAATATGCCTCAGATTGATCGTGCGAATGCCCGCTTAGATGCTGCGAAAGCTGAGTTAGCCGCCGCTAGGTTGAATTACAATCGTACCAAAATTAGTGCCCCTTTCGACGGTCGAATCATGTCTAAGTCGGCAGAGTTAGGGCAATTTATGTCTCGTGGTTCGAGTATTGGCCGTGTCTTTGCGACGCAGACAATGGAAGTTAGAATACCTATGACCGACGTGCAAATCAGTGAACTTGGTTTGACTCTGGGCTATTCGTCTCGAGCGTCTGGTACAAAAGGGCTACCGGCTAAAGTAACCATGGTATTCGGCACTGAACAGCGCTTATGGCAAGGCTTTGTTAAAAGCGTTGACGCCAGCGTCGATAGCACTACTCGGTTGTTCTTTGCGACGGTCGCGGTGGAGAAACCGCTTGAGTTGCAATCAGCACAGTCAGTGCCTCTGGTGCCGGGTTTGTTTGTTGATGTTCAGTTATCTTCGCCAAATAAGCTTTCGGGTTTAGAAGTTCCTCGCACCGCACTGCGTAACGGCAATCAGGTCTACGTCTATGAAGATCAGAAATTGCGTCTAAAAAACGTAAAGACCGTCTATACATCAAGGGAGATGGTAATTCTCTCCGAAGACGAAAGGTCTGATTTAGTACTAGGTGACAGCGTTATTGTTTCGCCAGTGCCAGGCGCTTATGAGGGTATGCCAGTTGTGCTCCCGGAGGTTCTTACTGTGGACGAACCGGACGTCGAAGAATCAGACCCAAACGAGGTCGTAGCGCCTGAGTCGCCGAGTAGTGACGCAGATAATTCAGACCAAGCCATCGCTGAGCTAGGCTAAGCACACCAAAAGAGGAGCTACAAATGAAAGGCATAATCAGATGGTGGGCGGATAACCACGTCGCAGCAAATTTGCTAATGATCTCGATCTTAATTGCGGGTATCGTTGGCTTTTTCAAACTTGAAAGAGAAATTTTTCCAACCATTGCTGCCCCAGCAATACAAGTTGTGGTTGTCTGGCCTGGTGCTAGCCCTAAAGATGTGGAGCAGCAGATAGTTGCCCGAATTGAAGAGTCTCTTAAAGATTTGGAAAGTTTAGATTGGATACGTTCAGAGTCTCGAGAAGGCTATGGGCGAGTGATTGTTGTCGCTCAAAACAGTTCTAACTTCGCCTCGGTAATGGACGATGTTACTAGCCGAGTACAGGGTGTTTCTAGCTTGCCGCCGGGCATTGAACAACCTCGTGTAAGTCAATTTGTTAATCGCAATGAATCAATGCGTGTCGCGGTTCATGGTGATGCAGATGAACGAACACTAAAACGTTTGGCGGATGAACTGCGCCGCGAAGTCGCGCAACTAGATGGTGTATCAATTGTCGAAACGTTTGGTACTCGGGACGAGGAAATTTCGATTGAGGTAAGCGAGCGCGCGTTGAGCCGTTATCGCATTTCATTTGACGAAATAACGCAAGCTATTCGAGGCGCATCGATCAACCTATCGGCTGGTAACGTGCAAACCTCGGGAGGAGCCTATACTTTGCGCACCGATAATTTAGCCGATACTGAGGTCGATTTTTCGAGCATTGTGGTTCGGCAATTACCCGAAGGTGGCGTGATTACGGTGGGCGACCTTGCCAAGGTTATTGACGGCTTTGAAGAAAATGAAATTTTGGCGACCCTAAATGGTGAACCGGCAGTCTTGATTCAGGTTATGTCGAGCGAAGTGATGGACGTTGTATTGATGTCTAAGTCGGTAAACGAGTGGCTAGAAAAGCGTAAAGAAACCTTACCTGAAGGCATTAGCCTAACCTTGTGGACAGACGCCGCCGAGGAATTCGACTCGCGCATGTCGAGCATCGGATCAGCCGCATTTTCGGGGCTGATTTTAGTCTTTATCGTATTGTTCTTAACACTGCGCCCTATCGTCGCATTTTGGGTGTCTGCGGGGGTCGCAACCGCCTATGCGGGTACCTTCGTATTCATGCCAATGTTGGGCATATCACTGAATATGCTTTCGACCTTCGCCTTCCTATTGGTGCTCGGTATTGTGGTCGATGACGCAATTATAATTGGCGAGCGAATTCATACCGAGGTTGAAGCTGGTAATACAGGTCTAAATGGCGCTGCTGATGGTGCTTATAGAGTCTCAAAACCAGTGATCTTTGGTGTACTAACAACAATTATTGCATTTCTTCCATGGCTTTACGTCAGCGGAATGACGTCAGAATACACACGCCAAATTAGTTGGGTTGTGATTTTAGCTTTGATTTTTTCGCTAATAGAATCATTGATCATTTTGCCCGCTCACTTATCCAACATTAAGCCGGTCAACCCGACCACTCGCATCGCGCGCTTCCAGAATCGAATTTCTGAAAGTATTGTGTGGTTTGGTGAAGTTAAATACGGCGCGTATTTAGAAAAGGTGCTCAAAGCGCCGATGCTTACAATCGTTATGTTTGCAGCCGTTTTTATCGTTGTCGCCGGTGGCATCATGGGTGGCGGCTATGTAAGAACGTCGTTTAACCCAGAAGTCGAAGCATCACAGGTGAATATTGATATTCAGCTTCGTGAAGGGACTACCTATGAGCGTGCGCTTGAAATACTTGGCCAGTTACAGCGTGCTCAAGAAGCATTGGTCGCCGATGTTGAATCGAACGCAAGTGAGGGTCAGAAGAGCGCGATTATCGAGAATTGGTATACACGCTCGCGTAAAGACAGTGTTATGGCGATTATGCGTTTAGCGCCGGCTGAGACCCGTGCAATGACAGCGAAAGAAATTGGTATAGATTTACGCGAACGTATTGGCCCGATACCTGAGGCTAGGAGCGTTTCGGTTGGTTACAATATCGACAGTAATGGCGCTGATATGGATATATCGGTGCGCCATCCGAATCTCGAGCAATTGCAGCTTGCGGTTGATGAAATTACTGAAAAGCTACGCGAGTACAATTCGCTGTACGATGTATCTAACAACCTAGATAGTGCTAGCGAAGAGTTACGTTTCGACCTGAAACCTGGTGCAGAGCAAGTAGGTATTACTTTAAACCAAGTGATGAAACAGGTTCGCCAAGCTTATTACGGCGACGAAGTACAGCGCCTTCCACGGGCATCGCAAGACGTCAAAGTAATGGTGCGCTACCCATTGGAAAGTCGTAATTCACTAGAAAGCTTAAAGCATTTTAGAGTACGGACGACCGATGGTAGGCAGGTTCCGTTGACGTCATTGGTTGATATCTCCTATGGCCCTGGCTTGAAAGAGATTCGTCATTGGGATGGCTTGAGGGCCGGCCGAGTCCAAGCCTATCTAAAAGAGCCAGTACTAGAAGAAGTGATGAAAGACCTTGATGATAATTTCTTTCCTAGTTTAGAAGCAAAATATCCAGGTTTAACCCGCGCAGCGGTGGGCGAACAAGTGGCCGAAGCCAAATTTGGAGCTGAAATACTTGGATTGCTGTTGGTTGCATTAGGCGCAATCTACTTCTTGCTTGCGATGGCATTCAAGAGCTATTTTCAACCTATCGTTATTTTGATGGCCTTGCCATTTGCATTTGTAGGCGCAATCATTGGTCATTTGTTATTTGATGTCTCGATATCATTATTTAGTTACTTCGGAGTGATTGCCGCCTGTGGTGTAGTTATTAATGACAATTTGGTGTTGGTCGACTCATATAAGATAAACCTTGGGAGAGGCATGAGTGTCGCCGATTCAATTCTACGAGCTGGCCGCTCTCGTTTTCGCCCGATCTTAATTACCTCGATCACCACCTTTATTGGCTTGGTTCCGCTGATGCTAGAGCAATCTAGTCAATCGGCTTTCTTAAAACCAACCGTAATTTCGTTAGCATTTGGTTTGCTGGTGGCATTTTTTGTAACCTTATTCTTAGTTCCAGCAATGTTGGTGGTTGGCGATAAGATGTGGGGTTGGCTGCGCGGTGCGGCTAATTCAATTCGGTTGCGTGCGAGTTACGAAAAGGCTAAATTTGATGCATAGTAGTCAAAGTTAACGCAATCAATTATAGAGACCCAAATGAGTAAACAAGATATCAGTTTTAGTGCCCGAGAAAATACTATGGGCATTGACCCGTTATTTATCCAACGTTGGTCACCAAGGGCCTTTCAAAAGACTTCAATTGATGACGCCACTATGAG
>JBLHXJ010000016.1:0-21894 GCA_047629535.1 Arenicella sp. | reverse complement strand
AATGCCGAGCATAGCAATGATGCGACTAAACGGTATTTTACCGATTGAGTTGCCTGCGCTCAGGGTCAACACGAATGCCAAACCACAAACAACCAGGGCCTGCAGCGAGTAGATAAGCTGAGAGTCGAGATTGGCATTAATCAGCGCAATAGGGACGATGACAATGGCGGTTAAATTGACTACTAGCATTTTCCATTGGTCATCACTATTACTGCGTAATTGCTCAAACGCAAAGCCCATAAAGATGGTCGCACCGATCAATACGTCGACGTGGTTCCACTGCATGGGCAGTACCTGCGTCGTCATAATAGCAATCACGCTCGCCAATCCTAGCTGAATGATTTCTATTAGGCCCTGCAACACCGCATTGTTGTCGATCAAGCTACTGATATTTCGGACGCTAAGGAATAACAAGCCACTGAACGCTAACAGCGTAGCATCGTCAATATTATAGAAACTAACCGCACGAGCGAGAATGATCAGACCAGGCAGTAGTAAAACCGCCAACGACGCCTTAGTTTCCTTGGTCATCACTAATGCTCTGTCCGTGGGGCTAGCTATCGCTCCCGCTAGAGCCTCTGTCTTGCGTAAACGCTGGATCAGTAACCAGGCACCCCAAAGTGCGATAGCGGCCAAGGCAACCGCCATTAAAGGTGCACGCACCGGCACTAGTAGTAACGCCGATAGGCCTAAGAAACCAATACTCAAGGATTTTGCAATCTGCCGTGAAAAGATACTAAAGCCGAAGTAGGCGACCGCAGATAGTAGCGTCAAAGCGCCGAAGAAAACCGGCAAGAACAGCGCCACGTCAGTGACCTGCCACTGCATTGACTGCGGGTAGCTAACTAATTGCATATCCATCGCAAACAAGGAATAGGTAAGCGAACCAAGAATAGTGAAATTAGCCACCACCGATATCAGAACCAAGCCAAAGAACACGCGAGCACCCTTGAACTCCTTAATCAAAAAGCTTAGTAGCAAACCAGCGCCGGTCAACAAACCGGTCTGCGCGAGTAGCTTCAAGTAGCGAGAGATATCATTGCCTTCAGCCCAGCCCTGCAGCATGAACAGCGACATTGAGGTGATGATTGCGCAGGCACCAAAACCTCTTACTATTTGCGATAGCGAGGCGATTTTCTCAAGTCGTGAAAACAGAGATTGTCGGTCTTGAGTTTGCTCTTTTTCATTGTCGGCTAGTGTTGAGCCGGGCATTGGCGACCCGCTCATACTTGCCACAGAGATTATGTCGGAGCTATTCATTATTTTTCTCCGCGAGTGGTTGTTGTGAGTCTTGGGTAATGAGGGCCAGCTGAGCCAATAAGTCGACTTCATCTTCGGCGCGAGTTAACTCAAGGTCTAAGCTATCATCTGAGCAAGCGTCACTGACCGCGAACTCATGCTCTAGCACCGCCGACTCCCAACGCTCAAAGGTGTCGCTTAGATTGCCATCGGTGTTGACATAGGCAACCGCACGATTGACGTCGGCCACCGTTTGTCGTGAGCGCATAAGGTTATGCTTTTGTGTCGTCTGGTCGAGTTTGCCCTGCAAGGTTTGCAAGTTGGCGGTCACATCGCGAACTAGATCCGCTTGCTGCTTTTCGGAATAGCTCAAACGGCCTATATCAGCTTCGCATTGATTTCGGCGAGCGACGCACTGTAACGCTTTATTTTGATCGCTTGCGGCCAGGTCTGTGGCTCGTTGGGTCCACAAGTCAAATTGTTCTTTGGCCTCTTTAAGTTGAGCTTGATAGGCTTGATGCTGTTGCCGCAAGGTATTGATGCGTGCACGTGTTTTAGCCACAGCCTGTCGTGTTTGTTTGATACTCACTTCAACGATGGCATCGTGGTTTTCCAGTTGTCCGACCGCTGAATCTAAGGTTGCGGTTATCGAAGTAGATAGTCGTTTGATCAATTTCATAAGTGCCTCCTGTGTTGGCATTAGTTGATTAGGACTTAGGTCATCGTGGAGTGAAGTATTGACATGAGCAACCAATTAATCGAAAGTAGAGAAGAAATGGACTTTTGGTTCAATATTTCTATACTTAACGGAATTCAATTACCATATGGCAAGATCAAAGCAAATCGTTGAAGCGATCAAGGTAACGCTTAAGCAGCAAGGGCTTACGTATCGTGTTTTAGCTGAAAAATTGGATGTCTCGGAGTCGACCGTTAAGCAAATGTTCGCCAACGGTAATTTCAGCTTGAATCGTTTAGATGCGATTTGCGAGCTGCTCGAAGTTGATATAAATGCGTTACTGGAGGTCTCTGAATCACTGGAAGATAGAGTTACCTCAATCAGTCTAGAGCAAGAGCAAGCTTTAGTAGAAGATCGTAAGTTACTGCTGGTTGCCTATTTTTTGGTAAATCACTGGAAAGTCGATGAGATTGTTGCACGCTACGAGATTGGCGATACCGAGATCATTACCTTATTGGCTAGACTGGATAAAATGCGTCTTATAGAGCTGCAGCCGAATAACCGTGTGCGCTTACTTATGGCTAACAATTTTTCTTGGAATTCAAATGGCCCAATCGAGCAATATTTTCGCTCGGCAGTGCAGACAGAGTTTTTTAACACGTCATTTGAAGAAGACGGAGCTTTGCGAGTTGTTAAGAACGGACTCTTGACGGTTAAAGGGCAAGCAGACTTGCGTAGCCGACTAAAAATGATTGACTCTCTTTTTGATGAAATCGCAAAGCAGGAGCGCAAGGTACCGATCAACCAACGCCACGGAATCACCATGATTCTGGCTATTCGAGATTGGCAACCGAGTATGTTTACCGATTTAGAGCGCTAAATTGTTCAGAAAAAGATTAGAATTAGCTATGCAAAAATCAGCAATACAAAAAAAAGGAATGTGGGCCAAAGCGGCTGCGGTGGCTGAGCAAACCCCGGCCGATCGCAATCGATACGTCGACCTTCTTAGAGCCTTGTCTATAAGCGCCGTGGCACTAGGCCATTGGCTTATTGCCGCGCCTGCGTTTATGGGTGGTATTGCGAGCATGGATCACCTGCTGCAAATTCAACCGCCGGCGCAATGGTTAACCTGGTTGTTTCAAGTGATGCCGGTTTTCTTTTTTGTTGGTGGTTATTCGAATGGCGTGTCGTGGGATGGTGCGCAAGCCAAAGGCCAGCGTTATTCGTTCTGGCTCGAGTCACGTTTACGTCGCTTGCTCGGCCCGGTTATACCGCTAGTTTTACTATGGGCGGTGCTGGGAATCGTTGGGTATTACCTTGGTCTGTCGGAAAAAATGATCCAAGTAGGGTCACAAATTTCTCTTGTACCAACTTGGTTTTTAGCAATTTACTTTGTCATAGTTATGTTCGTGCCGGTGACCCGTGCACTGTGGCGTAAGCTCGGTTTATTGAGCGTTATCTTGCCATGTGCAATGGCCGTACTCGGTGACATTATCTACTTTAATACTGAGTACAAATGGTATGGCTGGTTTAATTATTTCTTCATTTGGGGCGCGGTTCATCAACTAGGTTATGCGTGGCAGCAGGGCCGCTTCCGAGGGGTGGCTCCCTCTTTGTGTTTAGCTATCGTGGCTGGTATATGCTTAGTTTTGCTCACTCTATTCGGGCACTATCCGATTAGCTTGATTGGTGTGCCTGGTGCCGATTTTAGTAATACAACACCGCCGAAATTGCCTTTAATAGCGCTAGGCTTAACTCAAATAGGCTTACTTTTGGCTCTCGAAGGCCCGGCCAGACGCTGGCTTTCTAATGCTCGGGTGTGGACCGCGACGGTGTTGGTTAACGGTTTCATCATGCCTATATTTCTATGGCATAGCACGGTGATGATTATTACTATTGGTGTCTGCTTTTGGTTTCTACCAGTAGTTTTGTCAGTGCAACCCGGTAGCGGGCTGTGGTGGGCTTATCGCCCAGTTTGGATAATCGCCTACTTTGCTATCATGATGATGTCGTTGCCTCTGTTTATGTGGTTAGAGCGCAAAATTGGTGGCGGTAGCAGTAAGCACAATACCAGTTTCACGGTGATTATCTTTGGTCTTGGAATGTGCGGCGGGCTGGCCTTTATGGCCGGCGTTGGTGTTGCTGGGAATGGCGCTTTCGGGCTTAATTGGTTGGCAATATTATTGCCGATTACAGGCGTAATCGGCTTGTCGCTAATTGGCAAAAAGACAGCCTCGTAAATTGCGCTTACTATTTATGAAGCGTAATTAATAGCGTACCGACACATGGCTTGCTGCTTAATCGGCGGGTGACTTAACGCAGCAAACCTTGCTTGTAGAAGTGCCGATAACAGAGCATCATTACTTTTTGATGAAACCTTTTAGAGACTATTTATGAGCCGATTTCTTTTCGTTACTCTATTCGCATTGCTGGCTGTAAACGCGGTCAATGTTAATGCTGATGACCGCACTGCTGATAGTTTAGACAAGCTTCTCAAGGACCATTGGGCGGCGGCCAATAAAGAGCAGCTCTTTTTTCGCAAAGATCCAGATACTTTTCGTATGAACGGCCGCTTACCCGATGTCTCGGCCGAAGGCCGTGCTCGCCGAGCTGAATTCAATCAAGGTATGTTGCAACGCGCAAATGCTTTGGATAGCAAATCACTTGCCGCGCAACAGCAAGTGACATTAAGGCTGTTTAAGTATGAGCGCGAAACCGAAGCCGAGAGCTATACCCAGCTAGATCGTTTATACCCACTGCATTATTACTCAAGCTTCTCATCCTACTTTGCCGGCGCGCCTGGCAATATGTCGTTTTTAACGTTAGCCGATTACGACAACTACTTGGTCAGTTTGGCTGACTATCCTCGCTATCTTGATCAGTATCTGGTTAACCTGCGGGAAGCTATTGGCAAGGGTCATGTGCATTATTGTGAGAGCTTTGAAGGTTATGAGAAGAAAATCTCAAAACACATCGTCAACACGCTAGAAGACAGTGTTTTCTATGCACCCTTTTTAGCGTTTCCGGCAACCATTGCTAAAGTCGATAAAAACAGAATTCTAAGTAGAGGATCGGCATTAATTAGTAAAACGGTTATCCCTCAGTATCAACATTTTTACGATTTTTTTACTAAGGAATACATGCCTAACTGCCGTAAGGAAGTTGGCATTACTAGTCTTGAAAATGGCCAAGAATATTATCAATACTTGATTCGCTATCACACCACAACAGATTACACTGCCGACAAAATTCATCAGCTTGGCTTAGACGAAGTGGCTCGCATTCGTGCTGAAATGGATGCCCTAATTAAGCAGATTGGCTTTCAAGGCGATTTTAAAGCCTTCGTTGAATTTTTACGTACTGACCCTCAGTTCTACACCACTGACGTGCGCGACATGATCGAGAAAGCCAGCTATATAACGCGTAAAATGGCGGCGCAACTGCCGAAGTGGTTTAGTCGGTTGCCGCGCAATACCTTTGATATTAAGTCTAGCCCAGGTGGCGGTGCCTACTACGTGGCGTCCGATGGCAGCGGAACCACCTCAGGCACTTATTTCTTAGATACCAATGATCTTTCAAGCCAACCTTTGTATAACCTCGAGGCGCTGACTTTTCACGAGGCAGAGCCAGGTCATCATTTTCAGGGCTCGATCGCGATGGAGCTAGATGTGCCGGAGTTTCGTAAAACGCTATACCATTCGGCCTATGGCGAGGGCTGGGGTTTGTATTCTGAAAGGCTGGGTAAAGAGATGGGTTTCTACCAAGACCCGTATAGTGATTTTGGACGACTCACGTATGAGATGTGGCGCGCCTGCAGACTGGTTGTAGATACGGGTATGCATGCTAAGGGTTGGTCACGCCAGCAAGCGATTGACTATTTGGCCGATAACACCGCATTGAGCTTGGCTGATGTGGTTGGCCAAATTGATCGTTATATCACCTGGCCAGCGCAAGCTTTGGCTTACAAAATAGGCGAATTGAAAATTCGTGAGTTACGAGCTTTGGCCGAAGAAGAGCTCGCTGATGACTTCGATATTCGCCACTTTCATGACCATATGCTGAGCAATGGAAGTTTGCCTTTAGCATTGTTAGAAGAGTTAACGCTAGAGTGGATCAGCGATGTTAAAGCGAACCTTGGAGCGAAGGAAAAAGGCAGGCTCTGACAGCATAACTAATCAATATAGGAATATTTGCAATGACTGAATACGAAGCATACTAGTTGGCAATAAGTACCACTGAGCTGAGCCATATTCATGGTGAATCAGTGCTCCAAAAAATTTGATTTTGGTGTGCGCCGGTAGACAACACCAGGCTCGCAAAAGTGACTAAGAATATAAAGAAATTGAGTTTAATAGGTAATTAAAAGGGTCGAGCGCGATCTGAATTCTAATGTATGTTTAGTATAAAGGTGCCCTAAGCTATAGACATTAGTGCCAGAGCAGGAGTACTGCTCTGGCACTGCTTTCATTTACTGCTGAAGATCGTGACGCAAGTACTCATCAAGCGTTCGAACACCCCAGCCAGTGTCGCCGGCGGGTACCGTTGGGCGACCTGCTTCTAAATAGTCTACACCGGCAATATCAAAGTGAGCCCAAACTTGCTCTTCGTCAACAAATGTTCCGATGAATGCAGCGCCAACACTCGCGCCAGGACTGCCGACTCCGCTATTGATGATATCTCTATACTTGGACTCTATTTGCTTGAAGTGTGTGTCGTCTAGCGGTAAGCGCCAGACGCCTTCACCGGCTATTTTTGATGCTGTTGAAAGCTTTTCAATGATGTCGTCATGGCGGCCAAAAATACCGGCATAGTTATCGCCTAGTGCGCGACCGACCGAACCAGTTAAGGTTGCTACGTCAATCAAAATTCGTGGCTTATAAGTGACTTGAGCATAATGCACTGCATCAGATAGCACTAAACGGCCTTCTGCGTCGGTCGACGAAATTTCGATTGTGGTGCCAGACATTGAGGTTAGTACATCGCCAGGGCGAGTGGCGGTTGATGACGGCATATTCTCGGCCAGTGCCGCTATAGCAACCAGATTGATTGGCGCTCCGCGACGAGCGGCCGCAAGTACAGCTCCGGTAACCACACCGGCGCCACCAAGGTCACCCTTCATCATCCACATTTTTTTATTTGGTTTTAACGAAATGCCGCCTGTATCAAAGGTGATTCCTTTGCCTGCGAGGACTATTGGTGCTTCATCGCCACCAGCCATGTATTCGATAATCAGCAACCGCGGTGGTCGTGCCGAGCCTTTACCGACGCCCCAAAGCGCGCCCATATTGAGCTTCTGGATATCTTTCTCATCGAGAACTTTGATAGAGACATTTTTCAGCCCGCTAAACTCTGCTTTAGCACGCGCCACAAAAGTTTGCGGGTAGATTATGTTGGCTGGTTCGGCGTTCATGTTACTTATATTGGGACCAATTTTCCTTGTTTTTTTGGGCTTAACTTTCCAAGCAGCGCAAGGCCGTAAAGAACTAGCTGAAGTTGAACGCTTATTTCGATCCGAAAATGTAGAAGGAACTTTTATTGTCGCCTCTGCCAACGGTGATATGCACCAAACATTCAACCGAGAAAGGGCAGCGGTCAGATTTTCTCCAGCCTCAACATTTAAGATTTTGAACACCTTAATAGCGCTGAAGTTAGAGATTGTAGAGTCGGGCGAGTCATAATTTCACTGGGATGGTAACGATCGTGAAATTCAGTCCTGGAATAAAAACCATTCTTTAAGCTCAGCTTTTAAGGTCTCGTGTGTTTGGTGTTATCAAAACATTGCCAGAAATATCGGCGTTTCAAAGTACAGCAAAGAGCTAATCGCAGTCTCCTATGGAAATCACGCTGTTAGCGCACCAGTTGATTTGTATTGGCTTAACGGAGTTCTGCAGATCTCGGCTAATGAACAAATAGATTTTCTACAGCGTTTAGTAAACAAGACTCTGCCTTATAGTCTTGGCCATACAACAACATTGAAAGAAATTATGTTAGTCGAGAAAAACTCAGACTATGCCTTATATGCAAAATCAGGATGGACTGGTTCGGAGTTAGCAACTGGCTGGTACGTGGGCTACATTGAAACCAGCGGCGAAACTTTTGTTTTTGCGATGAACATGGTAATGCGTGATGCCAAGCAAGCAGCATTACGCAAAAAATTAGTAATCGAATCTCTTCAGGCGCTTAAGCTAATTTGATGCCTTTGATTCAAGTCTGGCCCAATTCGAGATGCGCTTGTTTCGCCGATGGCAGCGATGTCAATGCAGATGTTTTTGCTCGCGGCAAAATCGATTGCTTCGGTTTGAATCAACTCGCCGCCAATGGTCTGTGCTGTTTGGTAAGCAACGTAAGATAAGCGCTGTGCATTTGGATATTTGTTTGGGTCGATATCGTATAGGCCATCAACATCTTTTAGCAGGCGCACGCAGTCTAGCTTAAGTGCTTGGGCTACATAGACAGCGCTTATATCGCTTCCGCCTCGGCCCAGAAGTATGCGATTTTGGTGCTCATCTATAGCTGAGAAGCCGGGCATGATTATAATCGGCGTTTGCTCGAGAGCGGAGGTGATTTTCTCGGCATTAATGGATATTGGCGCGGCCGAGTCGCGCTGCCCGTGAGCCATAAAAGAAAACGCCGATGGCGCTTTGTAGGATGCATTGAAACCGTGTTGGATTAAGTGCTTGCTCAAGTCTGAAGCCGATTCAAACTCGCCGCTAGCAATTAGATCGGCGTACTCAACACTGTTACTGCATAGGTTTCTTGCCTTAGCTTGTGCGATAAGCCGCTCGGTTACTCCAAAATAGGCGGACACAACAGCGACAACTTGAAAACCATCATCTAGCCGCTTTTGAATTTCGCTGCTGATGCGGGCGAAATCCGCTGGACTACTCAGCACTGAGCCGCCAAATTTTAATACCGCGCGTTTTTGAGTGTTCATTATCTATTGACCTTGAGTTAATTCAAAGAAGTGGCCAAGTAAACGAAAAAAATCAGGTAAGGAGGACCAATCGAAAAACTATCGATGGCCGGCTCACTTTAGCTGAATTTATTTCGCGCCCGCAATCAGAGTCAAATCGGCGCCTTCGGGTGAACTATATCAAAAATATTTATACTGTGGCATAACTAGATACCGATAAAGTCCTATTTTTGTCTAACTCTTATTGGTAAGCGGCCCTCATAGAACTACGCCAACAGCGCTATCCAACTTAAGCTAATTGAGACATGATCTTATTATCAATTATTAATATGCTGGAATTGTAATGAATCTATTTCGACAGAGAGCCCAACAACAGTTCCCCTCTGTGCTGCTAACGCTGTTGAGTATCGTTCAAGCGATTGCCCTTGAACTGCTGTGGGGACACGTACAAGAAACTAATTATGTGATGGAATTTACAGTTGCATCGGTGGTCGCTGTGCTGCAGGTATTTGCCACTTTATTCTGCATCGTGCTGGTCTGGATTTCCTACGCCAGTACGGTAATGCGGTTTCGTTGGACACCTTCAACCGCCGATTCGGTGTATCCCTTCTTAATCGGTCTGTTGCAGTTTGTGCAAATAGAAATGCTTGGGCCTGAGTTGCTGGGTCAATGGACTATCTTGCTAGCGATTATTTTTGCGGTGATGGTTTTGGTAACTCATTTTATGATGCGCCGAGCAAGGCTCAGTGGTGACAACGGAGCCTTTTTTGATGGCGTTACCCCTGCAAAAATACGCAATTTTTTACCTCAAATCATGGTTGTGGTTTTGCTGATGATGGGTGGCGTATACGTCTGGGTTACAAGTGACGCTGGTGTCTATTCTATTTTGCTGCTGATAGCAGTTCTGGCGGTTCTAGTTCAGCAATACGTTAGTACCACATTATTCTGGAGCCGCTCTATGCAAGCTGACGAAAAGTAGTTACTAACCATCAGTTTGGTACTGCTACATTAGTTGACTGCACGATTGTTTTTTTACGGAGATTTATGAACAACAAATTTGGACTGCGTATTGTCGCTACCGCGGTATTGCTTTTGTGTGTTTTCACACTTCGCTTATATTTTGTGTCTCCGCCGGAGGTTGACCAGCAACATGCATTTCATACTGATCGAGCGTTCGAGCGCTTAAGCCGAATATTAGGCGATGAAGCCTCGCACCCAGTGGACTCTCGGTCTAACGATGAGGTGCGCGAGCGCCTGCTCAACGAGATTCGATTACTAGGCTTTAGCCCTATTGTGCGTGACGACTTTCACTGTAGCGAAGGCCGGCATGCGATGCGTTGCTCGCGGGTTCGCAACGTGATGTTTTGGCTTGATGAACAAGGCCCTAATGCGGTGATGGTAGCCTCACATTATGACTCTGTGCCAGCGGGTCCAGGGGCGGCTGATGATGGCGCAGGTGTTGCCGCAAGCCTTGAGATTGCGGCTATCCTAAAAGCCCGAAATTTAGCTCGTCCAGTGTTAGTGTTGATCACTGACGGCGAAGAAATCGGTTTAGTAGGGGCGGCTTCTTTTGTCGACAAAGACCCCTTTGCTAAATTAATAAGTGCGGTGGTTAGCATGGAAGCGCGTGGTGTCAGTGGGCCTGTCGCTATGTTTCAAACCAGCACGCCGAATGGCCGTGATATTGCCGCGCTTAAGTCTGATATAAAGACCGCATTTACCAGCTCACTCGCCTCTGACGTCTATGAAAAAATGCCCAACGGTACCGATGTCACCGAATACTTAGCACTGGATATAGACGTCGGTAATTTTGCCATTGGTGGCTCACCAGAGTTTTATCATACGGCGCGAGACAACCTCGCGATGCTCGACAAACGCTCCTTTTTTCACATGGGGGCGAGCGCCTTAAACACCGTTGAGGGGTTTTTAAAACAGTCCGGCGACGAATCTGAGCAGCAATGGATATACACCGATATCTTTGGCCTCGTGGTACTCGCACTGCCGCAGCTGTTTGGCCTACCTCTGATCGTTCTCGGCGGCCTTGCCGTCTTAGTGGTGTTCACCGTTAAAGGGTCTGGATCTGGTTTTTGGCCTAGGCTTGGTTCGTTAGTCTTTCCGTTTTTGGCGATTGTTTTGGGCGTTGGGTTTGCGCTTGCAGCGACATTGGGTGTTGATGCAATGAGGTCTGAGGTGCATTACGCAGCGGCTCATCCTTGGGCTCTGCGTGCGGCTCAAAATACCGCGGCATTACTTGGGGTGCTATTGGCATTCATGCTTTTAGGCCGGTCTAGATCACCTCAAGGACTGCTAATGTCTTCATGGCTCTGCTTGGCCATATTGGGCGGTGCCTTGAGCATGTTTTTTCCAGGTGCGGCAATTTTGTTTGTACCGCCGTTGATGGTGATCACTTTATCCTGTGTTTTAAGCATAATGAACAAACACAAAATGGCGCGAAACCTATCGCTTTTAGCCGCGTTCCTATTCTCTATAATAGTGGTACCTACGTCAGCCTTAGGCGAGATGATGTTGTTCCCCGAGTATGCCGCGCCATTCACTATTTTCTTGGTTTTTTGTTTTCTACTCTTTGCACCGCTCGCACTACCGAGCGACGGGGTACAAGAAAAACTGAAGTGGACAGTGCCCGCGGCCATGCTATGTGTTACCTGCACCTTCATCGCTGTGGCGGTGTTTGTACCGGCGTATAGCCCCGCCGCGCCAAGAGGCTTGTCGGTATTACAAGTGGCGGATGTCGAAACGGGGTCAGCCAAATTTGCTGCATTTAGCAACGACCCTTTACCCAAAGCAATGAATGATATCGCCCCGTTTAGCCGAGGTTCGGTAGCCGGCTTTGAGCAGCAAGCCTATGTCGCAAAGGCGCCAAACTTTGAAACGCTGGGCGTTAATGTACGCGTTGAGCGCAATCAGGTGGTTGGCGAAGAACGTTTAGTCACTCTTCAAATCGAGGCGCCAGACAGTGACATTATAGTCGGTCGGGTTAAGCAAAAAGAGGTAGCGGTTTTGTCCATGACGCTGAACTCAATAGCTAAAACTGAAGCCGCTACAAGCCGCTTCTCGTGTCATGGCCGCGGTTGTCGTTCGCTAACGATAACACTAGCCTTCAGTGCCAATGCAGCAAGTGTCGATTTTCAAGTCAACGGCTTCCGCTACGGCCTTGACGCTGGAGCTAAAACAATGCTGTCAGCTAGGCCTAAATCAGCGTTAGCCAGAAACTGGGGAGACTTAAGGCTGGTCTCTAAAACGGTTACATTGAACTAGAGATTTGAGCGAGCTTGGCGCTGCGCAAGCTTTGGTTAGCAGCGTATGGTGGCATGCTCAACTATAATTTCATGGCAAGAAACGAAAAGCTACCGCGGCTCTGATAAGCATCGGCGCGGGTTGATTCCGTCCGATCTAAATCACGCAGTTCGACATTGCTTATAATGGTTGTATTATTTACTAGAGATGCTGAATCTCGATTAAACGTATTGTCTATGCTTTGATTAGTTGCTTTGATTTTCATGGCTATTACCACTTGTGTTGGTTGTTAATAGCTAGATTCTAAAACCTCAAGTTAACTTGAGGTCAAGGGTTATTTTAATATTAGAGTATTGCAGCTTACTAAGAACGAGGTTGCTCGATAGCCGCTAGCCGTCTTAATTGGTGTGATTCGATAAAGCACAATCGGTGCAGAGAAAAATAAAGGCTGATCACCGTTGAACCCAGCGTTTAATACCTCCGAGGTATTCTTTGTGCATAACTCGGAGCTTTTAGTTACGCCATGCAGCCAGTATGTTGTTCGACGCACTTACCCTAGCCATTTAACTCTTAGCCATTTAACTGATAGGGCGTCGACACAACCCAAGCTATGGTCGATTACGTCCTAGCTTATCGTGGCTAGAAACCCAATCGCCAGCCAGCACCGCTGAGCCGAGAGATATCTCGCCGGCTAATACGGTTGCGGCACAAATCTCAGCGAGCTTTAACGCCTTACCGTCGCCGTAACAGCCCATCATCTCAAGGCATTCGCGTTGACTGCCTAAGCCCGTGCCGCCGCCATAGCTGGCAACGATGACTGATGGCAGGGTGATGCTCCAATAAAGGTCGCCGTTCTCCAATAAGTCGGAATACACGATGGCCGCTTGTGATTCAGCAATGTTCGCAGCATCTTGGCCGGTGGCGATAAAAATTGCCGCTAAACCGTTAGCCGAATGCGCACCATTATTGCTAGTGCCAGCGAGCATGCCGCCAACGTTATTAACTTGACGGGCATCGAATAAGGCTTTGGTATCGACACGTAAGAGTTTTAATGCGACGTCTCGAGGCAATACCGCTTCGGCAACAACGCGAGTGCCTCTGGAGTGAAGTGTGTTTAATTGAGAATGCTTTTTGTCAGTGTCAATTGCGCCTGACAAGGTATAGCGGTTTAGCTTTGGGTAGTTGTCAGCAATCCAGTTGCAGGCCGCGAACGTGGCCTTACCGCACATGTTCTGCCCCGCCGCGTCACCGGTGGTGTAGTTAAATCGTACAAAGCGCATGCGTGATACGCCGTATTGTTCCAGGTGCGATAACTTGCCGATCGAGGTGGTCGATTCCGCTATCTCTCGAATGGTGGCTAAGTTTTCATCTAACCAAGCACCAAACTCGCGTGCGTCTCGTGCGTCGTCAAAGTGGAACACCGGTGCACGCTGCATATAGCGCTCAACAACCGTAGTTTTAACGCCGCCGATTTCCGACAACACGCGCATACCTCGACTATAACTAGCCACCAAAGTACCCTCGGTGGTCGCCATTGGTACGTAAAAATCACCTTGTGCATGCTCGCCATTAATGCGCACCGGTCCGGCCAAACCGATAGGCACCTGCGCTACCCCAATGGGGTTTTCGATATTCCCCATCAAGCTTTCAAGATCTTGCGATGAATGCGCAACATGCTTTAATTCAACGCCAGTCTTTTCGGCGATAAATCGTTGTCGTTGAGCCACGGCCTCGGCGGAGTAGTTATCCGCCAAGCGAGGAATCTTCTTATCTGAATCACTCATATGCGGCCTCTATTGTGGACGCCCTTGGCTTACAGCTTGTAACAGCCCACCAAGTTCTTGTGGATCTAATAAGCCGTCTTTACTGGCGTCGAATTGCTCAAATTTATCACCTACTGCCCGAGTTAGGTCGCGAGTCAATTCTGATTTGGCGATCTTGCCATCGAAGTCTTGGTCCATCAGGCCCATCATTTGAAACAGGCCGGCGCGACCTCGGTTATGAATTGGTTTGTCGGTAGTTTCATCCGCCCAGCTATAGCCGACTGAGCCATAGAGCATTTCTTGTTCAGACTGTAAGCCCCAATATACAATTTCATCTGGCGCCGGGTTGCCACGGTTTTTAGAGGAATTGTTGTAGATGGTTCGGTGCACCAATCTCGAACCAGCCGGTATCTTTTTTGGCTCGGTGAATTGATAGGTACGCTGCCAGTTAAAGTCATAGTTTGGCACCGATAGAATAGTTTCGACTTTACCATCAGGGTATTGCACTTCAAAGGTAGAGCTTACGCCGCGATAGTGCGAGTGTGGGAATAGAGCGTGGATCTCGGCGTCTTTATCAAAAAAGAAATAAGCCTTCTCTTCGTGATTCTCAGCATTGGCTGGAATCGCCAGCTCGAAATTGACGATAACCTGCTCACGATAAAAGTTGGCTGGAGGCTTGTCTGAAAAGTACAAACCAATTTTGCTTTGATCTACAGTTTTCTTGCCATAGGGTGTGTAGTGCATTTGAAATTGATAAACCCCACCCTTTGGCACAAAAACGCCCGTACCAGGGGGCATGGTTGACGCTTCATTGCCCGGCGCATAGGTGATAATAAAGTTCTCAAAAATTTCTGATAGACGACCTTGTGGTTGTTTCTCTGAGGAGCCGGCAAGAATATGATGCACCGCTTTTGGATCGCCGGGTATCACTTCGGCGGCAACAACCCAAACATCTTTATCATATGGGTTTGGAACGTTGGGAAACTGGTAGTCTACTGTGCCACTGGCCGGTACATCAAAAGCAGGGATGTCGATGATGAGATCAGGTTGGCCCAAGGTCCATACGTTTTTCAGCGGCGGTATTTGGGTCAACGGGTCGTCGCCTTCACCGCGTGGTGCACCAGCTTCGATCCAGGCAATCAGTGTTTGGGTATCTTCGTCACTCATACCTACTTCATTGCGCCAATGGCCTATTTCAGGGTCAGCGTGCCATGGAGGCATGCGTTTGGTGCGTACCACTTCTCGCATCATCGGCGCAAAACCTTTGATCATGTTGTACTCCGACATGGCCCACGGTGCGATGCCGCCTTGTACATGGCAGGCGACGCAATTTTCTTTAAGAATCGGCACGATGGTGCCGCTGTAGCTGACCGTCGCTAGGTCGATGTCATCGTAGTTAATGATGCAACCTGGGGCGTTAACAGTGCTTGGAGTGACCTTTTCGCCTGCGATAAGCGCATCAAGTGTGTCGCGCACATAGCGCTTACTGGCTTTATTTTTTTGCCGCTCAAAGTCAACGCGGTCGCTTAATGGGCCGCGGTACACTACTTGCCAGTTTCTTGGGTCAATTACCAATACTTCACCGGTTCGGCTTAGCTTTAAAGAGCGCGCGATAATTTGCGTGCGGTCTTTCATGATCGCGAAGTCTGCGCCCCATTCTTCTGCTTCTGCGGCGATTGCAGCACGACTGTCTTGCATATTGGCATTGAGCATGAGTATTTCCACGCCTTGGCCCGTATAGTCTTTACGAATTGCGTGTAGGTCTTCTAAGTTAGACCTAACAATCTGGCAGCCATTGCCTTGAGCGACAATAACCACGGCTTTGTCGTCACTGTGATAATACAACTCGTGGGCTTTACCTAGATGGTCTATGAGCACAAAGTTGTCTGCTCTTAATGCGTCTGCGGCGACGGCATTGAACGATAGTAGTAGAACTAGAGCCGGCAGCATGCAAGCCCGAAATTTATTAATGAACACTTATGTATCTCCTCTAACTTATTTTTATATTATTAGAACTACTATTACATAGTTTTAGTAGACATGCCGTCAACATTAAAAGCTTGATAGTGAGAGGCTGTTTGCTCGAATTTTTGGATTCTCGACCGGCCTTTTTCTGAGCCAAAAAAAGGCCGCCGAGTCTATTCGGAGGCCTTCCCATTAAACCTTGAACTGTGTCCGGTTAAACTTCGGCGATGTCTTCTTTTGGTACTTCTAGCTTGACCTGAGCAATGGTGTTTTCTGGGTGCTTTAAATTGTGTAACTTGATCAAGTTATTAAATTGATAAATAGACGTTGACATAGAGTACAACGGCAATAGATAACTGTCCTTTCTAAGCTGGTCAAATTTTTCGATATCAAGTTCTTGTAGTGCTACCTCATCGATCGTATTTAAGCCCTTAAGAGTATTAACCCGGCCGTTGTGATACTGAACTTGCAGGTCAATTGGTTTGATCAATCCAAGCTCTTCGACTTGCTTTGCAAATTTATAAGTATGTACATCGTGTTTAACTTCTAACTCAAGCTGCGCCGTCGCTTGGCTTAAGCGAATAGACGCTTTGCCATCTTCAAATAGAGCTTCGCCCTCGTCTTTGGAGAATGCGCTACTTCGCTCGTCGATACCAATTGTGAAATTTTTTGTATCGTTTGGTGAGCGCATTAAGAAGAACGGGTAAGTTTGCATTCCGATTGGCAAATGCGTGCCAGTCCAAGAGTCGTCTTTGACAAATAAGTTATCGCCTATCTCGAAACTATTAATCGCCGAAATGTTCCAATCAGCTTTTTCAGATGCGCGGCTAATGAACACTGGGAAGCTGCTGACAGCCATCCCGACTTCACTGACCTTTAAGTTGATCATGTGTTGATTAGCGGCAACTTTCAGTGCCCCTATTGGGTCCACCTTTAGGTCTGCATGAACGCTGAGGCTCAGTTCGGTAAGGGTAGGAATTTTTTGTTGTTCGGCCATGATCCTTCTTCTAGTTTAATTTTTATAATGGTTTATTTGGATGCTGAGCTGTGATTCAATCGCGGCAAGTGCGTAGTGACCATCTTTTGGTAGTCGCTTATGATTTTAGCCATTGCTGAATGTATTGTCGATGTGGCGGTAATGTACGCAACATCTGTTCGGTAATCTTTTGATTTTGTTGGATGATACGATTCGCCTGCACGTGTTCTTTGTAGAGATATGCTTGGCGTTCAAAATCAGGCTTAAAGCCCATGCCATACATCACATATTGGTAGCTGGCCGCAGGAAATAGTTCTATCGCACTGTCAAAATCAGTGTTGATAGGCCCGCGATGACCCCAAATTTCTAAATCCTCTTTTAAGGAGTCAGGAATACTAGCCTCTTGGGTGTGTGCTTGCCAATAGGGTTCGGGCCGTTTGCTAAGCATATAATGCAATTTTAAGAAATCAATGATGCGCCCCCAACGATAATCCATCTGCTGGTTAAAACGTTTGGCGGTAATGCGCATGATGCTTTGGTCCGGGGGTAGGTTCTCAGCAATATAACGCGCCGAGATTTCAACCAACATAATTGCGGTGGCCTCGAGCGGTTCGACAAAGCCGGCCGACATGCCAACGGCGACGCAGTTACCTTTCCAAAATTGTTGACGATGACCAGACTTAAACTTTATTTTACGCGCACTGATATCGTCAGCATCTGGGCCTAAGTAAGCGTGTAGATTGGCTTCGGCCTCGTCATCACTCAAAAATTCGCTTGCGTAAACATGACCTACGCCGCGCCTATGAGTCAAGCCAATGTCCCAAATCCAACCTGCGTTTTGGCCGGTGGCAATGGTGTGGCTGGCGATGTCGTTATTGTCTTCAGGGTAGGGCATGTGCAAGGCTAGCGCAGTATCGTTGAACAGGTATTTCTCGGCCGAGATAAAAGGTACATCCATTTCCTTACCAAGTAATAGCGAGCTAAATCCGGTGCAGTCGACAAACAAATCGGCCTCGATGGTTCGGTCTTGATCTAAGGCGATAGAGTCGATATTTCCATCCGCTGACTTATTGGCGTGCTGAACAGTACCTATAATATGTTCGACGCCGAGACTGGCTTTGCAAAAGTCTTTTAGCAGTTCGGCAAATGCGCCAGCGTCGAAATGATAGGCGTAGTTACACTGACCAGAATACTCACCTTCGCTTAAGCCGCGGGGTGCTAAGCCGGCTTCGCAAATATGGTGTTGAAAATTAGCCTCAACCGCGAAGTCTTCAATATTTGATACATAAGGTGCGAGGTCTAATCGACCATATCCTAAAGGAACAGTGAACGGGTGATAGTAAAAATCGCCGTTGCCATGTACCCAATCGACGAACTTACCGCCTTGTTTGAAGGCGGTGAAGCACTTTCGAAATAGCTCGCTTTCTTTAATGCCGATACGTCGAATGGTGTTCTTCATAGTTGGCCACGTGCCTTCGCCAACACCGACTGTGGGTATATCCGAGGCTTCAACCAAAACAACCTTTAAACCATTCGCGTGGTCAGACTTGTGATGTGCGGCAATGATGGCCGCCGATAGCCAACCGGCGGTGCCGCCGCCAACAATGGCTAGAGTTTTTATTGTTTGAGACATATTTTAAAGAGTGATTATCTGCATGTTTATGGTACTGCAAAGCAACGATAAGTTTTACCAATCTTTGGCAAAGATTACTCCACAGTGAGGGACAGGTCTTGGGCATGGTCGGTCGCGTAGTGATCACAACGACTTTGCTTCTGTGGTCGCCCTGACCGAGTGCTTGGATCTACTTCAATAGAATGAGATACTTGCGCTCTCCGACCTCGGTTAAGCTGATGGTTTGTGGTGTCGGGCAGAGCGGTTAAATAAGCTTAGAGTACGACACCTTGCTTGTTAAGGGGCGCGATTTTATGGCTAAAAAAATGGCCCGCGAACCGAAATGCGCGAACCATCCTTAAATCAACCAAGGGAATCACTCGAGCTAAGCTGGAGTGATCAACTTAGGTTAGAGCCTTACCACTTTCCACGAAGGCCAATAGCATAACGTGCGCCATTATCTTCGATGTTGTAGGTTTGGTTAACAAAGCGACCTGTTTGCACCAGTTCTTCTTCGGTCACATTAGTGCCCTCGAAGAACACCGTGAGGGTGTCGTTTATGTTGTAGCTTGCGCTTATATCAACTTGACCAAACTCATTGGTGTTAATTGGTTCGCCATTAAAGCCGTTATCAATTTGACGTAAGAAAGCGTCACGGTTGTTGTAGGCTATACGAGCTTGCATTTTTTCGTTCTCATAAAAGACAACTAAGTTCTGCGAGTCGCCTAAACCTTCTAAGGCAAAGCTGGTGGTAGTATCAGCGCCGATGCTGACGTTACTGTCTACGAAAGTGGCGTTAGCGGAAACACCAAAACCATTATCAAACAGATGCGTGATCGCAATTTCGAAGCCATCAACCTTAGCTGAGCGACCGTTTTGCGGCCTAGCCACATTAAACACTTCACTTTCGCCATTCAATTCATCGGTTGTCGGGATAATGTCCTGACCAGCTACCAATGCACCTGGGGCGCACAAGGCGTCGGCACAGCGAAAGCCATTGGCAGCAATACGATTAGCCAATGTAAATGTTTCATTACCGGTCAAGGTAGTGACAAAATTACCAATGTCTTTGTTGAAATAAGCGATAGAAAAATTGCTTGCGTCGCCGTAGTACCACTCAAAACTCAAATCAAAGTTGGTTGATTCGAATGGTTTCAATGCCGGGTTACCACCTTGAGCGGTTAGAGTTTGACGACGCGGTTGATTGAACGTCGTGGCTGGCGAAAGTTCTGACAAGGTAGCGCGTGTTAACGACTCATAAGCCGAAAATCGAAGCACCATAGCGTCATTTAAGTCCAGCTTAGCATTCAAACTGGGTAAAATATTGTCGTAAGAACTGCCTTCTTTAAAGGTGCTGGCGGGGCCAAAAACATTTGCAAACAAGGTTAAATCGCTGGTCGGAACAACGTCAACAATATCGCTTTGAACGGCAAGTACGTCAATCTCGGTGTCTGCATAGCGGGCGCCAAGGTTTATCGATAATGGCATTTCACCGATGGCTAAGTTGAATGTTGTATCAACGTAAAAGCTAGTGACGTCTTCACTGATTTCGTAGCGATTGTTTTGTAATGTTGGCACGATTGGAAAGCCAGATGCGGCTAGGAAATCTTCCACGGCATCGCCATCATAGGTGTAGAAATTGTCGATCAGACCTGGGAAAAAGTTTTCAGCGGTGAACGGGCGTAAACCGACAGTGTCGTTTGGCGCCGCGAAAAAGTAGCCGCAAAACGCACATTGGTTACCGAATAATTGAAAACGTTGATTTTCACGAGATGACGAATGGGCACCAAATTTGACGCTTTGGATGAGCTCGGAGTCGAACGCGTATTCGAAATCCAATTTAACTTCATCAATCTCGTCAAGAGTAGTTACACCAACACCGCCAATTTCATTGTAGTGTAGGCGAGAACGGTTGGCATCGGGTAGTTGGCCATTGCCAAAACCGTCGTGAGTTACTACCGGTGTGCTGCCAGGGTTGCCACTAAATTGGTAATTATTGATGATGCCGATGACGTTAAAGCGATCTTTTCCGGCCGAGTCATTTTCAGCGCTTGAGGTTGACACATCTAGGTTTGCACTCAATTTATCGTTAATGTTCCACTCAACGTTTAAGCCAAAGCCGTCAGTGGTTGAATCACGACCATTTCGGGTGTGTGATACAAAATCAGATGCCGGGTCACCAGAACCTTGGTTTAAGCCAATTTCTTGAGTGAAGTTAAGTAGGGTTCCTGTAGTTGGGTCAATTGATGCTGAACCAACGCGATCAGGCTCAAACCAAGAGGCTAAGTCAGTCACTAATGAATCAACTTCGAACTTAGACTGAAAGCCGTCAAAGGTAATGCTTAGGTCTTCAGTTGGGGCGTATTGCAATACTAGTGCCACGTTTTCACGAACACGCTCTTGGTTGTCAACAATTTGATCCCAGTTTCGTGGAATAAATGCGTTGCTAAAAAGTACACCATCGCGGTTGTTCGAAATGGTTTGACCCGGTCTCCAACCGGCGGTTTGAATGCGGTTGATTTGCACATCGCGCTCTTGTCGACTGTAAGACAAGCCAACACCGAAAGTGTCGTCAGCAAAAGTATTGCTTATTAAAAGAGAAGTGGCGGGAGAAGTTTCTTCTGATAAAGTTTCATAGATTGCTTTAACCGAGCCAGCTATTTGTAAGCCGGGAGTGGTTAATGGGCGAGCAGTAGTAATGTTGATAGTCGCGCCGATGCCGCCAGACTGTAAGCCTGCGTTACCTGTTTTATAAACGTTAGCGCCCGTGATCTGCTCTGATGCTAATACGTCGAAACTAAATTCACGGCCACCAGTTTCAGTGGCGATTTGGCGACCGTTGAGTAGCACGTTGTTAAATTGTGGACCTAGACCTCGAACGGTTACCGCTTGGCCTTCACCGCCAGAGCGGTCAATTGCGACGCCAGGTATACGCTGAAGAGACTCGGCCACGTTTAGGTCAGGAAACTTACCTAGATCTTCTGCTGAGATTGAATCGACCACGCCGGAAGCATCTCGTTTTATGTCTTGCGCGCGCTTAATTGAACTGCGAATTCCGGTTACCACAACTTCTTCTAATCCTGCGCCTTCCTGGGCAAGAATCATAGTAGGAACCATCATTGGAATGGCGCCAGATACGGCTATGGCAAGTGCGGTTCGTCTTAGAACCGTGCTCTTACGGTTGTTTTGCATAACTATGCTCCCTCGAATTTAGATATTTATTATAAGTTTTGTTTGACGAGTGACGGCAACAGACAAGGTCACGGGCAGCAGGGTAGGTGTACTCTGATGCATCAGCGAGCATTGGTAAAATAATTGCATTCATCCTCCAAACGATTGTTTGTCCAACCTTGCGAAACGGCGCTTAATTTATCCGAATAGCGAGGCTATAATCGATCTCCCAGAGATGCCTATATTAGTTAGGCACGCACTGAATTTACCAGTCTGGGTGATTGCTTGACTGAGTGAAATAGACATTTGACCTGTAGTCGACGC
>JBLHXJ010000015.1:0-23459 GCA_047629535.1 Arenicella sp. | reverse complement strand
GCTAAACGACCTTATTGAGAGCGCCAACCTACATTTTCCAGACAACGCGATTCCCATGGAAACCTTCGGTTTATTCGCCGTGACTCCTGTTGGTCTAGCATTAGTGGCAACCGGTATTGCGTACTTCTTAGTACTGGGTAAACGGATTCTACCAGCGGCAGAAAAGCAAAGCCTGACAACTGAAAACTTGCAGCACTATCGAGACGTTTACGGTATTGATGGGCGTATTTTTGAAGTCACGGTTGGTGAAGACAGTGACCTTGCCGGCATGGCCTTGGGCGAGATACAAGCTCGCGGGCGCTCTGGCTGGATTCTGGGTATTAAGTCGGATAATAATGTGCGTATTATTCCGGAGCAAAATACCGCTATTCGAGCAGGCTCGGTGCTCGCCATTATGGGCTCTCGTCAAGAAATTAGTAGTTATGCTGAAGAGCATCATCTTACTATCAGCCCATTTCTAAACGAGTTTGCTGATGCCTTGAATCCGACCACGGCGGGCATCGCTGAAATTGTAATACCACCCGACTCTGATTTGACTAATCGAACCATTTCAGAATCGGATATTCGCAAACGATATGGTATGCGAATCTTGGCTGTGTATCGAATTGATACGGTTATTGACGACGAATTGTCCAGTCTAAGCTTGCAAGCGGGTGACACCTTGGTGGTACATAGCCGCTGGCAAGACATGATAAAGGTGTCGAAAGATAAACGTTTCGCGGTGGTAACCGACTTTCCTAAAGAAGAGTTCAGGACGAATAAATTGCGTAATGCTTCGGTCGCGTTTGTGCTCGCCATCGGCTTAGTGCTATTTAGTGATCTGCCGCTTGCTTTGTCGCTTATGGTTGGCGCGGTGGGCATGGTGCTAGGCCGTGTTCTTGATATGGAAGAAGCCTACACTGCAGTTTCTTGGCAGACGGTGTTCTTGCTAGCCTGCTTAATTCCCTTGGGCATGGCGATGCAGCAGTCTGGCGCGGCGGCCTATTTGGCCGCCTTGGCGCTGAGCTTTATGGATGGTTTCCCGGTATGGGGTATTCAGTTATTTCTGGCTATTATCGCAACCATATTTACCTTGGTGATGTCGAATGTAGGAGCGACGGTTTTGCTGGTGCCATTGGCGATTCAGATGGCACTGGGGGTTGGCGCTGACCCAGCCATATTTGCATTGACAGTTGCCTTAGCAACATCAAATTCATTTTTGATTCCAACTCATCAAGTGAACGCATTAATTATGGGGCCTGCTGGCTACAAGGTTAAAGACTTTATGAAGGCCGGCGCGGGTATGACTATATTATTCCTAATCGTGATGCTACTCATGTTGAACTTGTTTTATTAGAGCTAGTTGAGTGTTGTGACGTCAGTGGTAGATTATTTTAGCCATCGGCGCTGGTAATTACGCCTAGCTCAAATCATTAAGTCTTAGTAGCGCTATATAAACAGCGTTAACCCGGCTGCTTTGATCAGCCGCTGTTTGGTCAATCTTCAGGATTTGCCAACCAAGCAATCAAATTTATATTCTATGAAAAATTTATTGCTAGTTTTTGCCAGCTGTTTTGTTATTGCCTGTAGTGGCGGAAGCAGCGACTCCGGCGGCATGCTCGATTCGACTTTGCCCGGCAGTAACTCACCAGTAAGCTTTGTCGGTACCTATACTGGTAGCTAACGGTCACTGCCTCGGCGCTTGGTATTACTGAAACTGAGAGCCTCCCGATTACTGTCACCGTGACCAGCGATGGCATGCTTCGCTTTGCTGGTGATGCTGCTGATGAGTCTTTTACTGTTGGCCTCGGCAACGATGGTAGATTTTCAGGGAATCTACCAATTGATGAAGATCTTTGCAGCGGTACAGCTGGCATTACCGGAACGGTTGATGGTAGTCGTGCCTCGGGCAGTCTTTCTGGCAGCGGTACGTGCACTGTTAGCGGACTGGAGGTTGACGTTAGTTTAGACGGTAGCTTTAGCGCAAATCGTTAAATATTAGCGATTTGCTAATATTTAATAAAACAATCGTTCTCAGTTAATTAAGAAGGCCATTAGCTCTCCGAAAAAAACTATTAGCCGTTGCTTTTTTAATCAACAACGACTATCGACCTTCAAGCTTCGGTCTTCTCTAAGATCAGCGCGTCTAGCTCAACTTTCAGCTTAGGCAAAATCGTGTCATAGCCGAATGCACCAAGCTTCTCGCCTTGGCGTTTCAGGTTCACCTGTGTAGGCCCGCACCACAAGCCCAAGTCGGCATCGTCGGTTTCGCCAGGTCCATTAACTCGACAACCCATCACCGCAATGGTTATGTTGTGGTCTTCAGCGTAGGCGGTCATTTCTTTTACATCTTGTGCTAACTCGATAAAGGCTTCGTTTTCAACACGCGAGCAGCTTGGGCAGCTAATAATATTTAGCTTGTTTGGGTCGAACGCGACCACGCTGCGCACTCGGCCGGCATGGATGTCGTTGATGATTTCATGTCCAGCATCAACTTCGTCGCCCTTAATATTGTTTGGCAGAGTAAGCGATACCCTTACCGTGTCACCAATGCCTCGACTGATTAACTGTTCGAAGGCGATGCGAGTTTTAATAACGCCCATAGGTGGCAAACCAGCTTCAGTAACACCTAAGTGTAAAGGCACGTCAGGACGTTTCTCTGCAAAGCGAATATTCGCTGTGATTACTTTCTGTGGATCCGAGTCTTTTAGTGATACGCAGTAACGCGTAAAGCCAATTGAATCGAGGTATTCGCAGTGTTCAAGAGCGCTATCAAGCATCGGTGAGACCGAGTCGCGAGAATCGTATTTATCAAGCTTGGCCGGGTCAACTGAGCCGGCATTAACACCCACCCGCATAGCACAATCATGCTCACCTGCAATGTCCACTAGGTAGCTAACTTTATCTTGCCAGGTCTTCTTTTTTTCATGGTGAAATAAGTGTCCTGGGTTGTAGCGAATTTTATCGACATAAGGCGCAACTAAGGCCGCCATACGGTAATTTTCTTGTAAATCAACAGAGAGCACCGCGTCGGTGGCTTTGCGTATCTCGATTAATGCTGCGGCATCCTGCTTATTGTCGACCGCGATTCGAATCAGACCAGCGTTACGTTCATGCAAAGCGTTGGTTTGGGCAATGGTAGCGTCGATATCTTGTGTGCGGGTAGCACACATGCTTTGTACCGAAATAGGGTTGTTATTGCCGATTTTGATGTTGCCAACGGCAACCTCGCGAGTTGGGTTTCGAGTGATATTCACAGCAGAGTCAGATAAGTTATTTTTCACAGCGGTATTTTACTGCAGACTTAGGATTTCTGACACAATTTTGGTACCGAAATACCCAAGTTGAATCAGTAAAAAGCCGCTAATTGTCCAGATTACAGCCGCCGAGCCACGCAAACCATGCTTGACGCGTTTGAACAACAAAATGGCGAACACCAACCAACCCATAAGTGCCAGAATAGTATGATGCTTAAACACAAAAGCATAGCCGAAAAGCTCTTGGCTGAAGATCGCCCCTGAGACTACGGTGAAGCAGAGGACCACAAAACCAAATCCGACTAGCCGGAACAATAGTTGCTCCATTGTCTGCAGAGGCGGCAGAGCCATTAGCATTGCTGGGTTAGTGCGGTGTTTTATTTGTCGCTCTTGATAACTGTAAAGCAATGCTTGAATCGACGCGATTGCAAGTAGGCAGTAGGCCAAGAGAGAGAAAACAATATGGCTGCTAAAGGCGACGCTGTGATTGTCGAGTGGCGTAACTTGGCTGCCCCATAAATAAGCAAATACTATGCTTGCCATGGTCAATGGGAATACCAATATACCCAGCCGCCTAATCGGCATAATTAAACCGCCTAACAAGAACAGTACTACTAACAGGCCACTCATTAACACCGTCATCGAGCTCAGGCTGGCATTTAATGATTTACCTACAATGCTTATCTCTAGCGCATAGGCAATGTGACAGGCGGCGCCAATCGCCGCGATAATGAATGACGCGGTTACTTTGCCACCGTCTAAATCAGTATTGGAATCCTTTACTGAACGTAGGAATAGGGCAACCAAAACGGTTGCAATGCCATACATTAGAATGGCGATTATAGCGAATAGTGAATCAGGCATTGAATTGAAGCAATTTTGGCAACACTTTTAGCAACACAGAAGGTGAGTTTTATTGTAAGTGAGGGTAGAATATCACACCTTAAATTGCAGCCAATGACTTAAAGTTAACTGATATGTTTGAACAACTCGGCGATCGCCTTCAAGGAACCCTCAAAAAAATTCGCGGCCAAGCTAGGCTCAGTGATGAAAACATCGCTGATGCCATGCGCGAAGTGCGTATCGCCTTGCTAGAGGCCGATGTTTCGCTGCCAGTGGTGAAGGCATTTATCGCTAAGGTCAAAGATAAGGCGGTTGGCGCCGATGTCTCAAAAAGTCTCAATCCTGGGCAAATGGTCGTCAAGATCGTACAAGACGAGTTAGTCGACTTGATGGGCGCTGCCAACGATGCCCTAAACTTAGCGCAAACGCCTCCTGCGGTTATTCTAGTCGCCGGCTTACAAGGCGCAGGTAAAACCACAACCGTTGGTAAATTAGCTAATTTGCTCAAAAAGCGCGAAGGCAAACGAGTGATGGTGGTCAGTGCTGACATCTATCGCCCAGCGGCAATTGAACAGCTAAAAACCTTAGCTGAGTCGATAGATGTGGCGTTCTGCCCAAGCTCGCCAGATCAAAAGGCCGTTGATATTGTCGCCAACGCCAAATTAGCCGCTAAAAATGCAGTGATGGACGTGCTTATCATTGACACCGCTGGTCGCTTGCATATAGACGGCGAGTTGATGCAAGAGATCAAAGCGGTGCACGCCGCTGCTAAGCCTATCGAAACGCTGTTCGTAGTTGACAGCATGACCGGTCAAGATGCGGTAATCAGCGCTAAGGCGTTTGACGAGGCTTTGCCACTGACCGGCATAATACTCACCAAGACCGATGGCGATGCTCGCGGTGGTGCTGCGCTTTCGATTCGAGAAGTGACTGGCAAACCGATTAAGTTCCTAGGTACAGGAGAGAAAATCGACGGCATTGAAGCATTTCATCCGGACCGGGTTGCTTCACGCATCTTAGGCATGGGCGATGTGATGACGCTGATCGAAGAAGCTGAGCAGAAGGTAGACAAAGACAAGGCCGAAAAACTAGTTAGAAAGCTAAAGAAAGGTAAGGGCTTTGACCTTGAAGATTATCGTGATCAAGTCGCTCAGATGAATAATATGGGCGGTATTGAAAGCATGATGGATAAGTTGCCAGGCATGGGTAACCTAAAAATACCCACTGGTGCAATGGGCGGCATGATGGGCGATATGAATAAAAGTGTCGCCATAATCAACTCAATGACACCAAAAGAAAGACAGTTCCCAGCGCTGATCAAAGGCAGCCGCAAAAAACGTATCGCCACTGGCTCAGGCACCGAGATTCAAGACGTCAATAAAACGCTTAAGCAGTTCATGCAAATGCAGAAAATGATGAAGAAGATGGGAAGCAAAGGAAAAATGGCGCAGATGATGCGTGGTATGGGGGGCATGCCCGGAATGGGCGGCGGCAGGCCGTTTTAGTCTATTTACCGCTTTTGGCTAGACTATTGAAATAGCAGCAGCCATATAGTCTATGCGTGATGCTTAGAAGCAGTAATTTTACATATATATTGTCTAAGCAAGGTTTTATTGAAAATCCACAGGCGTTACTACCAGCAATTATTGCTGGTTTTTACCCTCTGCTTATTTTCTTTTTCAAGATAAGATGCCCTTTGGGTATGACAGCGCGAGTGTTAAATCAAAAGCTTAGTAACTTCTTAAGCTCAACCGCATTACGCCGACTAACTTCAATTACTTGCCCATCATTCATAGTTAAGTCATAACCATCGCTAATACTTTCATTAATAGAGCGAATCTCGTTTAGATTGACAACATACTGTCGATTCGCGCGAAAGAAGTGTGATTTAGGAAGACGCGCTTCGATGCTGCTGAGCGCTTTCTTTATAAACGGCTTATGCGAATCAAAAAACACCATTGAATGATTTTTACAACTTTCGAAGTAATGCACATCGCGCAGGGAAACAAGGTGGCAATCGTCACCGTCTTTTATAAAGATCTTGCTGCTCATGTCGAACGGCTCTTGAATATCAAAATTTTTTTTAAGGCTGAGTTTGTCGATGGCAGAGGCCAGTCTCTCCGGGCTTATTGGTTTTAATAGATAGTCAACCGGATTGTAGTCAAACGAACGGTAAGCGTATTCGGAGTAGGCCGTGGTAAAGATAATTTGCGGTATATAGTCGAGTCTGTCAAGCAAGTCGAAACCGCTTTGGCCGGGCATATGAATATCTAGAAACAACACGTCGGGACGTTTCTCGGTAATTAATAGTAACGCTGAGTCTGGATGATCGGCCGCGCCTACTAGCTCTAATTCTTTAAACTCGCCGAGCATTCGCAAAAGGCCTTCTCTTGCTAGCCGTGAGTCTTCTACCACTATTGCTTTCACTTTGATTTTTACTCGTTTAGTCTTGAGGAATAGTAACGGTAATACAGAAACGATTATCCTCGATATTTGTATCAACCGAGCCTCTGCCGGCGTAAAGTAAATCTAAACGTTGATCGATATTGAATAAGCCAATTCCTGGTTCACTTTTTTTATCAGCATAATTGATCGGTAGATCGTTACAAACGCGTAGTGTCATTATTTGTTTCTCGAGTTCGGCATAAACCTCTATCTGCCCACCTTCTCGAATATTATCTATGCCATGTTTAACCGCGTTTTCAAGCAACATTTGTAGAACCATTGGCGGCAAATGGCAAGTCAGTAGCTGGTCAGGGATATCAAGCGTGAATTGCAGTCGCTCTTCAAATTGTATTTTAATCAAATCTATATAGAGGCGGCTAATCTCCAACTCTTCTTTAAGTGATACCTTCTCGTTTTTTGAGCTTTCAAGCGAGTATCTCAAGACACCAGAGAGAGACATCAACATCTTCTCAGCATTCTCCGCATCTTCGTGGATCATAAATCTAATATTATTCAGAGCGTTGAATAAGAAGTGCGGATTAAGCTGATTAGACAAACTACTCAGCTCAGCTTCTTTTAGACTATTTTGAAGTCGCAAATTGTCGATCTCAACCTGCTTGGTTTTGCGTCGACTGGTAATGCCAATATAGGCCATCATCCAGCACAGCAAGTAGAATGATGTGACAAACCAGTTTCTAAAAACAAACTCGACAACCACTGAAATCGACGAGATTCTAGGGCTCTCCAGGCTGCGAAAACGGTATAGATCGTCAAAGTAAAATGTTATTGAAACCACAGACATTAAGATGACAATAAGAAAACCGAAAAATATTGAGCAGGCAACGGTCTTAATCAATACCATTGTATGAGTTTGTGTTTCCCACTTGGCATTTTGATAGTGGCTTCTGAGTAACAAACCGGCAAAGAAAAAGCCGATCGACCAGGTGATTCCCGCGATGGCAAAAAATTCAAGCATGAAGGATGAGCTAAAGATTGAATTTAGCACTAAGTCGAAAGCCAAGAGTATCGCAATACCGCCCAAGTGATAACTCCAGAAATCAACACTTGCGTCGAACAGGCGATGATTAAGCGACGCCTTAATACTTACAATAAACTGTTCGAAGGCCGCCCAAGCATTTTGCACATTAGGGTGATTCCAAATTCTTTTTAGACCTGAGGGTATGGTTTTTTTATAGGCCATTTTCTAAAGCACTTTAATCACTACATCAAACGCTAGGTTAACCGAATGCTTTGCAATGAGTAAAGATTCAACGGCGATCATTTTACTGTGATATAGCAAACGAGAAGTCGCGCTGACTATTTTAGGGTGCTGCTTAGCGCTAGCGTTAGTTTGTATTGACGTGCGGTTTGCTTCTCGCGTATCGGATCGATAGGCGTTATAGACAAGAAGATTTGCTGCTATTGTCACTACAAGTAGTATCTCTAAGGCCGCTCGGTTCATTGTAATCACTCGTTCACTAACTTTTTGTTTGTGTTTTGATAGCATTATTTTGGCACAGCAATAAGTCAATAGTTGAAAATAGTGCCGAATGGCGATAGCGCAATATAAATGGTAGAACTACTATTTGAATGGCAGAACAAGGATGATTGAAGTGGGTGCAGAGTGCAGTTGAGATGCTTTACGTGAGAGCGCTGTCGACCGCCCTGGCTAAGATTTGTGTTGGGCTCATATCTGACCTGAAGACTGTACAGTCAAAATGGCTAAGCATAATTAGACCAAGAAACTTGATTAATCTGGCCAGTGGCAATCTAATGCCGAAGCCGAATAGTCAGCTAAACCGTAATCCTTGTCTGATAGCCGGCAATATAAGTCTACCCAGTGCGGGTTGGTCTGTTCGATTAGCCGTAATTTGCTCGCCCTTGTCCAGTGGCTGATTTGTCTCGCTCGCCAAATTGCACGATGGATCGAATCGCAGTGCTCAAAAAACACCAGACGTGTCAGTTGGTACTTTTTACTCAAGCCTTGCACTCCGCCATCTCGATGCCGCGTGACTCGTTCAGCTAGACTGCTGGTAACTCCAACGTATAACGGCCCTCTAGCTTGATCGCCGACAATATAAACGTATCCTTGTTTAATCATTTATCTGAGCCTGTCAGGGATTATGCGTAAAAAAGCCGGCCCAGAATGACTCCCAAGCCGGCTAGCTAACAGCGGTCAGCATCCGTTGCCGAAAACATCTTCCTAGTTAATGTCTCGCTGTTGAAATAAGCATAGTCAAAGCGGCTAAGCTGCGCGTCACCCGCGAGGGTGATATTGCACAAATATTTATAATGTCGCTGTCGTGCGCGTGCGTTGTTGATGCCCCCAAGGGCCGGCTTCGCGCTGCTGTGCATCCCTGTACCCGCGACATACCGTTCATCCTGAACGTCGCTCCTGCGCATCCCTGCACCCGCGACATACCGTTCATCCTGAACATAAAAAGGCTGAGCGAGAATTGATCTCGCTCAGCCTATTCAAACTTAGAACTTAGAACTTAGAACTTAGAACTTAGAACAGACCATCAATCTGGCCAGCGTCATTGATATGAATCGCTTCAGCGGATGGTACGCTTGGCAAGCCAGGCATAGTCATTATTTCACCACAAATAGCAATTACAAAGCCAGCACCTGCGGCTAAGCGAACCTCACGTACCGGCAACGAATGGTTGTCTGGAGCGCCGCGACGAGTCGGGTCGGTAGTAAAGCTGTATTGGGTTTTTGCCATACAGATGGGTAGGTGACCATAACCTTGCTGCTCCCATTGCTCTAATTGATCGCGAATTTTCTTATCAGCCACCACTTCCTCGGCGCGGTAGATTCGTTTGGCAATAGTTTCGATTTTCTCAAACAAAGGCATCTCGTCAGGATAGATCGGCGCGAAGTTAGCTATATCTGCATCGGCTATCTCAGCTATACGAGTCGCTAACTCCTTTGAGCCTTCAGAACCGAATTCCCAATGTTTAGACAGAATCGCTTCTGCGCCTTGAGCAGCAACATACTCTTTAATTGCGCTTACCTCGGCATCGGTATCAGTAACGAAATGATTAATCGCAACCACGACTGGCACACCAAACAGTTTTAGGTTCTCGATATGACGGCCTAGATTGGGGCAGCCATCTTGCACCGCCTTTACATTTTCTGAGCCGAGTTCCGATTTAGCAATGCCGCCATTCATCTTCATTGCACGGACGGTTGCGACTAACACCACAGCACTCGGCGCAAGCCCTGCCTTACGGCACTTAATATTTAAGAATTTTTCAGCACCTAAGTCAGCACCAAAACCAGCCTCGGTGACAACATAGTCGGCGAGCTTCAACGCGGTAGTAGTAGCAACCACCGAGTTGCAACCATGGGCAATATTGGCGAACGGGCCACCATGAACAAAGGCTGGATTATTTTCCAAGGTTTGCACTAGGTTCGGTTGCATCGCTTGTTGTAGTAATACCGTCATAGCGCCGTCGGCTTTGATATCGCGGGCATAGATCGGACTCTTATCCCGGCGATAAGCAACGATAATATCACCCAAACGTTTTTCTAAGTCGGCAAGGTCTTTGGATAAGCAGAGAATAGCCATAACTTCTGAGGCTACGGTAATATCGAAGCCAGTTTGCCTTGGTGCGCCATTGGTAACCCCGCCCAAGCTGGTGACTACATCACGTAGAGCGCGATCGTTCATATCCATCACTCTGCGCCAAGTTACTCGGCGTTGGTCAATTTCTAGCTTGTTACCCCAGTAGATATGGTTATCAATCATCGCCGACAACAGATTATGCGCCGAAGTGATGGCATGAAAATCGCCGGTAAAATGCAGGTTCATATCCTCCATTGGTATCACTTGTGCTTGCCCGCCGCCAGCCGCGCCACCCTTCATCCCAAAGCATGGGCCTAACGAGGCTTCACGAATACAGATAGCGGCTTTTTTACCAATCGCATTGAGTCCATCACCCAAGCCCACCGTGGTGGTGGTTTTTCCTTCACCAGCTGGAGTCGGGTTAATCGCCGTCACCAATATCAATTTGCCGTCGGTTTTATCTTGCTGCTGTTTAATAAACTCAGCGGTTACCTTAGCTTTGTCATGACCAAACGGAAGTAAGTGTTCACTGGGAATGCCGAGCAGGGCACCAATTTCCTGAATGGGTTTCTTATTCGCTTCGCGTGCGATTTCGATATCGGTTTTGTAGGCCATGATTTAGATCCTCTGGTGGGTTTGGCTTTGACTATTGCCTAAATTAAGTGGATAAGCAAAAAGTGCTAAAATTATTCTTATAATCCGACCATTGTATTTCCCCAAAGCCGAATCAGACTTATCCAAACGCGACTCGCTTGGGCTCTGATGAATAGCTTTTCGAAAAAATTTTGGTCTAGCTAAAGCGCTATCAAAACGGCTAAGATTGTGAACGTCGTTTTCAGGCAAATTACCGCATACACTTTGGCGTAGATTTAAGTCGTTACGTTAAGTGTTTGGTTACTGCTTATCTATATCGGATTTAGATCCGAGTTGAATTAGATGGGCGGCAATGATGGTTGCAATAATTAGGTGGAGTAAAATAATAATGAAAACTCATGTAAAAGCGCTTGTTGTTGGCGGCGGCGCGGTGGGCGCGGGCATCGCCTACCACCTTGCCAAATATGGCTGGGAAGATGTAATGTTGGTTGAACGAGATGAGCTTACTTCTGGTTCAACCTGGCATGCTGCCGGTCTCTTGCCACTATTTAATATGGGTTACGCGACAACCCATTTGCATGATTATTCAGTTAATTTCTACAAAACATTGGAGCAAGAAACCGGCTTGAACGCCGGCTTTTCGGTGGTTGGTAATCTGCGCATGGCGCAGACCAAGGCTCGAATGGATGAGTTTATGCTCTACGGTTCTACCGCCGAGACGGTTGGTATTGAATATCATCATTTAACGCCAGAGCAAATTAAACAACGCTGGCCGTTGATTAATACTAGCGACTTAGAAGGTGCGATATATCACCCTGACGATGGCTATATTAACCCGGCTGATGTCACCATGGCGATGGCTAAGGGCGCGCGCCAGCTAGGCGTCACTATTGAGCGTAGATGGCAGGTAGACGCCTATCAGTGGACCGGTTCCGAATGGAAGGTCACGCTCACCAAAATGATTGAACTGGGCGGCAATCTAGTTCCGTCTGAAGAGCAAGCGATCGTATATGCCGAACACGTGGTGACCGCCACAGGCAATCACGCGCAACGAACCGCCAATTTATTGGGCATTAAAATTCCTGCAATCGTTGTTGAACACCAGTTTATTGTCACCGAACCAGATGCCGCCTTAGTTAAGTGGCGTGCGGCCGGCAACCCAGAACACCCAGTGATTCGCGATGCCGATGCGCAATCGTATGTGCGGGAAGAACGCGGAGGCTGGATCTTGGGCGTCTACGAAAAGAACGCTCCGTCGAGGTTCGAATATGGTGTGCCTGACACCTTTCGTGCCGACTTGTTTCCCTTGGATCTTGATCGTATTGAAGATCAATACATGGCTATGATTCATCGCATGCCGAGTTGTGAGAACAGTGGCTTAAAAGATGATTATAATGGCCCTATTTGCTACACGCCGGACGGTAATCCATTAGTCGGTCCAGCGCCGGGGCTGCGCAATATGTGGCTTGCTGAAGGCTTTAGCTTTGGCATCACCGCGGCCGGTGGGGTAGGTAACTACTTAGCGCAAATGATGGTCGGCGGCGAGGCTGAAATTGACATGGCCTCTTTAGACCCGAAGCGCTATGGCGATTGGATAACCACCGAATATGGCGCGCGCAAAAACGAAGAGTGCTACGACCATGTTTATGTCTTGCATCATCCTGACGAAGAGCGCGAAGCCTGTCGACCTCTTCGAACTTCTCCTGCCTATGACCGGCAGCAAGCGGCTGGTGCGCAGTTTGGCCACGTAAACGGTTGGGAAAGACCGAATTATTACGCGCCGATGGGTTTTAACGATAAAGACTCTCGCTCATTTCGTCGTGGCGGCTGGTGGAAATATGCGGTCGACGAAGCCAAAGCGATTCGTCAAAATGTTGGTTTGGTTGATGCTACGGCGTTTACTAAGCATGTCGTTAAGGGCCCAGGTGCGACTCAGTTTCTAGATTGGTTTACCTGTAACAAGCTGCCTAAAATTGGCCGTATCAATCTTACCTACGCATTGACCGGGGCTGGTACAACGCGTACCGAATACACCATTGTTCGAAATGGTGAAAACGATTACTACCTTGTCTCAGCTGGGGCTTGGACCGCCTATGATTCAGACTACTTGCGTAAAGCGGCCGAAGATAAGATGCCTGAATTTGGCTATGTCGAAATTCACGATGTCACAACCCAATGGGGTGTTTTCGCAATTGCCGGTCCAAACTCTAGAAAAGTCTTAAATAAGCTAATTAAGGACGCCGAGCCTGAAACAGCCTTGTCTAACAAGCGTTTTCCTTGGTTGTCAGCTAAAAAAATTGAGCTTGGTATGTGCCCAGTGAACGCCATACGTGTAGCGTACACCGGAGAACTCGGCTGGGAACTGCATCACCCAATTGAAATGCAGAACTACTTGTTCGATCAACTTGTTGCCGCTGGTGCTGAGTTCAACATGAAGCTAGTAGGTGCACGAGCTCAAAATTGGTTACGACAAGAAAAATCGTATCGAGCGTTTGGCACTGAATTGGGTCGCGATGCGACGCCAGCCGAAGCCGACCTGCCGCGTTTTATAGACCTGTCTAAAGAGTTTTATGGTAAGGCTGAAATGCAAGCCACAGGGATTCGCTGGAAATGCGTCACAATGTTGATCGATGGCCCTGAAGATGCCGACCCATGGGGCCGAGAGGCGCTTTATGACGGCGAAATTAAGGTTGGCCGCTTGACCTCTGGCGGCTACTCGGTAGCATTTGAAAAGAGTATTGGTATGGGGTATTTACCACCAGAACTAGCCGTTGTTGGGCAACAATTAAAGGTTAAAATAATGGGCGAATTATGGGCCGTGGAAGTGGTTGAAGACAGCCCCTACGACTCTAAAAATGCAACCATTAGAGTAGATGGCTAACAATGATTTTTAAGCATAGGTTTTTTAAAGATGTCAGATAGTTCAAGCGAAAAGAGTTCAAGCGAAAAGAGTTCAAGAAGAAAAAATAGCATGCGTAAAATTGTTATGTACTGGCGAGACATACCTTCGATGGTTACTATCAAGCGTGGCCGTGAAAAAGGTAAGCTGATGTTGGCGCCGCGTTTTCAAGAAGCCATAGATCGTGCCGCCATGCGTGCAGGTAAGGGCGGTAGCGACTTATATATTGAAGAGTGGCGCAGTGATACAAGTGATTATCAAACCGACCTGTCATTGCAAGAGGCCGCCGCGCTCGAGGTCGCGGCACTTGAAGCGTTATTTGGTGATGAGCTAATCAAGCGGATGGTCAAAAACAACGGTAATACTCCAGAAAACTAACGCGCGAGTGTTTTGTCCGCTGAAATTGTGATTAAAAGACGTTAGAATATTGCCACTGTAACTATCGTGAGCGAGCTAAATGAAAGCAATGATACTTGCCGCGGGTAAAGGTACCCGCGTAAGACCATTAACCAATGAAATGCCAAAACCAATGATCCCGATCATTGGCAAGCCGGTAATGGAATACTTGATCGAAGAGTTGGCTCGTCATGGCTTTAACCAAATCATGATTAACGTCAGTCATTTACCTGAGAAAATAGAAAGCTACTTCGGCAATGGCGAGCGCCTGGGTGTAGAGATTGGATATTCGTTTGAGGGGCATATCGAAGATGGAGAAATTCAGTCCGAAGCTGTTGGCTCCGCCGGTGGCATAAAACGTATTCAAGAATTTGGTGGCTTCTTTGACGATACTTTTTTAGTAGTCTGTGGCGATGCGTTGATCGACTTAGATCTTACTAAGGCGGTTCGGCAGCATTGGAAAAGCGGCGCAATGGCGAGTATTTGTACCTTAGCTGTTGAGCCAGAAGAGGTCAGTGATTACGGTGTAGTGGTGTGTGACACGACCGGGCAGATAACCTCGTTCCAAGAAAAGCCCTCGGTGCAAGAGGCTTTGTCTAACAAAGTGAATACTGGTATTTATATTTTTGAACCCGAAGTTTTGGATTTGATTCCTGAGGGTGAAAGCTATGATATTGGATCGGATTTATTTCCTAAAATTGTCGAACAGGGGCTCAAATTTCAGGCTATCGATATTCCCTTTAATTGGATAGATATTGGTCGAATCAGTGACTATTGGGAAGCCAATCAGAAAATCATGAATGGTGAGCTTCGAACAATTCCAATGCCCGGCACCGAGGTCAAACCCGGGATCTGGGTCGGGTTAAATACCAGTGTTGATTGGGACGCCTGTGATATTCGAGGTCCAGTCTATATTGGCAGCGGAACACGTGTTGAAGCTGGCGCAAAGATTGTAGGCCCGACTTGGATCGGCCATGGTTGCCATATCCGCGGCAGTGCTGAAATTAGTAAGAGTATTATTTTTGAATACACACGAATAGGTTCAGCCAGTGTGGTTGAAAACGCAGTGGCCTTTGGTCGTTTTTTCGTGGATAAAGATGGTAATAGTTACGAGAGTGAAAAAATGCATCTAGATTGGGTTACAGACTCGCGTATTCTAGCCGACAAGTTGGCAGTTTAAGGCAGTGGCAATGGTGTTACCAAACATTACCTTAATTGGTATGCCCGGCAGCGGCAAGAGTACTCTAGGGCAGCGTTTAGCTAACTTGCGTGGAATGTCGTTTATTGATACCGATCATATTCTTGAGCAAGTTGAGAATATGCATATTCAAGATATCGTTAATCGAAAAGGAGTCAAATACCTGCGTTTTCTCGAGGGCGTTGTGTTGTCTCAATTAGATTTCGAGAACCATGTAATCGCAACCGGTGGCAGTGCCGTATACAGCCATCAAGCGATGAACCACTTGGGCACTATCGGTGCGCGTGTTTACTTGCAAATAAGTTTGCGAACGCTGACTCAGCGGGTTGATAATGCTACCAGCAGAGGCTTAGCCAAAATGAAGTCGCACTCGTTGCCACGGTTGTACAGCGATAGAGTCAGCTTGTATCACTCAGCGGCCGATATAACTGTTTCCAATGACCGCGCTTAGCTTAGATTTGCTAAATAAATCGTTAGACGATTTCTTCAATGACTGAGTCAGTTAAATCAAAGTTTTGGGTAGTGATGCCTGCGGCTGGTTCTGGCCGCCGAATGCGCGAGACTATTCCGAAACAGTACTTGTCGATAAATGGCTCAGCGGTCATTGAGCATGCTATCAAGGTGTTTTTGAAAAATCTCGAGATTGAAAAAATAATGGTCTCTTTAGCCAAAGATGATCAGCGTTTTAGTCAGCTAAGAATAGCTAACGACAGACGAGTGAAAACCACGACCGGCGGAAACTCGAGAGCCCAAAGTGTACTAAATGGGCTAAACGCTTTAAGCGCTATGGATGACGACTGGGTGCTGGTTCATGATGCCGCGAGACCCTGTCTTAGTGCGGTGTTGCTAGCTAAGCTAATCGATTGCCTCAGAGATGATCAAGTAGGAGGCATCCTAGCGGTGCCTGCAAAGGATACGCTTAAGCGAGCGACGGCCGATCAGACCATAAGCAGCACAGTCGATCGCGCGGATATTTGGCAGGCGCAAACGCCACAAATGTTTCGCTACGGCCTTTTAAAAGCAGCCTTGACCACAGCAATAGAGCAAGGCGTAGAGACTACCGATGAAGCGTCTTCGCTTGAATATTGTGGCTATCAAGCCAAATTAATAGAGGGCGATTCACGCAATTTGAAAATCACTACCCCTGAAGATTTTGCGATAGCCGAGTTTCTACTTAATACTAAACAGCCAAAGGCAAACAAAGTACAATGATCCCTTAGTTTTATTGGGAGGCCATATGTCTACGTCGTTCAAGCAGTATTTACAACAACCACTTAAGTTAATCATCAGTGTTCTTTTTTGCCTTATGTTGCAAGGCTGTTTAGGTACAATTATTGGGACTACCGTTGATGTTGCTATTGAAGTTGTCAAGGTGCCGTTTAAAGTTGGTGCTGCGGTGATCGATGTCGTTAGCGGTGATGATGAAAATAATAACAAGCATTCGCATGACCACGATACAGAGGATGATTAATGAGAATCGGCCACGGCTACGATGTTCACCGGTTAGTAGAAGGTCGCAAATTAGTATTAGGCGGGGTAGAAATTAAAAATAGTAAAGGCTTGCTTGGTCATTCTGATGCTGACGTATTGCTACACGCCGTTTGCGACGCGGTCTTAGGTGCCTTAGGCCTAGGCGATATTGGTAAACACTTTCCAGATACAGATGCCACTTACGCCGGTGCAGACAGCCGAAAGTTACTGCGCCACGTGGTGAATTTAATGTCCGAAAAAAATTATTGTTTGGGCAATTTGGATATTACTGTTGCTGCTCAAAAACCCAAGTTGGCACCTCATCTAGATTCAATGAAAGACAATATTTCAGCCGATTTTAAGTGCCAAATTAGTCAAGTTAATATTAAAGCGACGACCACCGAGAAACTCGGTTTTGTAGGTCGTGAAGAAGGCATCGAAGCACATGCTGTGGTGCTCTTGATGCTAAATAAATAGTATAAAAATTACAACAAAACTATTAATCCAAACTCTTAATCCGATGTGTAGATAATGACCGACGCTAAACTCGAAAACCGAAAAAACCGAAAGCTAACTCAAGAAAAGGCGCTTCAGGTTAATTTAAATAGCAGTATTTATGGTGCTATTGTCGAAATTGGTGCTGGCCAAGAAACCGCCCGCCAGTTTTTCAACGCGGGTGCTGCGGCAGGCACCGTCGCTAAAACGATGTCGGCTTACGACATGCAGGTTAGTGACGATGTTTACGGCAAAACGGGGCGCTATGTAAGTCGCGAGCGTTGTGAGCAAATGATGGACCATGAATATGCGTTGATGGTTCAGAGGCTCAATGAGGCGCGGGGTGACGAATCGCGTTTTTTCGCATACGCGGCGACTGTAACGGCGAGAAGTTACAGCCAGAAAAATGAATGTCACGGCTGGATTGGAGTCAAGCGTCAGCTTGAGCCGCATGGCAAACCAAGCTCAATTATCTTACACGTCAGAATGCTTGATGACACTAATCGACAGCAGTCGGAGGCGCTGGGTATTTTGGGCGTAAACTTAGTTCATGGTGCATACCACCATTCCGAGCGGCCGAAAGAAATTATCGATAACCTACAAGATGGGATGGGTGCAGAAAAACGTATCGAAATTGATTTAATTCATTTTTCAGGTCCGGATTTTGATAAGGTTGAAAATCGTTTGATGAACCTGCACCTGATTCATAGTTGGAACTGTCGCGCGGTGATGTTTGAACCAAGCGGTCAGTCGGTGGTGCCGGCATCTGCCTTGCGTAAGAAAGATACGGTGGTAATTCGTGGCTCGTTTAAACCGCCAACAAATGTTCATATGGACATGAAAGATTCGGCTGTTAAGCACTTTGCGCAAGAGGCGGGGGTTGAGCCAGATAAAATTTTGGTGGTTGCTGAAATCACCTTGAATGAACTTTATTCTGGTAACGAAGACGCCGATTCAGATTTTTTAGCGCGCGTAGATTTGCTCAACGAGTTAGGCTTCTCGGTGTTGATATCAGACTATCTGAGGTTTTTTAGGTTACGCTCGTGGATTCGTCGCTACACGCAGAATCGTATTGGTATTATGCTTAGCGTTCTAGATTTCGATTACTTGTTTGCCGAGAAATACTATCAAGGCCTTGAAGGTGGCATTCTCGAAGCTTTCGGTAAGTTGTTCTCGGACAATACCAATGTTTATGTGTACCCGACGATTCGCGACGGCAAGTTAATTTCTTTAGACAACGTAGACGTAGACCCATCGCTGGGCCACCTTTTGAAGCACCTTACCTCCAATAAGGCGATGGTTTCAGCTGATATTCAGAAGGTGCAAAATTTAGACATCTCCGCGCGTGAAGTAGTAAAAGAAATACCTAAAGGTCGTGGCGATTGGGAAAAGAAGCTCCCGCCGGCGGTGACTAAGCGCATAATCGAAAAAGGCTTATTCGGCTTTAAAGAGTAATCAGGCTCTATAGCCAACAAGCTGACGGCTCTAAATCCAACAAGCTGAGGGCTCAATCTGCAACAAGCTGAGGGCTCAATCTGCAACTAACTGAAGTCTCAATCTGCAACTAACTGAAGTCACATCGCCGACAACTCCTATGCTGCCAGCAACGCTACCGATATTGTATTCATTTAGACGCTGTCCCTATGCCATGCGTGCTCGTATGGCCATTCACTACAGCGGTAGCGCATGTGAGTTGCGCGAAATAGTTCTCAAACACAAGCCCAAAGCGATGCTCGAGGCATCACCCAAAGGCACGGTGCCGGTTCTGATTGATGACGCTCGCGTAATAGATGAAAGTATCGAGGTGATGGCTTGGGCATTAGCTAAGTCTGACCCTGATGACTGGCTTGCGCAGTCACTAGAGCATGAGCTGATACAACGAAATGATCAGCAGTTTAAGTTTTATCTCGATCGCTATAAGTACTTTGACCGCTACCCAGAGCATCCTCAAATATGGTATTTCGACAAAGCCTTGGGGTTTCTTAGTGACTTAGAGGCTATTTTAAAAGTCGATAAAGACGGTCGTTATTTCTTAGAGACTTCGAAACTCAGTGCGCTGGATGTAGCAATCTTCCCCTTTGTTCGGCAATTTGCCGCTGTCGATAGACCCAAGTTTGACGCGCAATATCTACCCAAACTGCATGCATGGCTGGCGTTTTTGTTAAATTCTTCGCTGTTTCTAGAGGTAATGCAAAAATATGTGGCTTGGCAGCCTGAGCAACAACAACGCATATTGTTTGGTACCTGAATATCCAACATCTGTTAACATAATATTAACTCGGATTAAGCTGCTAGATTAACAATGTCAGACTACCAAATACTCCACCAGCCAGAAGAATGTCTTTTCTATGTTCATTTAGACGATGGACAGCGTGCGTTTTTAAAGTATCGACGTTCGGGGACGGAATCGGCGGAAGCTATGGTCGATTTCTTTAGTACATTCGTGCCGGATGCTTATCGTGGCAAAGCTTTAGCATCGGAGTTGGTTGACCATGCCATCGCCTGGGCTGAAGAGAACAAGTTGCATATCAATACTTCTTGTTGGTACGCGGCTAAGAAAATGGAACGACGTGAGCGTCAAGCTTAGGCGCTGATTAGTTGGCCTATCAGCATAGCCGCTAATAGCTCACCTAACAGTTTTCCGATTTGATAATGTCTATAGATGACCAATTAAATGCCTCGCAATACCTGAGCCGCTTATCCACCCTCAGCGAGTTCCGGCCTTTGGCTGAGTCAGCCGATTTAAATTCATACCTATCGCGAATCTGCGCTGACCTCAAAGCTTATGCTTTCGCAGATTTAGATACCGCGGAATCGGTTCTGCTTCAAGCCAAGTCTGATTTTAATTATGTTTGGTCTATTGCCGAGCTCTCTAGCGCGTTATCCCAGCCTCAACTTGGTCGCTGGCAAACTCAGTTTGCCGAAGTTACGATTGGTTTCGGCTTGAAGTTAGCTTGGCTAAAGATTGCGCCAAAACATAAAGCCATCACTCAGTCGGTGCTTGATACTAACGGTGATGTACCCGGCCTGTTTGTCTTTGGAATGGGTAAGCTCGGCGGCTACGATCTTAATTTTTCCAGCGATGTCGATCTAATTGCCTACTTTGACCCTCGAGTTATACCTGTGCCAGAAGTGCTTGGGAAAAGTTATGTATGTCACCAAGTATTACAAGTTTTGAGTAAATTGTTAACGCAGGCTGGAGCATCGGATTTTGTTTGGCGAGTCGATTGGCGGTTGCGCCCGAATGCGTCGGCGACAACCTTGGCGATGTCGGTCGATGCGGCTGAAGATTACTATTTTTACAGAGCCTCGCCGTGGCATCGCTTAGCGTTGATGAAGGCTCGCGTGGTGGCCGGTGATATTGCATTAGGGCAGCGCTTCTTAAACACTTTAACGCCATTCATTTGGCGTCAAAATCTCGATTATCGCGCACTCGATGAGTTGGCTGAAATCAAGCAACGAATTAATTTGGAGCATCCTTCGCTACGTGCCCAGCGTCAGTGGCCAGAGCCAATATCGGATGACATCGCGGGCTACAATGTGAAGCTTGGTAGTGGCGGTATACGTGAAATCGAGTTTATCGCTAACGCCTTGCAGTTATTGTGGGGCGGTAGGCATTACACGCTAAGGACGCCTAATACCCTTGAGGCGTTAGACGCGCTATTCGATTTAGGTAAACTGCCTAAAGACGTTGCGGTTACCTTGAATAAGGCATACCAGTATCAACGTCACCTCGAAAATGCGATTCAGATGCTAGGCAATCAACAGACCCACTTGGTGCCGACGTCAGAAGATCAGCAGCAGCGCTTGGGTCTACTGCTCGGCGTTCAGGATTGGCCGGCCCTAGTGACAAAACTGAATGACTATAGAACCTTTGTTCACCAATGTTTTGAACAACTGTTTGAGGAGCAAGCGACGGCTCAGGGCAGTGCTGCAGTGTGGCCAGACGGCCTCAGTCAACAAGCGGATGAGATTGTCGATGCTTGGGAGGGTGGTTTCATTAACTACGGTGTTTCTAACCAAGTGCGTCATCGCTTACGACCATTGACGGTAGGCATTGCTAAGTACTTAGCCGGTCATCACGGCGATGCCAGTAATACTATTATTAGACTGCATGAATTTTTCCGCGCGCTACCCAGTGGCGAGCAATATTTTCGTTTACTCGCCGAATCTCCGACCCTGCTTGCCAGTATCGTGCCGCCCTTGTTACATTCGCCAGCGATGACGTTGCTATTGAAGCAGTCTCCACACATTATTGATTGTTATGTTCATCAACAATGGAGCTACCCGCAGCCGTTTGATAGTAGTTACGTGATGCAGGCCGATGATTATGGCGTGCGTCTAGAGCGAATGCGACGCTTTGTGAACGAACATTTATATCAGCTCTATTTAAGCTTTATGGAAGGTGCGCTATCGGTTGAATTGTTTCAGCAGGCGCTAACTGAGTTAGCTGAGCATAGTTTAGAGTTAGCGCTGGACGTGGTAGCCAAGAAAATGGGCCTAGAATCAGTGCCGATAACCGTTGTTGGTATGGGCAAGGTGGCATTGGGTAAAATGTCGCCATTGTCTGATTTGGATCTTATTTTCGTATTCGATCAAGCCGACACTAGTTTAGAACTTGCCTCGCGTTTTGTCAGTAGGCTACAAACGGCTATATCAACACCGATGCGAGAAGGTATTTTATATGAGTTGGATACTCGGCTTCGACCATCAGGTCGGTCTGGCGCACCTACCGTATCGATCGAAAGCTTTGCAAATCATCATTTAACTCGAGCGCATACATGGGAGCACATAGCGTTGGTACCCAGTCGAGTTGTCGCGGGCAACAGAGCCCCACAAAAGCAATTTGATGCGATTAAGGCGCAACTAGTCAGTCGACCACGCGATGAAGTTCAATTGCTTAATGATTCTCAGAAGATGTGGCGCAGAATTGCTGAACATAGAGTTAAGCCAATTGGGCTGGACTCTATGTTCAGCAAGCTTCGCCAGGGAGGCCTTATGCAGGCCGAATATTTAGCCGCCTGTCTAATTCTTCACAGCGGACATAGTTTGCCTATAACAAGCGTTGAGTTCGATGATTTGCTAGCGCTGATAGATGATTCCCAGCGGCTTAATGATGCAATTCAGTTTTGGCGAATTCAACAGCTTTGGGAGCGCCTGCTCGGCAAGTCGGAGCAAACGCTGCTTAGTTTGCCGCCAGAGTATTTAACGCGCATGTTGGAACAGTTAAAGGTGAGCTCGGTGACTGAACTAATGGCTAAAAAAGAGCTGCATGCGAACTATGTGCAACGCACAATGGAACAGTTTTTTGCCGTCAATGTACTAGATGCCGAGCATTTAGACGGCTGGTTAGAAAGCAAAGTTAGCTGGCTTTAAAAACAATCTATTAAATTGCAGCGGTGTGGGCATGTACTCCGACAAACTAGATAGTTACTTAAGCTGCATTCTCAGTGCTATAGCAATGGCTAATCGCATCAGTGTAGTATTACTATCAGGTTAAGTTGTTTCGTTTAGAGCGGGTTCATTTCTACCAATAGCGATCGCAGCCAAGCTAGCGCTGAGTCCTGCTCGCTATGCTGGTGCCAATAAATGCTGGTGCCGAAAGACGGCAGCGCAAACGGGACTTCAACGATACATAAGTCTGAGTCAACTAATTGCTCGGCCATCAATTTAGTAACGGTCAGTAGTTGGTTCGAAGATTTAAGTACTTTGCCAGCGGCGAAATAATTCTGGCAACGTATTGAGGTTTGCCGTTCTAAACCTTGTTGTAGGAAGAATGTGTCCTCCATGGTCATTCCTAGCGGCCGGTTCGAGACACTAATGTGCTGGCTAGTCATATAGCTCTGTTTGCTGAGTGAGTTGCGTAGCGGGTGATCGATTCGCATGAGCACGCTGAAGCCGCTGGACCATAGCCGATGTTGACGGACCGGCGATTGGACCGACATCGAAACATCTAAGGCCACATCTATATGTCCGGAGCTGAGTTCTCGAGACATGTTGTAGCGGTCGATTTTGACACTAGCAAAGCCTACATTTGGAGCTCTGCGGGACAAAATTTCAGACAGTTTAGGAAGAATCGCGGGTTCTAGGGCATCGTGCATACCGATTCTGAAATTATGCTGGCTGGTACTTGGCTCAAAGTCTCCCAATTGCTGGAGTATTTGTTGCAGACGCGTAAGATTATCGATGATCAGCGGCGCTATTCGTTGGCAGGCAGCGGTCGGCAGCATCTTGTTTTGAGAACGTTGAAAAAGTGGGTCGTCAAGCGCTTCTCGTAAGCGTTTGACCGCATGACTAACCGCCGACGAGAAG
>JBLHXJ010000014.1:0-23543 GCA_047629535.1 Arenicella sp. | reverse complement strand
TTCCAAACACGTTTCTGACCGCGCGAGAGCTTGAATTGGGCCGACGGAATTCTAACTGAGACACAAGCATTGCAGGTCGGACATTTTGGTGAGTAGAGCATCTCACCGCTTCGCCGAAAGCCTGATCGTGACAGAGTGGAAAATAAATTTTGGTCAATTTGATGATCTGGATCGACTAGAATTGACGCGCTCTTCTGGTTCTCCAAATAGGGGCAGTCGTCTACTACGGTCTCAAATAGGCGTATCGGGTTATGTGCTGTACTCATGTTGTAGTTATAACATCGTTACCTATGGCATTCTTGAATGCTTGAGCAAAATTCATTATCGGCTCGCCATTAGTAGCGCTTTGGATTAGTTCGAGAAAGTCCCTGCGTTTAATTTCTACTGCGCCTAGTGAAAATAGATGGTCGCTAGCGACTTGGCAATCAATCACTTTAAAACCCTCCGCAGACAGATACTTGCAGAGGGTGACCAAGGCAACCTTCGACGCGTTGCTGACGCGGCTAAACATGCTTTCGCCAAAGAAGACTTTGTCGAGGGCTATGCCATAGAGGCCACCGACTAATTCATCGCCTTGCCACACTTCAATAGAATGAGCGTAGTGTTGTTGGTGCAGGGCCGTATAGGCGGCATGCATGTCGTCAGTTATCCAAGTGCCTTCGAGCGGTAGCTTGGTATCTTGCTGGCCGCGTAACGCACAGGCGCTTATTACAGCATTAAAATCTTGATTGCAGGTAACCTTAAAATCAGCCTTTTTAATTGTCTTTGCTAGGCTGCGAGAAATCTTCACAGCGCTCGGAAATAACACCATTCTAGGGTCAGGTGACCACCAAAGAATTGGCTGATCGTCGCTGTACCACGGGAATATACCTTGAGAATAGGCCGACACCAGAGTATTCAGGTTTAAGTCTCCCCCCATAGCAAGCAGTCCGTCTTCGTTAGCATTTTCGATAGAGGGGAAGGTTACAAATTCGAGTTTGTTAGTGATCAAATTTCGCTCTTGAATGGAGAGTGCTGATTCATATGCGCTTGGTAGTTTTTCATATGCTCTTGTTCAGAGCCAAGAAAATCGTCTATCGCCTGCCTGAAGCCCGGGTGAGCTATCCAGTGGGCTGAGTAGGTTGTATTAGGTTCAAGCCCTCTAGCGAGCTTGTGTTCGCCTTGAGCGCCAGCTTCGAAGCGTTGGTAACCGTTTTGGATGCACCATTCAATAGCTTGGTAATAGCAGGTTTCAAAATGCACGCTATGGAAATTATCAAGTGCGCCCCAATAGCGACCATAGAGCGTGTCATCACTCTTAAAATAAAGGCCGCCGGCAATTGTTTGATTGTTGAAATCAGCAAACAAAAAGAGTGTCTGTTGATTGAAATGTTTGGCCAAATACTCAAAGAATGACTTGTTTAGATAGGACTGCGCGCCGTAGTAGCCGATAGTTCGAGAGTAAAATCGATACATGGTCTCGACTGCGGCTTGGTCTAATTGATCGCCCGATAGCCAACGGTAGGTAATACCGGTTTCGTTCACTCGGCGTCTTTCGCGCTTAATGTTTTTGCGTTTTTTCGAACTCATCAGACCGAGGAAGTCATCAAAGCTTTGGTAGTTTCTGTTTTGCCAATGAAATTGCGAGCTATGACGCGTTAGACAGCCTAGTTTTTTTAAGTTTTCGGCTTGTTGGTGATCGACAAACAAGCTGTGGAAACTCGACAGGCCGCGAGCTTCACAGAGTTCGATTGCCTTGCCTAATAAAGCAGATTCTAGCTCCTCTCTTGGCTCACGATGGCTTACTAAAAGTCGCTCACCCGAGGCCGGAGTAAACGGTACTGCATTGGATAGCTTGGGGTAATAGTCTAGGCCATGGCGTTGGTGTGCATCCGCCCACGACCAGTCAAATATGTATTCGCCGTATGAATGTGTCTTTATATAGCAGGGCATGGCGGCAATCAATTGCTTGCGGTTGGAGTGCTTATAGATAGCGATGTGGGCACTTTCCCAGCCCGATTCGAGGGACACGCAGCCGGTCGACTCAAGGCCGAATAAAAACTCGTGTCGCATAAACGGGTTATTGCTCGCGAGCATGGCATTCCATTGCTCGGCCGGAATATTCGCCAAGCTATCGTGAACAACAATTTCCATAAATTTCTTTAAACTATATACTCTGAAGTTAGGCTTTTGAAGCGCCCCGTGTAATCAAATAGAAGATACCCTATGAGCAGTGAAATTAGTATTGGCTTGGCACAGATCAACGTCGTTGTTGGTGATATCGAGAACAATGTTGACCGTATTATTGAGTTCGCTGAGCGAGCTAAAGCCTTGAAGTGTGATCTATTGGTTTGTGCCGAGTTAGTGTTGACCGGTTATCCACCTGAAGACTTACTATTGCGATCTGGGTTTAATCGTCGAGTTGAACAAGAGTTAAAGCGCTTATGTGAGACTGTTCGTGGCATTGATATAATTGTTGGCTACCCAAAGAAGACCGCAGCGGGTTTGTACAATATGGGCGGCATGATTGTTGACGGTGAGGTCACCCATGAATATGCCAAAATAGATTTACCCAATTACAGCGTGTTTGATGAAAAGCGTTATTTTTCAGCCGGTTCTGAAAATTGCGTATTCGATTATAAAGGCATTAAATTAGGGCTAACTGTGTGCGAAGATATTTGGCACGATGGCCCAGTTGAGGGTGCGATAGAGCAGGGCGCTCAGGTGATCATCAACATCAACGGTTCGCCCTACCATAGCAATAAAATAGCCGAGCGTAACGAGGTAGTGTGCGCTAAGGCGAAAAAGCTCAACGCACCGGTTATCTATGTAAACCAAGTTGGCGGTCAAGATGAGTTGGTGTTCGATGGCGCCTCGTTCGCATGCGATGCAAACGGTGAGGTAGTTCACCAAATGGCGAGTTTTGAAGAGGCTTTAAGCAGGCTTACAATTAAGCGCGACGGCGCTGATGTGTCTATTGAAGGTACGCAAATGGTTGCCCAAATGCCAATGCTCGAAAGCGTTTACAATGCGCTCGTTATGGGGGTTGGCGATTATGTTCGCAAAAACGGCTTCAAAAAAGTTGTTATAGGTCTTTCTGGCGGTATCGATTCAGCCTTGACCACCGCCATTGCGGTAGATGCCCTTGGGGCTGAAAATGTCGATGTAATTATGATGCCGTTTCGGTATACCTCTGATATTTCGCAGCACGATGCGCAGGCACAAGCCGAGGCCCAATCAATCAACTACCACGTGGTCTCAATTGAGCCAATGTATGACGCCTTCGTTAGACAGCTTGCGCCACTCTTTGGTGACCGAGCAGAAGACACTACCGAAGAGAATATCCAGGCCCGTTGTCGTGGTTTGAGCCTTATGGCGTTCTCGAATAAGACCGGTGCTATGGTTTTGACTACCGGTAATAAAAGCGAGATGTCGGTCGGTTATGCCACGCTCTATGGCGATATGGTTGGCGGTTACAACGCAATCAAGGACGTACCAAAGATACTTGTTTACGAGTTGGCTAACTATCGAAACACCGTGTCTCAGGTTATTCCCGAGCGAGTCATCAGCAGAGAGCCATCGGCTGAATTGCGCCCCGATCAAATTGATTCTGACAGCTTGCCGCCGTATGAAATTCTAGACCCGATTTTGGAGCTGTATGTTGAGCATGATTGCCCGCCCGCCGAAATCGTAGCCAAGGGCTTTGCCAAGCAATATGTTTCGCAGGTAATTCGGATGGTTGACCGAAATGAGTATAAAAGAAGACAAGCTGCACCCGGTGTGAGAATTACAAAACGCGCGTTCGGGCGGGATCGTCGCTACCCAATTACCTCCGGTTTTAGGCCAAAAGTTGAATGGTAGTTGTTGCTTGTAAGTTATTGATATTGATTAGGATAAGAATCCAGAATCTCTAGCATAAAAAAGGCCGCTCAATATATAGCGGCCTTTTTATTTAACTAAATAGTCCCGGCTAGAAAGGATTTAATCGAGAAAAAAAGCCTTTTTTCTTCTTATATGGTGTCTGTTTGTTTTGCGGGAAATTTTCATTTAGCACCGTGCGTGTGCTTGCGGCTAGTTCGTCTAAGCCCATTTCGACGTAGGCTTTTTCCATTAGTAGCAGCGCTCCTTCAACCGCCGGAGACGTCTCGTATTTATAAATTATGGTCTTACATCGATTTACCGTAGCGACGTATGTTTCGTTTTCGAAATAAAACTGAGCGACGTATAACTCGCGCTCGGCCAATGCGTTACGGATGAATACGATACGTTGCTCTGCATCTGCGGCGTATACGCTATCAGGGTAACGTTTAATTAGTTCGTCGAATGCATTTTGTGAATCGCGTAGAGGCTTAGGATCTCGAATAGTCTTAGCGCCACCCTTGATGAACCTATCGATTCGACCTGATTTTTTTTCGAAGCTGGCGACGCCTTTCATGTAATACGCGTAGTCAACGTTTTTGTGCGTAGGATAGAGTTTAATAAAATTATCAGCGGCAGCGACCGCTTTTTCAACTTGGCTGGTTTTATCAAAAGCAAAGATCATATCGAGTTTCGCTTGCTCGGTTAGCTCGCCGTACGGGTAATTTGCTTCGAGGGCACGATAGAAATCGATGGCAAAACCATAGTTGCCTTTATCGAGTGCCGCTTTGCCTTTGCTATAGAGCTCTTGAAGTTGCTGACTCGCAAGGTCTTCATCGATGCCACCTTTCTTCTTGTTACCGCCGCATGCTGAGACCGCAGTCGCAAGGCATATAACCAATACAAGCTTATACAAACGAGAAGCAGGGCGTTTCTGCGATGCAGATGCCGATGTTGAGATAGAGGTGCTCTCAATGACTTGTAAAAGACTCATGTTAAAGACTCATTTTGCTGTTGTTATGGGGTATTATTTAAGTTCTTAAGCATAACGCGAAAACTTGAGCCAGAGAAGAGTATTACTGTTCTGTATGGCAATTTGTATCATACTTTAAACCGTTTACAGGAAATTCTAAATTATGCCCGATACTGAGGCTGATCTATCAAAGTTGTCGACACCTACGTTTGCGTCAAATATTGATTCAAGCAGTGACTCAGAGTCGCCCTCATCGCCGGGCATGCACAGCTACATTGTGGCCGACGAATTCTTTGGTATGCGTGTAGATAAAGTACTGACGGCGCTGTGCCAAGACCATTCTCGAAGTACCGTTCAGTCTTGGATCAAGAAAGGCTTGGTGATACTGGATGACGAGGTGCCGAAACAAAAAGACAAGGTGTTCGGTGGAGAGTTGCTCGAAGTTACGGTACCTGATATCCGCAAAGGCGAGTGGGAAGCACAAAATATGCCTATTGATATCGTCTACGAAGACGATGAAATGCTGGTTATCAACAAGCATGCCGGCTGGGTTGTCCACCCAGGCGCAGGAAACCCCGACCGAACGCTATTGAACGCGCTGTTGTTTCACTACCCCGAGAGCCGTGCTTTGGCGCGTGCCGGTATTGTTCATCGTCTCGATAAAGACACCTCAGGTTTGATGGTCGTAGCTAAAACAGAAAATGCTAGGCTTGGGCTAACGGCTCAATTGGTAGACCATAGCTTGCATCGAGAGTATTTGGCGTTGGTTAACGGACGTATAATTTCGGGTAATACAATTGATGAACCGATAGCACGAGACAAAGGTGATCGCCGTAAGATGGCGGTTAATATGATGGGCAAAGAGGCGGTTACTCATTATCGTGTTGACGACCGCTTTCGCAACCATACCTTGTTGCGAGTTCAGCTTGAAACAGGCCGAACTCATCAAATTCGCGTGCATCTTACTCATACTGGTTTTTCCCTCGCTGGCGACCCTGTTTATGGGCGTAGACTTGCTATTCCAGCACACTGCTCGCCAAGCTTAGAAGCTGAGCTTCGAAGCTTTAAACGGCAGGCCTTACATGCAACCCGAATCGAATATATTCACCCTGTTTCCGGTGAGCATCAATCTTGGCAACGACCAATGCCTGACGATATGCAGCGATTGGTAGATGCCTGTGGCGACGACAATCACTAGCCGTTCGAATGTCCTACCTAGTTCCCAATTGGTCTGTGCCTGCGCCGGTTAAGGCTTTTTCTACTACTCGATCAGGGGGTGTTAGTAGGGGTGTTTACAGCTCGATGAACTTGGCTTTACATGTCGGAGATCAGAGCGAGCAGGTAGTCATTAATCGACGGCAACTGGGGTTAGATTTAGAGCTTCCCAGCGAGCCGATATGGCTGCAACAAGAGCATAGTACGCTAGTCGTAAGTGCCGACGCGGCGTTAGTATCAGCGGCTGACGGGGCGTTTTCTAGAAGTGTTAATACTGTTTGTGTGGTGATGACCGCCGATTGTCTGCCTTTATTATTATGCAATCAGTCCGGCGACCAAGTCGCCGCGGTTCATGTTGGTTGGCGGGGTATGGCAAACGGTATCATCGACAACGCAGTAGCATCATTCGACTGCGCCCCAGGCGATATTGTTGCTTGGGCGGGGCCGTGTATAGGCCCGACTCAGTTTGAGATTGGTGACGAGGTAAAGGCCCAATTAGGCGGGCCAGATTCGGCCTATAGTATGAATAGTGAAAATCGTTTAGTAGCTAATCTTTATGCTCTGTGTAGACATAGACTGGAGTCTCTAGGGGTATTTAACTACTCGTCTTCGCAAGCATGTACCTATCTAGATAAAGAGCGTTTTTTTTCATACCGTCGAGATGGCGAATGTGGCCGCATGGCCTCTTTAATTTGGCTAGATCCAGCGTAATGAAACTTCTTCAACAAGCACTATCTTTTCGACAGGTTTTACCGTCGGCGCTTACAATTTTAGCGCTTGGCAGTCTGTTGTCGCTGTTTATTTCTTCATGGGATTGGTTCGGACGCCTCGGCTGGCTAGTAATACCCTACGGCGTAATTTTGGGGCTGGCAGTTTATTTTCTTGGATTTATTGCGTCGTGCTGGCGATACACCAAGACTCAGGCAATGCAAGACTTGTTAAATACCTTGCATCAGCTTTTTCGCAATTTTACATGGCGGCAGATTATTGTTGTCTCAATACTGGCAGGGATCGGTGAAGAATTATTGATTAGAGCAGTCCTGCAAACATTTTTGGTAAATGCCACTGGGCCTGTGTGGGGTATTATCGGCGCATCGCTAATCTTTGGGCTATTGCATTTTATGACCAAAACTTATGTGCTCCTGACTTTTACTCTGGGTTTACTTTTTGGTCTGGCGTTTCATTTTAGTGGAAGTATAGTGTTGGTGATGATCGGCCATACTGTTTACGATATTGCCGCCTTCGCAATGATTGTGAAATTTCCTCACATGCTTGGAGTAAACTTGATCAATGATAAAGCCAGGATCATCACAGAGCGACTTTACTGAGCCCTCAAGCAGCAACGCCAAACAGTTCTCTGCCAACCCGCCTAAACAGGATTCAGTTTGTCACGGTATATTCTGGTGGTCGTTAAAATTTTCGTGCGGCACAATCTTAGTTGCTGGCTTGTTCATTGGCGTGCTTTACCAACTGGATCCTTGGTTCGTGGTATCACGGGGTATCGGCCAAGCGCTGGTTATCATCGGCAGCGCAAGCGCTATTTTTCACTATCTACGACTTAAGTCACTTAACAAACGATTCGAACAGCCTGATATTCTAGAGACAGAGTATGGTCTATTTAGGTATGTCCGCCATCCGATGTATTTATCAGATTGTTTGCTATACATCGGCTTGTTCTTACTCTTCCCTACAATACCTACGGTGATTGTTTTAGGCTTAGGGATCGTTGCCTTAGTTCGGCAGTCGAAGGTCGAAGACAAATATTTGGCAGAACGCTTCGCTGAACCGTTTTCACAATGGCATGAGCATTCAAAACTGATAATCCCATTTGTCTACTAAGAGCTGATTGTTGCGCGGCCTTAAACCTCAGCAGAGCGGCATGCAGCGGCGGTAAAGATCACATCGGTTGAGCTGTTCAAGGCGGTTTCGGCTGAATCCTGTACCACACCAATAATAAAACCCACGCCAACAACTTGCATTGCCACATCGTTAGGGATGTTAAATAGGCCGCAAGCCAGAGGAATAAGTAGTAAGGAGCCTCCTGCAACACCCGACGAGCCACATGCTGAGACACTGGCGATAACACATAGCAATAGTGCCGTGGTTATATCGACGCTAATGCCAAGCGTATTGACCGCGGCCATGGTCATCACACTGATTGTGATCGCCGCGCCAGCCATATTAATCGTCGCACCGAGCGGTATAGAGACCGAATAAGTGTCTTCGTCCAAGCCTAACTTTTCACACAAGGCCATATTTACTGGAATATTAGCGGCTGAACTGCGGGTAAAAAAAGCGGTGATGCCACTCTCTTTTAAGCAGGTAAAAACAAGTGGGTAAGGGTTGGCTTTGGTCATTACCAGGACAATGATCGGATTCACAACCAAGGCTATGATTAGCATGGTGCCCACCAATAAGCCCAATAAGTGAGCGTACTCGGCAAGCGCGCCAAAACCCGTCGCGGCGATGGTTCCTGCGACTAAGCCGAATATGCCGATTGGCGCGAGTTGAATGACAATTTGCACCAAGCCTACAACCGAATCGCTGAGGTTCTCAAGGACCTTCTTAGTTGTGTCGCTGGCCTTACGCAACATGATCCCAAGGCCTATCGCCCACGCTAAGATACCAACATAGTTGGCGTTTAACAGCGCGTTAACCGGGTTGTCGAAAATCTTGAAGAGTAGGGTGTTAAGTACTTCCCCGATGCCCTGAGGCGCTGAATTCATTGCTTCAGCACCGACTAAGGTTAGTGTCGTCGGGAACAAAAAACTCAGCATAACCGCGGTTGTTGCCGCTGCTAGGGTGCCTATCAGATAGAGCCCCAGAATTGGTCGCATATGACTTTTTTGACCTTCGCGATGGGTTGCTAGAGATGCAATCACCAGTAAGAAAATTAGTACCGGCGCGATCGCTTTCAAGGCCGAAACAAATAACCCGCCTAAGACTGAAACAGACTTGCCAATCTCCGGCACGAAGCCACCGACTAAGGCTCCGAGAAAGATGCCGATGGCAATCTTCAGAACTAGGTTTTGCTTTGCCAATACAGATACAAATGAATTTTTTGAGGTCATAATGTTTTTTTATTATTGTTGTTGTTTCTTTTACGGCTTCGAATGTGACCAAGCCCGCACCCTGTGTGTTGATTTAGGCTAGCTCTTTCTTCCACAATACATCTTCGTGTCCTAAGCGCAGATTAATAATTCTGGCAGTCACAAATAGTAAGTCTGAGAGTCGGTTTAGATACTGACGAGTAGTATCGCACACGGGTTCGGCTTGGTGCAGTGTCACCACATCACGCTCGGCTCGCCGTGCGATTGATCTGGCCATATGGCAGACTGCTGCGGCTTCGCTGCCACCTGGTAAGATAAAGTCTTTAAGCGGTTCAACGGACTCATTGAAAAAATCTATTTTAGTTTCAAGTAACTCTATTTTCTGTTGCTGGATGAAACTCTGTCCTGGCATGCTGATCTCGCCGCCAATATTGAAAAGATCATGTTGAACAGACGTGAAAAATGTTTTCAGTTCTTGATCTGCCAGCTTACAAATCAGCAGCCCGATGACACTGTTAAGCTCATCGACGGTTCCCATCGCATTCATTCGTTGGTGGTTTTTAGCAATGCGCTCGCCACCGCTTAATCCCGAAGTACCGTCGTCGCCAGTGCGTGTATAAAGTTTACTTAGTCTGTTTCCCATACTCTATTCCTGAAATTGCTGAGGTCTCAGCGTATCTTGTGGTTGCTCACGTCTAAGGCTAATCGCCGACCTGAGCGTTATAAATTGGTAATGATAGAGAGAATATTACACCATCCGAGCTGAGTAAATTGCGAGCAAGCACGTCTCCACCATGAAAGCTGGCGATAATTTTGACGATATATAAGCCCATGCCCAAGCTCATTTTTTGTGCGTCTTTGCGGCCCAGCGAAACAAGCGGTTCGAAGATACGTTCAGCCATGCCTTCTGGCAGTCTAGATCCTTGGTTAATTACATCAATTTGGGCGAAGTTATCGAGTCTTCGCGCCTTAAACACAATCGCCGTTCCAGGTGCAGCAAAGTCAATCGCATTATCGACTAACTTGTCTAGCGCCTGAGCAATATAGTCCGGTGCGATTTCAACGAATAAAGGTCGCGAATTAATTACAATTTCGAAGCTTTGCTCTGGGTTTGAAAAATTATAGCCATCAACATAGCTTTCAATTAGTTCGATTAAATCGACAACCTCACGCGTCTCAGACTGCATTGCCTGTTCTAGGTTAGCGGCCTCGGTGAGGTTGCGCAGAATGCTGCCGATACGATTAACGCCATTTTTGGCTCGCTCCATATATTTACTATTGGCTGAATCCGGAATCTCTTCAGACAAATTGTGCAATGACGAATTAACCACGTTTAGAGGGTTACTTACTTCATGCGCTAGGGTGTCTGGTAGGCCTCTTAAGTAGCTCGTGTATTGAGATAGGCGTTCTAGCATATTACTCACCGATCGAGATAAATCACCAATCTCGTCACCAGATTTGGCTTCGGCTAAAAGCTTTTGGTTGACGATGCGGCCATCTCGGTCAATCGCCGTTTCGGTAGCATTTCGTAGGCGACGAATACGAAGCGTTAAGCGCGATGCGAAAAGTAACAGTGCTGTGGCAACCGTAACCAGAACCAACAGCGTAACGCTGATGACATTTTCCAATATCTCTTTTTGTTGTCCAAGAACCTGATTGGTACTCTGTTCTACTACCACGACTCCGGGGATTTCATCGCCTAAGTAAATAGGGTGAGCTGACAACAGTATTGAACCGCTTTGATCGAGAGAAGGCTGCCGAGCGGTGCCGATCTCACCCGCTAGTGCACGTTCTATGATGGCGTCATTTCGCTGTTGAACGCTGGCGTTGAGATCTCGTAAATCGGCCGTAGGCTGCTCAATGATATAAGAGAAAATAGTCTGTAATGTATTGGTGTAGTAGTAGCTAAGCGTGGCCCAAATATCGCTATCAGACGATGGCTTTATCCCGTTTCTGTAATCGCTTTCGGAAATGATGTTACCGACCACCGCCGTAGGTCGTTTTTCTGTATTAAACACCCAGATACGGGCATCGGTACGATCAAGAGCCTTAAGAATCTTGGCGATTTCAGGTGATTTAACCAACAGTCGAGAAAAGTCGTCGTTATCATTCTTTGGGGTGGTTGTCACCAATGCTTCAATTTCTAAAGAATCGGGGTCGTCGACATCGGCTACTTGCAGCTTTATTCGAGTCTCGGAGGACATCATAAAACGTGGTATCCGAAGCTCTACATTGTAGCCCTCATTGGTCAAGCCTAGCTCAGCCGCGAGATCATAGTTCGGCTTGCCGGTGATAGGGTATTGCCAATCTTTGTCCATTAAGTAGATGCTCATGCGGCCACTTTCACCAGCGATAAGTGTATACCGCTGGTCGGGACGATCGGGCGTTCGCAGGGTTAAGCGAATATGGTCTGCCGTGTTAACGCGCAAAAAACCGCGCTGCCTGAATACTACCGAGTCATCCGCAACTCTAAACATTGAGTAGATGAAGTTGCCGCGATAGCCTAGAGCATGGTCGACTGAAATCGAGCCAATAGCTTGACCGGCAATGTTGTCACTCTCAGGAGTGTAAGTAATGGCTTGATTGGCTTGTTCGCCCCAATCGTTTAAATCTCCGTTTAGGTTGATATAGGCTGGCAACGGCTCTGCGTAAACCTCATTTTCGTCAGTATCGCCGGGGTTAATAACACTGTCTTCAGCAAAAAGCTCGGGGCGGTCATGCAGAATGGTTGCCACTGCTCTCGCGGTTAAGCTCAGCGCATTTTCTTGCCCGCTCAAAAGGAAGGTTTTCATATCACGCACATAGACGTACGACATCCAAGGAATTAGCAGTAGCAAGAGTGCCACCATCAGTAACTTGGTACGAATTGAAAAGCCTGCGCGCATTATTCTTCTTCTCGAGCCGATCTAGCTTGTATGGTTAACATAAACGGAGCATTAATTATTTGTCTGTGTTCCATTTGTAGCCAACCCCAAAAACAGTTTGAATGTTTTTGAAATCTGAATCGATCTCCTTAAATTTATTTCTAATTCTGCGGATGTAACCATTGATAGTGTTGCGTTCGACATAACTTTGGCGAGTAATTTGCATCATGTTCTCATAGGTTTTTACATGGCCAGGATGGCGCGCCATAGACTCGATCAGCCAGAACTCAGTAAGCGTTAAGCTTAGTTCTTGGCCTTTCCAACGAATTGACATGCTATTTTCGTTGATCTCAAGGTCGTCGATTTTCAAAGTGTCGTTATCTTTCTCATCACTTGCGGGTTGCGCTAGGCTGTCTACGATTCGGAATAATGAATTTATTCTTACGCTAAGAAATTGCATATTCAACGGCTTGGTTAGATAGTCCCACGCATCTAAGCGAAGACCAGAAACTCTGTCTATATCGGTATCTCGGGCGGTTAGGAAAATAATTGGTATGGTTGGCGAGAGGGCACGTAGGTCGCGGCACAAATCGAAGCCGCCATCCATTTCGTTCTCGAGCATGATGTCTAATATCGCCAAGTCGGGCATATCGGCTCGCATGCCAGCCAGCGCCTCGGGACGATTTTTATATGTGTCGACCTCATAGCCAGACTTTTGCAGCGCGTCTCGAAAGTTCTCACGTTGGTCAAAGTCGTCTTCGACGATTGCTACTCTTCTTGCCATGATTGATTGCTCGCTGCGTTTGATTTTGACTATTTACTGAGATAACTGTGCTGCTTTTAGAATATTTTGCCTTATTACTGTGAATTAAACACAAAATCTAATCAAAACCATTATTTAACCACTAGTTTATCCCGAAATAGACATTTCAGAGGCGTTTAATAGAGACATCAGATAAGTAATTGATTTTTACTCTGAATCTACTAATTTTCGCGATGACTGGTTTTCGGTAAAGCCAGATCAATTAGACGAATCAAGATTCGCGTTCGGGGATTTCATCAGCTTTGTCTGAAATTAGTTCTAAACCAGAGAAGAGTGAATGGGTAAGTATTATGAATCAGCAATTTTTTGTACCAGTAAATGACGATATCATCTATAACCATCCTGACCAGATAGAAGGGCCGCTAGTGCCGTATATAGCCGGTATGGAATGCCACGAATGGTTGTCGATTGAAATTAATCCAGATGAGTCTAAAGATCTAGGCCTTGCTGTCAGTTCACCGAGACCTGTCTTGCCCAAGCTTCGTTTGGTTTACAGCGCAAGTTAGTAGCCCATCTCAAGGCGTTACTAGCAGTGCGTAAGGTAGCATTAGACTGGCTTAGTGGTGATTTAAGCGCTGCTGCACAAGTCAGGCCCAACTTACGTAACTTTGCTGGGGCCTAAAGATTGAGACCAAGTTCTTTTTGCCATTCGAGTTTGTAGCTCGAATGACTGTACGATCCATCATTATTCGCGCGGTAGTGTTCTGTGTAGTAAGGCATATTTGAATTGATTTTGCTTATCGCGCTGATTAACCGCTGAACATCTGACCGGGTGTTGTAGAGACTCAAGCTAGCCCGCACCATTCCTCGTTTTCTATTTATAAAATGCTCTTGTTGTTCTTCAGCAATGTGACTTAAGTCTAGTTGCCATAGTTCATCTTTCAGCATGCTGCTGACATAGGGATGTGCGCAGAAACATTCATTTCTAACCGCAATTGCAAAATAGTCGTTTAAAATAGAGGCTAATAGGCCGTGGTCTATATCGCAGTGGTTAAAGGCCAACGCGCCGCTGCGTGGTAAAGTCTGATCGCCGTAGACAGTCAGTTGTTGGATACTTTGTAAGCCCTCGAGAAGCTCCAACATTAAGCCGCTTTCTTCTGCCTTAATTGCCTCTAAGCCACTCAGTTGATCTGACTGATAGTGCATTAGCTCATCGAGTACTGCCGCCAGAGCAATCGCTCCGACAATATTTTGAGTGCCGGATTCCTCTTTTGTGGTCTCGTCCTCAGAAAGGTCAAAGTCGTAGAAACTTACCCGAGAGACTGAGCCGCCGCCAAGGTCTTGGCCGTGTAAATTCTTGAGCAATTGACGCTTAGCAACAAGTACTCCGGGCGCCATTGGGGTATAGACTTTGTGACCAGAGAAAACCAAGAAATCCGCTCCTAAGGTGTCTAGCTCAGTTGGGCCATGGGCGACGCTTTGCGCGGCATCGACCAGCACCAAGATATCGTAATCATGGGCGATTTTGCAGATTGTTTGAACCGGATTGCTTATGCCGCTTACGTTGCTTATAGACGAGACCGCGATATAGTTGATTTGATTCGCGTGCCGTTGGCAGAGTTGCCGTAAGCATTCTAGGTCGACAGCGCCACTATTGGCGCCTTCGCCCTCTAGCGGTAAATAAATGACTTCATTGCCGAACTGGCGATGTGGTAGATCATTAGCATGATGCTCCATCGATGAGACCAATACTAAATTGCGTTCTGGGCGTGCATGGTGCAGTCCGCGCGCAATTCGGTTTATGGCCGCTGTGGTGCCGGCACCGGTAAAAACCGCTGCATATTCTTTTTCATTGGCACCGACGAACTTGAGCACAGTCTGGTGGGCCCACTCCAACGCTTTACTCGAGACCTGAGCCGAGCTATGTACATAACTATGGGCGTTTGAATAATGCGGCAACAGTTTGCTGATCGTTTGCAATGCTTTGGCTGAGGCTAGGGGAGAGGCAGCGCCATCGAGATGAAGACGAGGCAAACGCTTGCCTTCAGCCGTAGGGTATTGAGTTTCAACGCCGATAAATTTGGGATTACTTTGCATAGATATGATTATACGTGGCAATGGTTGCTTGGTCGATGATAGACGTTGACACAAATCATATCTATTGATGTTGTATGATATCGTCACACATAACTAACTATAAACGATCTTAGCGATGAAAAAATCAGCTCCTTTACTGTTAACCATGGGCCTTAGTTTGGGCTTAGCGGCATGCGGTCCATCTGATACGGATCAAAACGTATCTGAGTCAGCCGCAACGACAACCAATGAATCACAAGAAATGACCAAAGATATAAGCCCGGCGACGATAGCTGTGAATCCGTTTTATCAAGATAGCAGCCTGTATCTGCAGTTCCCTGCATTCGATAAGATCTCTAATCAGCATTATGCACCGGCCTTTGAAAAAGGTATGACTGAAAACCTGGCCGAAATTCAAGCCATCGCTGACAACCCTGAACCAGCGAGCTTTGAGAATACAATGATTGCCATGGAGAAAGGTGGCCAAACGTTAAATCGCGTTGCGTCGGTATTCTTTGCGCTATCGTCGGCTAATACCAATGACGATATTAAGGCCTTACGTACTGATATAGCGCCTAAGTTATCGGCTCATTCAGATGAAATTCTACTGAATTCAAAATTGTTTGCCCGCGTTAAAACGCTGCATGATCAGTTGCCAAGCTTGAAGCTAGACGCGGAATCAGAGCGCCTGGTCAAAGAAAGCTATAAAGATTTTGTTGGAGCTGGTGCACAGCTCTCAGATCAAGACAAAGAAACGCTCAAAGCTTTAAATAAAGAGTTGGCTACCTTAACCACCCAGTTTAGCCAAAACGTACTCGAAGAAGTAAACTCTAAGGCCATAGTGGTTGATGATGTTGCTGAATTAGCCGGCCTTAGTGATACTCAGATCGCCTCGGCCGCTTTGGCCGCGAAAGCGCGTGATCTTGATGGTAAATATGTTTTACCGTTATTGAATACCAGCCAACAGCCATCGATGTCCTCACTTGAAAACCGTCAATTACGTGAACGTATTCTGAATACTTCGCAAGGTCGAGGTAGTTCGGGAGGTGATTATGATAATCGTGATTTGGTTTCTAAAGTTTTCAAACTGCGGGCTCAACGAGCACAACTGTTAGGCTACGCCAACCATGCTGCGTATCAATTGGTAAGCCAAACGGCAAAGACCACTGATGCGGTTAACAAGCGCCTATCAATGCTTGCTCCGGCGGCCGTTGCAAATGCTAGAAAAGAAGTAGCCGACCTGCAAGCTATTGTTGCAAAGCAGGGCGGTGATTTTGAGTTAGCGGCCTGGGACTGGGATTTTTATACAGAAAAACTAAGAGCAGAACGCTACAACTTTGATGCGTCGCAGTTGAAGCCATACCTTGAGATGGAAAATGTGCTGGTTAATGGTGTGTTTTTCGCCGCTGAGCAAGTGTTCGGTTTAACCTTTAAGGCTCGCCCAGATCTACCGACTTATCACCCTGATGTTAAAGTTTGGGAGGTGTTTGATGCCGACGGTTCAACGTTGGCGTTATTCATTCAAGACTTTTATGCGCGTGAATCAAAACGCGGTGGTGCTTGGATGAATGCTTATGTACCACAATCGAGATTGATGGGCACTCAGCCAGTTGTCGCCAATCATTTGAATGTTCCGAAGCCTCCAGCAGGCGAGCCTACACTGCTAACATGGGACGAAGTCACGACTATGTTTCATGAGTTTGGGCATGCTTTGCACGGCATGTTCTCCGACGTAAACTACCCAACCTTTGCTGGTACCTCGGTGCCACGTGATTTTGTTGAGTACCCGTCACAGGTTAATGAAATGTGGGCAGATTGGCCTCAAGTCTTGAGCAACTACGCGAAGCATTATCAGACCGGCGAAGAAATTCAATCAAGGGTATGCTACTACTGAATACTTGGCGGCCTCATTGCTCGATCAAGCATGGCACCAGCTGACACCTGATCAAGTACCGAGTGCTGACGGCGTGCTTGAGTTTGAAGCTCAGGCATTGGCTAATGCTGGGGTTAACGTAGATCAAGTGCCGCCACGTTATCGTACCAACTATTTCTCACACATCATGGGCGGTTACTCAGCCGGGTATTACTCTTACATATGGAGCGAAGTACTTGACGCTGATTCGGTCGAATGGTTCAAGGAGAATGGTGGTATGACGCGTGAAAACGGCGACCACTTTCGTAACACGCTGCTATCCCGTGGCGGCTCTGAGGATGCGATGACTATTTTTAGAAACTTCCGTGGTGCCGAGCCTGATATTCAGCCTTTGCTGGAGCGTAAAGGTTTAACCGGTAAGTAGTACTCTGTTGTAGCCAATCGCAGCGGCTTGTAACTAATGGCTACTGCGATTGGCGCTATAGAATAAAAATAGGGAGATTGACTCTCTATTTTTTATTCTATAGTATCTATCTACCGATAGATAGTTTATCTAAAGCAGACAAACTATAGTGGCCTCATTTTGGGCTGAACCGACATAAATACAAGTACGTGCCACGCGCTCTAAGCGAGTTCGTATACGCACTGGAGTTGAGAATGAGACTAAATGCCAATTTTGATAACCGTGTGCTTGTTGATAGCGAGCAGATGGACTGGGTCGAGTCGCCGATGGCGGGTGTTGCAAGGCGTCCGCTAGACCGTATAGGCAATGAAGTTGCACGTGCAACTTCTATTGTGAAATATCAGCCGGGCAGTCATTTTTCACCGCATGTGCATACTGGCGGCGAAGAATTTTTGGTACTCGAGGGTGTATTCCAAGATGAGCACGGCGATTATCCAGTAGGGTCGTATTGCCGTAATCCTCCCCAATCCAGTCATACGCCGGGCTCTGAGTTGGGTTGTGTAATATTCGTAAAGCTGTGGCAGTTTCAAGCTGATGACCGAGCCCAGATAAGGCTAAACACCAACATTACTCCATCGACGGCATTGCCTGATCACCCAGGTGTGTCGGTATCCCCTTTGTATGACGACGAGTTTGAAACGGTACGTATCGAAACTTGGGAAGCAAATGCCAAGATTATTAGGTCGCTTGATGGAGGCGCAGAATTGTTAGTGCTTGAGGGCTCTTTTACCGAAGCTAGCGAACAATTAGTCAAACACAGCTGGTTACGTTTGCCGGTCGGTTCGTCATTGAGCGCCATCACCGGAGATCAACCGGTACGTGTATGGATCAAGAGTGGCCACCTTGTCAGGGTTGACGAAGAGCAAGCCAGATTGCCGATTTAACTATTCGGGCCTAGACTTTAGCCTTGCTAAAGCGGCATGATCGCTATGACGAAAGAGACAAGGGTAGGGCGCGCTTCGCTTATCCAATATAATCAAACCCAGATCGGTAGAGACCCTAATCATGCGAGATAAAGAAGCGGCGATTCTTAAAGTTACCGAATATATGATTCGTGATGGCGGCTATAACAGTTTCAGCTTTCGTAATATTGCCGACGCGGTTGGCATTAAAAGTTCATCGGTGCATTATCACTTCGCCACCAAAGAAGATTTGGCGGTAGCGGTAACTAAGTCTTATATAGAGAGGTTCTTAGCTGGCCTAGGCCCAGCTGAAGACGTGTTCGCACAAGGAGTAAACCCTATTGAGGCCTATGTTGCGGCTTTTCGCCGAGCGCTTATAGACGATAAGCGAATGTGTTTGTGTGGCATCTTAGGAGCTGAAATCGATGTGTTGCCTCCGCGTCTTGCGGCAGAGGTAAAATCCTTTTTTCAAAGTAATATCAAATGGCTGTCCGATGCTTATCAAGCGCTTGGTGAGACTGACTTGGCTCAGTCTCGAGCGATTCAAGCTCTATCGCTGCTGGAGGGCGCGATGATTGCCACAAATGCAATGGGCGACATATCGGTGTTTGACTCTGCTAGCGCAGCCTTGTTGGATTGAGTGTTGAAGTAAAGCAGCGCGATTCAATGTCGCATGCGATAGCCAGAGATAAGCGGATATGACGGTAAAATCAAGACAAGCAAAAGTGGTTATCGTCGGCGCTGGTCTGAGTGGCCTAGTGACCGCTTATAGGCTGGCAAAGTGTGGCATTGACTTTCAACTGTTAGAAGCCAGAGAGCGTTTCGGAGGGCGTGTTCTTAGTTGCCAGTCTAGCCTAACGTCAGCGCGCTTTGATCTCGGGCCGTCTTGGTTTTGGTCAGCTCAGAGCCATATCCAGAATCTGTTACAAGAGCTTGGCCTCGAAAAAAGTAGATACCTGCAGTATTCAAACGGAGACGCTATCTACGAACCTCAGGATGGGCCACTACAGCGAGGTATATCCGGTATTTCTATGGCCGGTTCTTATCGTCTGCATGGAGGGCTAACTACGCTGATTGATGCGCTGGTAGAAAACATCGGCGAACTTGGCTTCGGTGACCGTTTACATCTAGCCTCGAGCTTGTCCCAGGTCAGCAAATTAGCGAATGGGGTAGGGCTTACTTACTACCAATCAGACCCTCGATCGAAAGATAAAACACGGCACCAGCTGCTGTGTCAGAAAGTGGTGCTGGCGCTACCCGCTCGCACGGTACTCGAAAATATCGAAATTCAGCCTAAACTGAATGCCGAACGGCAGGCCGAACTCGATGCGGTAGCAACTTGGATGGCTGGCCACAGTAAGGTGGTGATTGAATATGCAAAACCATTTTGGAGGCATGCCGGTTTTTCAGGTGACGTCATAAGCCACTTTGGTCCGATGTCTGAAATACATGACGCTAGTTCCGATCACAAAACCGCTGTACCTCAAGCGTTCGCGCTATTCGGTTTCTTAGGGATCGCAGTGGCTGAACGAAAACGGCGGGCTGAGCAATTACCCGATTTAATCATCGAGCAGTTGCTAAGAGTCTTTGGCGATCAGGCTAAAAGCCCCATTAATATTGTTATTCAAGATTGGGCGAGCGAACCCTTAACCGCATCAAAACACGATCAAAGCATTGCCAATCATCGCTCATTCAACCGTTGGACGACCAATGTCGAGCCGGGCTGGGGCGGAGCGTTAATATGGTCAGGTTCAGAGACCGCAAATGACCACACTAATGGTTATCTTGAGGGTGCGGTTGTCGCCAGCGCGCAAACGTTTCAGCAATTACAATCAAACCTAAGTATCACTTAATATATCCAGATCAACGCCTTTACGCAAAATTCCGAAGTTTCATTGTATGCTTAGGGTATAAACAATAATAAGGCCGTAAAATGCAAAACGACATTCTCAAAAGACTCTTTATTCTTCTGCTTATTCTTCTGATCGGTGGCGTTATAAGTATTGCTGGTGGCGATGGTGGTGCGAGCTACGCCAATATTCCAGTATTTGTGATCTGCGGTGCTTGGGCCTTTTTGGTTAATTGGATTGCGTTTGTTCCGGCAAATGCCGCGCAAACCGAAAAATACTACGATCTTGTCGGCAGCCTGACCTACCTTTCGGTGATCGGCTTGGCATTGCTGTTAACGCCGCAGCTGAGTGATCGGGGGTTAATCGCAGCAGCCATGGTTGTAATCTGGGCATTACGACTCGGCACCTTTCTATTTATTCGTATAAGCCAAGATGGTCACGATAATCGCTTTGACGAGATTAAAGTCAATCCTAGTCGCTTCTTCATCGCTTGGACTATCCAAGGTTTATGGGCGCTGGTGACCGCCGCTTGCGCCTTGGCGATTATTACCGGGGGCAATCAAGCACCGCTTGGTGTGATCGGTAAGTTAGGTATTGCCATCTGGGTTGTCGGCTTCATTATTGAAATTGTTGCCGACTCTCAAAAACGAGCGTTTCGAAGAGCTCCTGAAAACAAGGGCAAGTTCATTAACACTGGAATATGGTCATGGTCTAGGCATCCTAATTATTTTGGAGAGATTACACTGTGGTTGGGTATGGCGGTTATGGCGATACCGGTGCTAAGTGGAGGGCAATGGGTGACGCTAATTTCGCCGATATTTGTGGTGTTTTTATTAACCAAGGTTAGCGGTATACCAACACTGGCGAAAAAATCAAAAGAGCGTTGGGGCAAGGATGCAGACTATCAGGCCTACCTAGCGAACACTTCTTTGTTAATCCCGCTACCACCTAAAAAATAAACTCTGATATTTAGAATGTTAGCCTAAGAGCCAGTCGTAATTATGACTAAACCTCTTAGGCAAAATAGGCTATTGTTACGCTGTTGACAGAACTGTAAAGAGATAATAATAATGACACTTAATTTTGATTCAATATGTCTTGTAAATGAGTACCTTACCGACGAGCACAAAGAGTGGCAAACTCAGCTACGGCGATTCTTTGATAAAGAGATCATGCCTTACGCGGCCGAGTGGGATGAGCAGGGTGAGATTCCCGATGACTTATGGGCCAAATCGGCGGCCATGGGCATTCTCGGACTTGGTTACTCAGAAGAGTTTGGCGGTACTAACGAAGGTATCGATGTTTGGCATAAAAACATCCTCTCTGAGGAGTTTTCACGGGTTGGCGCGGGAGGCGTTGGCACTAGTTTAATGGTTCACAATATCGGCTTGCCGCCGGTGATTAACTTTGCTCAGCAGCACCTTAAAGAGCTGATAGCGCCAGCGGTGATAGACGGTAGCAAGAAGATATCTCTGGCGATCACTGAACCGGGAGCGGGTTCTGATGTTGCACAGCTGACGACCACGGCTAAGCGTGAAGGTGACTACTATATTGTCAACGGTTCTAAAACTTATATTACCGGTGGCATGAAAGCCAACTGGTTTACCAGCGCGGTGCGAACTAGTCAGAATGGCGCCGCTGGTATCTCGGCTTTGCTTATACCCGCAGACGCTGAAGGCGTTAGTCGAACCAGTCTTGATCGAAAGCAGGGTTGGTGGTGCTCTGACACTGCGACACTTTATTTCGACAATGTGCAAGTGCCAGCCGAAAATTTACTCGGCCAGGAGAACCAAGGATTTAAAGTGATTATGAATAATTTTAACTCCGAGAGAATGGGGATGTCGGTGGGCATGAACGGCGCGGCTAGGGTCTGTGTAGAAGACGCTGTGGCTTGGGCCAAAGAGCGAACCACCTTCGGCAAGCGTCTTGCTGACCATCAAGTAATACGTCATAAAATCGCCGAGATGGTGCGAAAAATTCAAGCAACTGATTGCTATATACAAATTGTTTCCCGGCAAATACAACTTGGCAACGAAGACGCCGGTGCCATTGCCTTGCTGAAAGTGCAAAGCAGTCAAACCATGGAGTTTTGTGCGCGCGAGGCGATGCAAATTATGGGCGGTGTCAGTTATATGCGTGGCGGCCGAGTCGAACGCATTTATCGCGAGGTTCGAGTCAACGCGATTGGTGGCGGCTCAGAAGAAATTATGCGCGACTTAGCCGCGCGCCAATTGGGGCTATAGAATGAGACTATTTAGGATGGTAAAAAAATGAAACTATGGCACTGTCATAACGCTCGCTCTCTGCGGCCACTTTGGGCTTTAGAAGAGATGCAGCTAGACTACCAATTAGAGGTTCTACCTTTTCCGCCACGCTTCTTTAAAAAGGAGTTTCTAGGCGACAACGTATTGGGCACAGTCCCCTATTTGACCGACGCCGATACCAACATGACCGAGTCGTCAGGAATTTGCCAATACTTGGCTGATCGTTACCAAAAAGACCAATTTACAATCGCTGTCGATCACCCCGAATACGGCGATTATTTGAACTGGCTGTATCAAAGCGATGCTACTTTGACGTTTCCGCAAACACTCGTTTTGCGGTACACAAAACTCGAGCCGGAAGGTCGGCGGCAACCGCAAGTTGCTGAAGATTATCGCAAATGGTTTTTAGCCCGCCTTCGTCGTCTAGATGCTCATATTATTGACAAAGAGTATCTCTGCGCTGCTCGCTTTACCATTGCTGATATCGCCATAGGGTACGCCTTGTATTTAGGCAAACTTCAGGGGCTGTCAGTTGATTACTCAGAACACATTAGTCGTTATTTAGACGGCCTAATGCAACGCCCAGCCTTTATCAAATCAGTTTCTCTTACTAGCGATACTGATAGTGATTTTAATTTAGCGTCCCAATAGTTGAACAGATAGTTTAGGAATATAAAAATGTTATACACCGACGAACACAGAGCCATCGCTGAAACCGCAAACAAAGTTATTCAGAGTGAGATCAATCCTTATTGCGACCAATGGGAGGCGGACGGTATCTTCCCCGCTAGAGAAGTATTTCAAAAGCTCGGTAAACTCGGATTACTGGGTATAAACAAGCCAGTTGAGTTTGGCGGCATGGGGCTAGATTACAGTTATCAATTGGCCTTTAGTGAAGAGCTAGGCGTAATCGAAAGCGCTGGAGTGTCGATGGCGATTGGCGTTCAGTCAGACATGTCGACACCCGCATTAGCTAAGCATGGCAGTGATGCTCTAAGGTCTGAATTCCTCGCCCCAGCGATTGCTGGAGACTATGTGATGTCAATCGCGGTAAGCGAACCAAGTGCCGGTTCTGATGTCGCCAGTATCAAGACATATGCTCGAAAAGACGGTGATGATTATGTGATTAACGGCACTAAAATGTGGATCACCAATTCGACTCAAGCCGATGTATTGTGTTTGTTAGCCAATACCAGTGATGATGCCGCGCATAAAAATAAGTCGTTAATTATTGTGCCGACTAATACCCCAGGTGTGTCTTTTTCTGAACCATTCAATAAACTCGGGATGCGTGCCTCGGATACCGCCCAAGTGTTTCTTGATAATGTACGAGTGCCACAGTCGAACCGTATTGGCCTAGAAGGTTTGGGCTTTATGTATCAAATGGAACAGTTCCAAGAAGAGCGCTTATAC
>JBLHXJ010000013.1:0-23886 GCA_047629535.1 Arenicella sp. | reverse complement strand
ACCGCTATTAGTGCTCTCGCGAGACTTACTCATCGTGGCGCCGTAGCGGCTGATGGCAGAACTGGCGATGGTTGTGGTCTGTTAATGGCTATGCCTAAAGAGTTCATGCATCGTGCCGCTAGCGAGTCGGGCATTGAGCTTGTTAAGCGTTTCGCTTCTGGCTTGGTTTTTCTAGATCGTGATACGGCAAAGCAAGATGCCGCGGTCGAGATACTCACCGCCGAGCTCCATGAGCAAGGCCTAATTATCGCCGGCTGGCGTGAGCTGCCGCTTGATCAGTCGGCATTGGGAGAGCAGGCAAAGGTCTCAATACCAGCTATTAAACAACTTTTTGTTAATGCTCCAGCATTGTTGAGTGAGCATGACTTTGAGCGTCGCCTATTTTTGGCAAGGCGTAAAACCGAGTTGAAAATTGCAGAAACCGATGATGATGAGTTTTATATACCGAGCCTGTCCTGCAAAGTAATATTGTACAAAGGCCTGGTGATGCCAGAATATCTACCGGTATTCTTTAAAGATCTAAATGAAGATGATATGGCTACTTCGCTGTGCCTATTTCACCAGCGTTTCTCTACCAACACTCTTCCACAATGGCGCTTAGCCCAACCCTTTCGTTACCTCGCACATAATGGCGAAATCAATACGGTTCAAGGTAATCGTAATTGGGCTATTGCACGTGGCGCCAAGCTTTCGTCATCACACTTCCCGAATCTGCACGAAGCGGCACCGTTCGTGAATACCAAAGGTTCAGACTCGATGAGTTTGGATAATATGCTTGAAGTATTCTTAATGGGCGGCATGGATATTTTTAAAGCCACGCAAACATTAGTGCCACCGGCTTGGCAAAATGCTGAGCATATTGATCCTGACCTTAAAGCTTTTTATCGTTTCCAAGCGATTCATGCAGAGCCATGGGATGGCCCTGCTGGAATAGTACTGACAGATGGGCGCTATGCCTCTTGTGCGCTAGATCGAAATGGCTTGCGCCCAGCCAGATACGTGATTACCAAAGATCGTATGATCACGCTGGCATCTGAAGTGGGTGTATACGACTATGAGCAAGTTGACGTGGTTAAAAAGGGTCGACTGAAGCCTGGGCAAATGATGGCTGTTGATACGCACACAGGCAAAATCATAATGCCCAATGACGTGCATCAACACATCAAAAGTGAGTATCCTTACAAGCAATGGTTGAAAGACAATATTGTTCGTTTGAAGTCAGGCCTAAATGACCAAGAGACTACTGTCGCTCTTAACGCGGCCTCATTAACGATTTATCAAAAGCTTTTTCAGGTTACTAACGAGGAGCGCAACGACGTTATTCGTGTCTTAGCCGAGTCGGCGCAAGAAGCTACGGGCTCAATGGGTGACGATACGCCAATGGCGGTCTTATCGATGCGTCACCGTATGCTGAGCGACTATTTTCGACAGCAATTCGCGCAGGTAACTAACCCTCCGATTGACCCTTTACGAGAGCAAATCGTAATGTCGTTGGAAACCTATTTCGGCACCGAAAGCAGTTTGTTTGAGCCCACAGAGGCAATGGCAAAGGCGATTGTGGTTGACTCGCCAGTATTATCGACCAGTAAGTATCAACGGCTGTTAGCTAATCAGGACCCTGATTTCAAGCATCATCTAATTGATATCACCTTTGATAAAGACACTTCGCTTGAAACTCGTATTGAAGAGATTTGTGACGAGGCCGAAGCCGCGGTTAATGGAACAGGGCGAATCATCGTGCTGTCAGATCGAAATATCTCTAAAGATCGTATGCCGGTGCAAGCATTACTGGCTACAGGCGCAGTGCATCATAGGCTGACTAGTTCTGGCCTGCGTTGCAATGCCAATATTGTTGTTGATACCGGCACCACTCGCGATTCACATCAGTTTGCTGTGTTGATTGGTTACGGAGCAACTGCGATTCACCCTTATCTAGCCTATGAAAGCATCAACGAGATGGTTCGCAAAGGCCAGATAAAGGGCGACATCAGTGTATTCCTTCGTCAATATCGAAAAGGTATTAATAAAGGGCTGTATAAAATTATATCGAAGATGGGCATTTCAACTATCCACAGTTATCGAGGCTCACAGTTATTTGAGGCGGTAGGCTTGGCCACTGAGGTAGTGGATATCTGTTTCACTGGTACCACCAGTCGTATTCAGGGTTGTGGATTCAATCATTTAGAGAATGATCAGCGCGTTATGTTGGCCTTCGCTTGGGACCCGCAGACGTCGCTCGAGCAGGGCGGACTATTCAAATTCATCCACGGTGGCGAGTATCACGCCTACAACCCTGATGTAGTAAACACTATGCATGCGGCTGTAAAAAGCGGTGATTTTGAGTTGTATCGTGACTACGCCGACACCGTAAATCATCGTAAGCCAATGGTGTTAAGAGACTTGTTGGGTCTCCGCGATGATATCGAGCCCGTGGCTTTAGACGAAGTCGAACCGTGGGAAAAAATAGTACTGCGCTTTGATAGTGCAGGAATGTCACTTGGCGCATTGTCGCCAGAAGCGCATGAGTCTCTCGCCGAAGCGATGAACGCCCTAGGTGGTCGCTCAAATTCAGGTGAGGGCGGCGAAGATGCTGCGCGCTTTGGTACCAACAAAATGTCCAAGATTAAGCAGGTTGCTTCAGGACGATTTGGCGTCACGCCGCATTACCTCGTGAACGCTGAAGTGCTACAAATCAAGGTGGCCCAAGGCGCTAAACCTGGCGAAGGGGGACAACTTCCTGGGCATAAAGTAAATGAGACGATCGCTCGTTTGCGCTACTCGAGCCCAGGTGTTGCTCTCATATCACCGCCACCACACCACGATATATATTCGATTGAAGATCTGGCGCAATTGATTTTTGACTTAAAGCAGGTCAACCCAAAAGCACTGGTTTCGGTCAAGTTAGTGGCCGAAGCCGGCGTCGGGACTATCGCCGCGGGTGTGGCCAAAGCTTATGCTGATTTAATTACAATATCTGGCTATGACGGCGGTACAGGGGCAAGCCCTCTGACGTCGGTTCGCTACGCCGGCTCGCCATGGGAGCTTGGTCTTACCGAAGCTCATCAAACATTGCGTGCAAACGACCTGCGTGACAAGGTTCGACTACAAACTGATGGCGGTTTGAAGACCGGTCTTGATGTTATTAAGGCGGCTATTTTGGGCGCCGAAAGCTTTGGCTTTGGAACCGGTCCGATGGTTGCCTTAGGGTGTAAGTATTTAAGAATTTGTCACTTAAACAACTGTGCCACAGGTGTTGCAACGCAGCACAACATCCTACGTCAAAAACATTACGTGGGTACCGCCGAGCGGGCAATGAATTACTTTATGTTTATTGCCATGGAGACACGCGAATGGATGGCCAAGTTGGGTGTAACTCAGTTAACAGATTTGATTGGTCGTACAGATTTACTAATCCAGTTAGATGGTGAAACTGATAAGCAAAAGAACCTAGATTTATCTCAGATCTTGCACGACGGTAATGTTGCCAAAGATAAGCCGCAGTTTTGTATTGAGCCAAAGAATGACCCTTATGATAAAGGCGAATTGGCTGAGCAGATGGTGGTTGATACTATGTCTGCGATAAAATCGATGAGCGGTGGTAGCTTTGCTTACCAAGTTAAGAACATTCATCGATCAATAGGCGCTCGTTTGTCGGGTGAAATCGCCCGTGCCCATGGTCATGAAGGCTTATCCGAGAGTCCGATCACGCTGAACCTTACGGGTACTGCAGGTCAGAGTTTCGGCGTTTGGAATGCCAAAGGTTTAAATATGAACCTGATCGGTGATGCGAATGATTATGTAGCGAAAGGTATGTCTGGCGGAACAATTGCTATCTACCCGGCACAAGGTGTCGAATTCGTTGCCAACGAATCTACTATTATCGGCAATACCTGTCTTTACGGGGCAACCGGTGGTGAGCTATTCGCCGCTGGTAAAGCCGGCGAGCGGTTTGCAGTGCGCAACTCCGGCGCTTACAGCGTGGTCGAAGGCTTAGGTGATCACGGTTGCGAATATATGACCGGTGGGGCCGTATGTGTGCTCGGTGAAACGGGCGTTAATTTCGGTGCGGGTATGACCGGCGGCGTAGCGTTCGTACTTGATGAAGACAGAACATTTATAGACCGATACAATCACGAATTAATTGATACTTATCGCTTGATGCCTGAAGCGATGGAGTCTTATGCTTTGTATTTGCAAACTATGATCGAGAAACATGTTGCAGCTACCGATAGTGTACGAGGTAAAGAGATTTTGGATGACTTTGCCGATTACGTGCCTCGGTTCTGGATGATCAAGCCCAAGGCTAGCGACCTAGAAACTTTAATTGATTCATTGAAAGCGGCCGCGTAAGGAATAAAACCATGAGTAATGATTTTCAATTTTTAGATGTGCCTCGCCAAAACCCTGAAAAAGTGCCGGCGTTAGAGCGTAACAAGCAATTTAAAGAAATTTATGCCCAGTACGAGGCCGAGCAAGCGGCCTCTCAAGCCGAGCGCTGTCTTGACTGCGGCAATCCTTATTGCGAATGGAAGTGCCCTGTTTCAAACTATATACCGAATTGGTTGAAGCTGGTGGCAGAAGGTAATTTGTTCGAAGCCGCCGAGTTGTCGCATCAAACAAATTCTTTGCCAGAGGTTTGCGGTCGAATTTGCCCGCAAGACCGCTTATGCGAGGGTGCTTGTACATTGAATGACGGTTTTGGTGCTGTAACCATTGGTTCGATTGAGAAGTACATTACCGATGAAGCGCTAAAGCAAGGTTGGCGCCCCGATATGTCGAACGTTGTCTGGACTGATAAAAAGGTAGCTATTATCGGCGCTGGACCGGCCGGCTTAGGCTGTGCCGACATCTTAGTCAGAAACGGTGTTAAACCAGTTGTGTTCGACAAGTACCCAGAAATTGGAGGCTTGTTAACCTTCGGGATACCTCCATTTAAACTTGAGAAAGAGGTTGTAAGAACACGTCGCTCGATCATGGAAGAGATGGGGGTTGAGTTTGTATTAGATACTGAAATTGGTGGTGACATTCAGTTCCAACAATTACTTGATGATTACGATGCAGTTTTTCTTGGTATGGGAACCTATACCTATATGAAAGGTGGTTTTGCCGGCGAAGAGTTAGAGGGCGTGCATGAAGCCTTGCCGTTCTTAGTTTCGAATATTAATCGCGAAATGGGCTTTGAGAAAGATGCCATAGAATTTGTTGATATGAAGCATAAGAAGGTTGTAGTGCTCGGCGGCGGTGATACGGCCATGGATTGCGTACGCACCTCGGTTCGACAAGGCGGCAGCAAGGTGATGTGTGCGTATCGTCGAGATGAGGCGAATATGCCTGGATCAAAGGGCGAAGTAGCCAATGCGAAGGAAGAGGGGGTTGAGTTTCTATGGAACCGTCAGCCGATTGAAATTATCGGTGAGGATGGCAAAGTGACTGGCGTTAAGTTAGCCACGACCCAATTAGGTGAGCCGGATGAGCGTGGTCGCCGACGGCCTGAAGTTGTTGTTGGTTCAGAGGAAATTGTTGAGGCTGATGATGTCATCATCGCCTTTGGTTTTCGACCTAGCCCAGCCGCTTGGTTTTCTGATTTTAATATCCAGATCAATGATTGGGGTGGTGTGCAGGCGTCGACTGATTTGGCTTTGAAGTTCCAAACCACAAACCCAAAGGTTTTCGCTGGCGGTGATATGGTGCGAGGGTCTGACTTGGTTGTGACGGCGGTATTTGAAGGTCGTGAGGCGGCTGAAGGTATTTTGAATTACCTCAATCGACACTAGCTTTAGAGTCGTCTTTGTTGCAACTAAAAGCCGCTGATAAATACAGCGGCTTTTTTATCGCTGTAAATTTCTGCTAAGTAATTTTAATTGTTGTTTTCGATCACTATGAACCAATAACTGTTCACGCAGAAGTAATCTGAGCCTGTATAATCGGCAAAATGAATGAAATGAAAAATGATTTATATCTTCGCACCTTACGTGGCGAGAAAGTGGAACGAACCCCAATTTGGGTAATGCGCCAAGCTGGCCGTTATTTGCCGGAATATCGAGCGGTTCGCAAGCAGGCTGGAGATTTTCTTACCCTGTGTAAAACTCCTGACTTGGCATGCGAAGTGACTATGCAGCCAATTGATCGCTTTGGACTAGATGCGGCAATTTTGTTTTCTGATATCTTAACCATCCCAGATGCGATGGGATTAGAGCTTGTATTAGAAGAAGGGATTGGCCCAGTATTTAACAAGCCGGTTCGAAGCGCTGCTGAGATTAACAAGTTAACCGTTCCCGATGCCGAAGATGATCTTGGTTATGTGATGGATGCGGTGCGTGTAATTCGTAAAGAATTAGATGGTCGTGTGCCATTAATCGGTTTTACCGGTAGCCCATGGACTTTAGCTAGCTATATGGTTGAAGGCAGCGGCAGCAAAGATTTTCGTCGTATTAAAGGGTTGATGTTCGAATCTCCACAGGCAGCACACACCTTATTGCAGGTAGTCACTGCCAGTGTGATTACTTATTTAAAAGCACAGGTTGCCGCTGGCGTACAAAGCCTGATGATATTTGATACCTGGGGTGGGGTGTTGTCGACGGCGAATTATAAGACTTTTTCATTGGCCTATATGCAGCAAATTGTCAGTGCTATGAAGTCTGATGAGATGACTAAAGATGTCCCAATCGTATTGTTTACTAAAGGTGGTGGTCCATGGCTAGAGTTGATGGCGGATACTGGCTGCGATGGCTTAGGCCTTGATTGGACGGTTGATATGGCCGATGCTAAAGCGCGTGTAGGCGATCGTGTGGTGTTGCAAGGCAATATGGATCCAGTGGTAATGAACACTGGCCAGCAACAGGTTCGTGACAACGCGATGTTGGTGCTCGAAGGTTATGGACAGCATGACGAGAGCGATAAAGGGCACATTTTCAACCTCGGTCATGGCATACAGCCATTCGCCCAGCCCGATAATATGCAAGCCTTAGTCGAGACGGTGCAAGGCCAGAGCTCACGGTTTCATCGCCAGAGTGACTAATAGCCTTTAGATGATTAACTTTGACCGCATAGAAGCAAATATTTTCCTTGGCAGTGCGCCGCAAAGCAGTATTGATGTGGCGCGCTTAAAGCAAATGAAAATTACTGCGGTCTTGTCGTTGCAAAGTGATGCTGACTTTAAGTCTCATCGTATCGATTGGAAAAAACTACAGAATGCTTATCAGCAAAACAATATAAGCGTTCAGCGTTTTGCTATTGTTGACTTTGATGAAGTTGATTTAGGTAACAAATTAGCCGAGCCGGTACAGGCGCTAAATGCCCTGCTCGCTGGAGGCCACCGTGCCTACGTTCATTGTAATGCTGGAGTCTGTCGTGCGCCGGCCACAGTGCTTGCTTACTTATGTCATTATCGCGGCATGAGTATCCAAGGCGGTCTCGAGTTTTTACGTCGAAGTCGACCTCAAGTGCACCCCTACATTAGTGCCGTAGAAAAATCGTTGGTAAAGTTAGCACTTTCAGATACGACTTAGCTAAACTTGGCAATCGCAGCAACAGCGGCTTCTCGAGCATACATTTTATCCCGATAATCTAAAAATTCAGGCGCAACATCAAAGCCAAATCGATCTGCCCAGTTGAATGTTTGGGCTACCAAAATATCGGCGAAGGTGAAACGGTCGCCAAGTACAAATGGATCAATTTTGGCTAAGGTTGAGAAAGCATTGAGTGCCTTCTCGAACTCCCACTTGGCGGTCGTCAAGACTTGCTCTACTCGGTATTCTTGTGGAATAGCGAATTTATGTTTTCCAGTAGTCCATAGCGGTTGCTCGAGTTCAGATAGCACAAAGAACGCTAGTTCGTCGTATTTGGCCCGCATTTTCACCTCAGTCGGGATGAATGATTTTCCCGAGATGGCGTCAATATAATTTAAAATCGCCGCACTTTCAGTGAGCACGAAATCGTTATGCTTGAGTGAAGGTACTTTACCTTGAGGGTTTAGTTTTAAATACTCGCCAGACTTGGCGCCATCGCTACCGGTGCCGCTAAGCTCTAAGGCCACAAAATCATGCTCCAGACCGGCTTCAGCGAGTGCCCATAAGCATCGGAAAGAACGAGAAGGGCCTACGCCATATAATGTAATTGCCATCTTGTTAATCCAATAGTTTATTATCGATTAAGAAATCCAAAACAATATCTTTGACGATAGGTTGAGTCTTTGCCGTCGGGTGGAGGCCGTCTTGTTGAATGAAATCAGCTTGTAGAAAAAACTCTTCCCGATAGAAGTCGATAAATGGTAATTCATGCCGCAGGGATAGCTCTTTAAAAGTCGAACGAAATTTATCAATGTAACGCGGGCCATAAGTTGCAGGGAGAGAAATCCCGGCTAAGGCGATGGCTATATTTTCTTTTTTCACCATTAATATGATTTTTTCGAGATTCTCTCGCAGCGCACTGATCGGTAGACCCTGTAAGCCGTCATTTGCTCCGAGTTCAATTAGCATAACGTCCGGCTTCAGTTCGGCCAGCGTTATCGCTAAGCGAGCAAGACCGCCGCCAGAAGTTTCTCCGGAAATGCTTGCGTTGGTAACTTTATGAGTCCGTTTAATCGACTCCGCCAATAGGTGAGCCCAACCCTGTTCAAGCTCCATTCCGTACGCGGCACTTAAGCTATCACCGAATATAACTAAATGCTTAGCCTGAGCCGATGGCGAAATAATAAAAAATAGTAGTGCAAATAAAGCAAAGGTGAACTTGTCTTTCAGTTGATTCGGTATCATGAAGTTAAATCAAGACCAACACGGTCTAATTGGGTGATATGCATAATAGCGTTAATCTAGCACATTGCTTGTAGCGACCCAGTTAAGACTAATTAAGGCAAAAACACCTGACATGACACAATCAATTCTTCGCGCGCACGGCGTTAGCAAACGTGTGAGTACCGCTGACCAGGACCTGACAATTTTAGACAATGTTTCTTTAGATATTAAGCTGGGCGAAAGCGTCGCCATTATCGGTCCATCTGGAGCAGGAAAGTCGACTCTTTTAGGCTTGCTCGCCGGTTTAGACACGCCTAGCGATGGCCAAATATGGATGGGTGATCATGAAATTACCGCGACCAACGAGGAAGGGCGGGCGGCGATACGAGCCGAAATGGTCGGCTTTGTATTTCAGACCTTTCAATTGCTCGGTAGCTTAACGGCATTGGAAAATGTTTCATTGCCGATGGAGTTATCGGGCCAACGTGACGCTCGTGAAAGAGCCGTTGAATATCTTAGTAAAGTCGGTTTATCGGCGCGCCTGACTCACTACCCTAAGCAGCTATCCGGCGGCGAGCAGCAACGCGTTGCCCTTGCCAGAGCGTTCGCTTGCTCGCCTAAGATACTGTTTGCCGACGAGCCAACTGGTAACCTCGACCAAGCGACGGGTTTGAAGATCAGCGATTTACTTTTTGACCTTAATCAGCAGACTGATACTACATTAGTGTTGGTCACGCATGAACCAAGATTAGCTCAACGTTGCCAATCTATAATCACCATCGACGACGGTCGTTTGCTCAGCAGGGTAGATAGTTAACCATGAACTTGATTGACATAAAGCTTTTATGGCGCGATTGGAAAGGCGGGCAACTCAATTTAGTAGTCTCAGCACTGGTGTTGGCTGTAATGGTTGTTACCGCAGTCAGTCTATTTGCTGATCGAGTAGAGCGCGGCTTAAATCAGCAAATCACCAGTTTTCTGGCGTCTGATCTAACCGTCAGGGGCGGCATTGAAATAAGCGATGTTTATCGAGATAAAGCGGCCGAGTTAAGCCTACAAACAGCTGAACTAGCATTGTTCCGCTCGATGGTGTTCGCCGGTGACAATAATCATCTTGCCTCGGTTAAGGCGGTTAGCAATGCTTATCCGCTGCGCGGCCAAATAGAACTTAGTGACGATCTAGGCGCAGGTAACGTAAGCAAGCGTTCGAGTGGCCCAGAGTCGGGCGAAGCTTGGGTTGAAGCGAGGGCCTTCAATCTGTTAGATATCGAGATTGGCGATACCATCGAGGTCGGCTATCTTAACCTTGTGGTTACCAATCTGATCGTTAATGAGCCTGATCGAGGCACAGGTTTCGCGGCAGCTGGTGCACGAGTCATGATCAGCATTGACGACCTGCCTGCCTCGCAACTAGTTCGGCCAGGCAGTCGCATTGGCTATCGCTTTTTAATGAGCGGTGATGATCGGGCTATCGAGCAATACAAAGCCTGGTATCAAAAGCGTGAAGACGCGTTAAAAAGTAGCAGTGAAGTTAAGCACTTCCGCTTAGTAACGCCTGAAAATGCCGAAGAGCAATTGGCTGACGCGATGCAGCGTGGCCGAGCATTTTTGTTGTTAAGTGGAACTATCGGTGTTTTGTTGGCGGGCATAGCTATGGCCTTGGCAAGTCAGCGCTACGCCAGCCGACTTACTGACCAGGTTGCGCTAATGAAAGCATGGGGGCAATCTACCCGTGCAATTCGTCGCAGCCAGTTTATGCGCCTGTTTATTATTGCCGCGATATCAACTTTATTAGGTATGTTGCTTGGCTGGCTAGCTCACTATATGTTGCTTGAAGTTGCTAAGGGCGTATTGGATGTCGAGCTGCCAATGCCTGGCAGTAGGCCATGGATAGTTGCTATTGTTACTGGTTTTGTTTGCGTGCTTGGCTTTGCGCTGCCAGCACTCTGGCACTTACCGACGATCGCGCCGCTTCGAGTGCTGCGTCGTGATTTGCCAGACTCTTTATTAGGCCAAGGCCGTCGCCTGGTGATAGGTATTGTGTCGCTATTGCTGCTGACCTATTGGTATAGCGAAAGCATCGTCACCTCGATATTGTTTCTAGCGACAATGTTTATTTTATTCGCTGTTTGCGCATTAATCGCCTTACAGTTCTTAAAGTTAGTGCAACGGTTTGGTAGCTGGCGCGGAAGCTTTGTGCGCTTAGGTTTAGCCAATCTATGGCGACGGCGGGGGCAAACCTTAGTTCAATTAGTCGGCTTTTCAACCACCCTGATGCTTTTATTAGTAGTGACCGGTCTCAGAACCAACCTTATCGAGGAATGGCAAGCACAGCTACCTGATGACACACCAAGTCATTTTCTTTATAACGTGGCTGACCGCGAAGTTGATGCGGTAAAACAATTGCTTGCTGAGTCTGATGTTACCACTACCCCTTGGTTCCCGATGGTGCGTGGTCGTTTGGTATCTATTAACAGCGAAGCCATTAGCCGAGAACGTATGGCCCAGTCAGATGGCCTTAGTCGTGAAGTTAATTTTACTCAAACGGCAGATTTACCAGTCAGTAATGAAATTGTTGCTGGCCATTGGTGGGCAACGGCCCCAGAGCGTTTAGAGTTTTCAATCGAAGAGCAAGTTGCCACTGAAATTGGTGTCGATATTGGTGATCAAATTGAGTTCAGCATTGGCGGTATAAAATTGAGTGCAACGCTCGCCAGCATCAGGAGTGTTGATTGGCAGAGTATGAATCCCAACTTCTACGTGGTGTTCTATCCAGGTGCGCTAGATCGCTTTGCGCCAAATTGGGTTACCGCTGTGCGCGCGGGAAATACGATGGAGGTAAATCGAGGGGCATTGGCTAAGCAAGCTCCGTTCGTCAATAAAATGGTTAAGCAATATCCGACCACGGTGGTCCTCGAGTTAGGCGATGTGATCGCGCGAATACGAGATGTTATTGATCGAGTTACTCAAGGGCTTGAGCTGATTCTGTTTTTGGTGCTAATTTGCGGTGCTTTAGTATTGTTTGCGGCTATTGGCGTTTCCTATGATGAACGTTTACGAGAAAATGCGATTTTACGCACCTTGGGTAGTTCAAAAAAAATCATTCTGGGTGCATTAACGATTGAATTCGCCACATTGGGGGCGATAGCGGGTTTGATTGCCGGTGCTGGTGCGGAACTAATATTGTTTTTTGTGCAGCGAAATGTATTTGATATGGCGACCCAATGGCACCCAAATTTATGGGCTCTAGGTTTGTTTTCTGGAGTCATTTTTATTACTGCCCTGGGCCTGCTGCGAAGTCGCGATATTATTACCGTGCCTCCGCTTCAGTCATTGCGCCAAGTTAGCTAAGTGGTCAGTGATAGGACTTACTGACGAATTGATTTACACTGGACCTTGAAAAGCAGTTTAAAACAGTTTTTTCAGCTGCGTAAAATCAATTCAAATTTGAGGTCGTTATGAAGATAGGTATGCAGTACCGTGTTTATAGGTCCACTCAACAGTTGGTAGTCGCAGCCGGGTTTTTGCTGAGTTGGAGTATCGCTCACGCTCAGATAGGCACCGTTATCGGCGGTGATTCTTTCGCCGCAGATTGCTATCGCACCTCACAAGCGGCTATCTCTGCCGGCAGTGCAAATCGACGCGATCTTGGATCCTGTGATCGAGCTATTTTCGATGGCGGGCTGCGACATAAACATTTGGTTGCGACCTATGTCAATCGTGGCGCTATTTACATGGCAATGGGCGATCGAAAATCGGCCTTGCATGATTTAAATCTTGCGCTTGATCTCGATGACAAGACTGGTGAAGCCTACGTAAATCGAGGTAACTTATGGTTTTTCGGCAATGAGTTAACGAAGGCATTGGCCGACTATGACTTAGCCTTAGAATTAGGTGTCGAGAAACCTCATATCGCGCACTTGAATCGAGGTATGGCGCGCGAGCGTTTAGCTATGCTAGCAGAGGCTCAGTCTGACTTTCAGGAATCACTAAACTACGCTCCCGGATGGTTTGAAGCAGAGTTTCGGCTAACACGAGTAACTGACAAAATCAGCAAAAAGAATCTTGAAAGACAATAATCCAGACGCTACGCCAGATAGTAAAGAGGTTGAGAGACGAGTCGAAAATTGGCTTACCTCAATAGTCATAGATCTAAACTTATGCCCGTTTGCGCAACGAGAATATCGAAATAATAGCATTCGTTTTAAGACTTCTTTTGCCGAACTTGAAGAACAAATCGTACGTGATTTAGTGGTTGAGCTGTCGTTGCTAAACAAACATGAGGCGTTACAAACTACGTTGCTTATCTTGCCCACTGCGCTGTCCGAATTTGAACACTTTAATGATTTTCTTGGCTTTGCCGACTCGCTACTTGTAGAGATGAACTTTGATGGCGTGTTTCAGCTTGCCAGCTTCCACCCTGAGTATCGTTTTGCCGGTACAAGTAAAGACGACGCCGAGAACTTCACTAATCGAGCACCGTATCCAATGTTACATATTTTGCGTGAGTCGAGCTTGGATTGGGCTATTGATGAGCATCCCGATACCGATCAAATTCCGCTTGATAATATCGCCTTAATGAATAAATTGGGCGTTGACCATATGCGTAAAATGCTGGCTGATTGTTCTAAGATAGATGACTAAAACCTACTCATTCAGCGTTTGGACTTTGGTTGCCTTAGTTGTCGGCAATGCTATTGGCGCTGGAATTTATACAACGTCGGGTTTCGCTCTAGCCGATCTTGGTTCGCGAGAATGGGTTTTACTAGCATGGTTGGTTGCCGGCTTGATCGCACTAATGGGCGCTTTGAGTTATGGCATGTTAGTGCAAGGTTTAGCCGAATCCGGGGGCGAATACCTTTACTTATCACGTTCGATACACCCCCTGGCCGGCTTTATCGCTGGTTGGATTTCTCTTTTAGCAGGCTTCCCCGGGGCGATTGCTTTTGCCGCGCTTGCCTTTGAGGCTTATACTTTTGCGGCCTTTCCCCAATTGCTTTTTTTACCAGAGAATCTGCTGGCGATTAGTATAATCATTATGGCTGGCCTTATACATATTGTGCGAACTAGGTCGGGTGCTCAAACCCACGAAGTGATTGTTGGCATCATGCTGCTGCTATTGTTTGCAATTATTATTTGGTCTGCATGGCGGTTTATCACGGTGTCAAGTTTACCGATCGTCGATCTAAGACCTCTTGCGTCGTTCAGTATTTTCGCCTTTGCCAATAGCCTGGTGTGGATATCCTTAAGCTATTCTGGCTTTAACGCAGCAGCCTATGTTGCTGGCGAAGTTGTTAATTGTAAAACCAGTGTGCCTCGAGGTATGGTTATTGGCACACTGCTCACTATGCTCCTTTGTGTTGCCATTAATGCCATCATGATTTACGGCGCGCCCTATGAGAGCTTGGCTGGCCAAGCGGATATCGCGGCGATAGCCGCGCAGGCAATGGGGGGCACGGGGGCTCGACGAATCGTTGAAGTCGTGATCGCTATATCACTAGTGACCTCAATCACAGCGATGGTATTAGCCGGGCCGAGGGTATACGCGAAGATGGCTGAAGACGGTGCGCTACCGAAATTATTTTCGACTAAGACTGGTTTGCCTCCGAGAATGTCGATTGTGCTGCAGGTTGCGACCGCTGTGATGTTGGTTCTAATCGCTGATCTACGAGGCTTATTGTCGTACCTCGGGTTCACGTTATCACTGTGTTTAGCCTTGGCGGTGAGCAGTCTGTTTGTTCGACACTGGCGCTTGCAAGAGCGGCCGAGTTCACCCTGGTATCCTTGGGCGCCTATTATTTTCGTGCTGTGTACGGTGACGTTTGCTGTACTCTCCGCTATTAATGACCCTACGCAGTTTTATGCCGCAATCCCGACCGTTTTGATGGGCTGTTTGGCCTACCTAGTTTCGCGAAAATCCAATTCAAAATTTGTCACTGATAAATCGAGAGCCATGCTATGAAAAAAATAATGTTGTTGGCCATTTTGAGTGGAGGCCTGCTCTCGGCTTGCGTGTCTCTGATAACACCGAAAGTTGAATCGGATGTGGTTGAACTGAAAGCTGGACAATACTCGCTCGATTCAACGCATGCGACTTTATTATTTAAAATACAGCATTTGGGTTTATCGACTTACGTTGGGCGATTCAACCAATTTGATGCATCGCTCGAATTCGATCCGGATAATATCGCCGCAGCGCGGCTGACCGCGGTTATCGAAATTGACTCTCTGGATATCAATGACAACGATTTGAAAGACGACTTGATGGGTAGGTCTTGGTTTCGCCAGTCAGAATTTCCACAGGCTAAATTTGATAGCACCTCAGTGCGGCCTATCAGCGATAACGAGTTTGAGTTCAGCGGCATGTTGAACTGGCGGGGTGAGCAAAAACCGATTACCGTTGCGGCGACTTTTCACGGCGGTGCGAGCAATATTTTAACCGGCAAATATACTCTTGGGTTTTCAGCTAAAGGGTCTTTCTCTCGATCAGACTTTGGTATGGACAAATTTGTTCCCTTAGTCGGTGATCAGGTCACTATTGAGGCATATGCCGAGTTCCTAAAGAACTAGTGACGACCGCTAGGTAAAGTAGAGCGAGCCACTTATCGGGCCTCGATTGAAACTTTTCCACTAATACAAAACGATAAGGCTAGCAATTAGATAGATAACAGACGACAGGCCGGCGGCAATCATCGCCAATGGCAGTTGCGTATTAACGTGGTCCATTAAGTCGCTGCCGCAAGCGAGGGAAGACAGTATTGTGGTATCGGAGATAGGCGAACATTGGTCACCAAATACCGCACCACCCATGATCGCGCCGAAGCACAGAAGTAAGTATGTTGGGTCTTGTGAGAGCACTAGCGCAAGCGGCAAGGCAACCGGGAACATGACCGCGTAGGTGCCCCACGAAGAACCAATTGAAAATGCCACAAACATACAGATAAAGAGTAATAGGCTAGGCAGAATATACGGCCAGCCGATTAGAAATCCCGAGGTGCTTTGAATTACGAAGTCAGCACTGCCAAGCTTTGCTGACACTGTTGCCAGAGTGACCGCTAGACCTAGAACAAGTGCACCGATGGTCACCCCCTTGATGCCCTGTATCATTGCATCGAAAGCGGTCGAAATTTCCATGCCGCGAATAATGCTGGTGGTAAACGCAACCACCACGGCCGCGCCAAAACCTTCAAACACAAGCGGGCTACCACCCGCAGCCCAAGGTGCAATACAAAATCCAAGTAACACTAAGATCGGCAGCAAAAAATCGATAATTGATGGGCTGTACCCCGGTGGTAATTTTGACTCGGTCAGTTCTGATGCAGCCATGGGCTGCGCGCCGACAGCATCCAGTTCTCCTGTGGTCGTGACTCGCTTAACCACCTTAGCCATAGGGGTGCGGAGCAAGGGTAGGCGCCCAAGGGCAAACAGTAAGGTCATGCCGACCGCAATCCAAGCGTAAAAATTAAACGGTATGGCATAAAGAAACATCTTGATAGCGTCTTCTTCGCTGGTGATGATCGTACTGAGCGGCTCAATAGTAATCAGCCCGGCGATATAAATTGGCCATACGTTGAAAGGAATAATGGTGGCAATTGGCGATGCCGTCGAATCTACTACATAGGCTAGCTCTTCGTGGGCGACACCATGTTTGTCGGCGATAGGCTTCACTGTTGTACCGGTAAGTACGGTACTGATAGTGCCGCCTTGATGAAATACCACGCCCATACACCAAGTAAATACCTTGGCTGAAGTGCGTGAATCGACGAAACGTTCGGCTAGTTTCTCGGCGAAATGTCGTGCTCCACCATTACGATTCCATAGGCCTAATAAGCTACCTAAAGCCCATAGATAAACCAGTAGCATCTGCGCGTAGTTCTCACTGCCGAGGCTGGGTATTAGAAAGGCATCAATAATGTTTAGTTGACCGGTGACCAAGCCGCCGGTAAACACGCCAAATAATAATGCGAGTAAAACGTTACGCGTTAGGAAGCAGGTAATTATCGTTAGTACTGCTGGCAACAACGACCAAAGCCCATAATGACCTTCGACATTCTGAGGACGCAAAAACCAGATCAGTGCGGCGCAGGCTAATACCCCCATAACTTGAATTACAGCACGTTGTCTTATCATTATTATTGCTCTTTTAGTTTTTTCCAGTTTAGCAATAATTTAGCGCTTACATGGTCTTAATAATATAGCGACCGAGCTTGTAGGCGAAAGCCTAGAGAGCGTAACTGGGCTAAATTTCGATGACTATTGTCGAGCTTGATGAATCAATCTAAGTAGGTCGGCAGTGGCTTTAGCATCGCTCAGTGCTCTGTGGTGGCTGACTAAATCGATATCAAAATACTCGCTCAAGGCACCTAGGCTATAAGACTTTAAACCTGGAAATGATTTACGAGAATTGCTGACAGTACAGAATTTTGGCTTTTTAAAGGAGCGATTAATAGACTCGAACGCGGCTTTAATAAACCCATAATCGAAGCCAACGTTATGCGCGACAAAGATTGCGCCTTCTAGTTGCTGCTCAAGTTGGTCGGCTATCTCAGAAAAGGTCGGTGCGCTGGCAACCATAGCGTTATCGATGCCGGTTAAACGGGTGATATGCGATGGTATATGGCGTTGCGGGTTAACTAATGTGGACCATTCACTCACCACCTCATGATTTCGTACCTGTACTACCGCTATCTCGGTGATCGCATTGCCACCTTTGCGGCCGCCAGTGGTCTCAATATCAACAACCGCATAAGTTTGCTCTGGATTACTAGCCCATTCGACCTGGGTTAAACCGACGTCAATTCCAGCGCTTCTAAGAAGGTTAATGCTGACCAATTGATTTGCTCGCAAAACATCACCTGGCGCTTTGATTTCTTCAAAGCGAAGTTTGCCATTGGCGATAACCATTAGATCCGGGTATCCGTCGTTACTGTTGCTATAGTTTTTAGCCATGCGTCGGAGCACGGTCGCTAGCGATGAGGATATATTGCAGGCAAGCGCTAGACGAATGTTGTCAAGTAAGCCTGACGACCAATTAAAAAGCCCGTTTGCTTTGCCGTAATGAATAACTGATCGCTGTGTAAAAAATCTGATTAGAGTTTTTTTGTGGTTTAGTTCCTGGTCACCGAATAGCGCCAGGCATTGCTCTATTTCTTGTTCTTGGAGCGTGTAGAAGCGATTGTTCTTTAGCTGTGCTGGTAGGCGGTCAAATTCAGAGTACTGAGTTTGTTCTGGGCCATATAATAAATCCCAAAAGGTTAGTGCAAACAGTGCCCGCCAAAATTTATTTTCAGTGAAGTAGGCGTCAATGCCGCGGTTTCGATACTCTGCGATTACACCGTCTTCAACATCGTTAGTAAATGCTTCGTCTAGTGCGATGGTATTTGAGGTCTCGCGTAGCATGTCGGTAAAAATACTTGTACGTTTACCTTGATATTTTCGAGCATAAAAATCTTCAATAAAAACCCTAGTACGTGGATCGAGGTCGGACTCTCTCATTTGCAGTAAAATCGCTTCTAAGTTATTTCTATCAAAGCGCTTATAACTTTCTCGTACCCACTTCTCGGTTGCCGCCGGTTCGTCGGATGCTTTCCATAGTGTGATCGCTTGCTCGGCGTCAGTCTCGAGTAGCGCATTTCCGACATCGAGTAGTAAACGGTCGTAAGTTTCCTGCGCACTATGGCCTATAACATCGCAGTTGATTAAATACTCTGCGGTTTGTTGTTTAAGTTCGCTCGGGTTTTCGGTGAAATCTCGGCGCCGCTTTTGCAGTTCAAAAGCACTCCGAGCTTCAGTAATATTTTCGAAACGAGCGACGTTTTGTGATTCTTTTCGTGTCTTCATAACCCCTAAATCGCGCATCGCAAATTGTTGAAAGCGGTTACCAATATCGCCAAAAAACAAAAAGAAGATGTATTCGATCAAGTCACTGTTCTGCCTCACAATAATACGGCTCAGTAGTGATGGTAAGTGTGCTTCCTCGCCACTGACGTAGTGCTGAGCATGAGCCACTAATTCAGCCTTATTGCTTGATGCTTTTATTTTAATCGGTGCGTTGATTAGGCTTTTAATGAGTTGCGGCTTTGTCAGCTCATGAGTTAGCTGAAGCCAATCATTGTGATTAGCGAATCTAAGGTAATTATTTTTTTGCAACTCAACTAGCGCGATCTCGAGATTCATGATCTCGATGTAATTAAGCGAGGCAAGTTTAATGAATTTTGGTTTGCGAGCTAAACATCGAATCAGTAGGCATTGAGCATCTTCGCTCAAGCCGCTTATTCCCTGAATATAATTTTTGTGCTCGGCCGTTAGCAATGGTTGGCATTGCTTGATGACGAAATCAAATAACTCATGAGCGTGATTTAAGTAATACTTGCTTGGAAGAATTTGATTCATAACCGGCCGTTTGGAGGAGAATAAGTAACGAGTACTGTTTTTAAAAACAGTATTTAATTATCCTTCACTTGTCAAGCGAGACTCTGATGGTAAGCCAATTAACGATGATAAATTCAGCGCAGAAGATACTTGGCTTGGCTCAATATGACCTAGTCGGCTGTGGGGTCTAAAACCTTGTCGTACTGGGCTTGGCTCAATATGACAAGGTCGTTGTTAAATAGTCGTGATGTTGAGCAACGCGAGGCACCTCCGTGCCCTAAAGTTAAGCCCAGAAGAGCAACCTTACTTAGTTATAGTCGGGTAAAAAGGAGTACTCACGACCATACTCCAGCATCTGCTCAACAAAGTCTTTTGGGTATGAGACGGTGACATCGATTATGTCTCCCGCATCGTTTACTATCGGCGTTAACGTCGGGTTAATAAAGCCTCCGTAGGCGGGGATATCGAGCGATTTCGAGCGCGCCAGCACTTGTTGGTGAATCTCTTCGTCAACCTGTACCCCATAGTTTTCGATTAAATCACTACCGGCCTTATAGTCTCCTTGGGACTTCACCCGCTGAACTTCTTTAAGTAACTGACCAAATAATTGACGAAGTTTTAGGTAGTCGTTAATTTCGAAATAGATTTTATCGTCACGAACTATTTTACTTATTACGTTTTCAGCTTCTCCCCGCTCAAAAACCCAAGCGGCGACCATTTGGCGGTTACGCATGTGGGCTTGCTCGATGATTTTTCCGGGTTCTATGCGTCGTAACTGAAGCATTAGGCCGTTTAAAATAAATGAGTCATAAGACGTTTTAGCAACATCGAGTGACGGTAGTAGTCCGATTTCGACTAACTTTGGGTCCATCATGAAATACAAGGCAACTAAGTCTGCGCGGGCTTCTTCAAGCGGTGATGAATAGTTTTTGAGTGTTTCTTTTGGTGTTCCCACGCCTGTTTCGAGTTTACCTGAGGCATGACCAATTACTTCATGTAGCGCGGTGCGCATTTTTCCTGCCAGTTCCTTATGTTGCGCATTCATCGCAATTTCTTGTGGGTCGTGGGCAAATTCAGCCAATAGGCCTGGGTTACTGGCTTGGCTATAGGCATTAACAATATTACCCAAGCTAACTGATTTCGAGCCGTGTTCAGCACGGATCCAATTAGAATTGGGCAGGTTTACACCAACCGGTGTTGATGGTGATGCATCTCCGGCTTCACCGGCAACACTGACCACGTTGTAGCTAACGCCAACCACCTTGTCTTTTTTATGTGCTGGGTCGGTACTTGAGTTGTCTTCGAACCACTGCGCATCACTGGCTACTTTTTGCATGCGGCGAGAGGCTTCAAAGTCTTTGATTTGAACAATGTTTTCAAATGAACCTTTGTAGCCTTTAGGGTCTTGATAAACTTCGATAAAGGAATGAATATAGTCGACATCGCCTTCGGTCGCTGAGACCCAAGCTATGTTGTAGTCATCCCAAATTTTCAGATCGCCGGTTTTGTAATACTCTATAAGCAACGTGAGGGCATCTCCTTGGGCTTGGTTCTCGGCTACGCTAACGGCCTTGTCTAGCCAAGTGATAATTTCAGTTATGGCATCACCATACATACCGTTGGCAGTCCATTTTTTTTCCGCTAGGCTGCCGTCTTCAAGGCGGACAACTTTACTGTTCAAGCCTAATAACACTGGCCTGTCCGGATCAGCTTGCGACATAGAGGCGTAGAATTTGGTAACTTCGGCATCGCTTATATCGGGGTCATAGAAATTAATCGCTGAATCTTTTACCAAATCACCAGCAGCGTTTTGGCTGACCTTTTTGTTATCGATTAAAGGATCAAACATGGCATCTAGAGCAACGTCGTTTAACGCTCCACCGGTCGCTTCTAATTGATCTAGAAAGTAGGCTCGGGTAAATGCCGGGGTAAATTTGTCGCCAGCATAGTGGTGGTGAATACCGTTTGAGAAAAACACCTGTCGTGCGTAGGTGCTGAGCGCTTGCCACTCGAGACCACGGCCTTGAGTACCGCTCATAATCGCTTCTAACGCTCGGCGAATGCTCAAGTTGTGCCGGTAGTTTTGATCCCACATGATGTCGCGACCTGCTAGGCCTGCCTGCACTAAGTAGTAGACTAGCTCTTTTTGCCTAGCGTCTAACTCGTCAAAGCCAGCAATGCGGTAGCGAATAATTTTGATATCAGCGAAACGTTCGGGCGACCACTCAAAGTTATCATCACCTGCTGGTTTAGTATCGGCTTGCTGGCTATGCTGAGTTGATTGCTCAGCGGTGGGTTGCTGATCACTGCTATCGCAAGCGGCTAAGTTTAAACAACAAGCGAGTAATAGGTAGTGTGGCTTCATTTTAATAATGGCTCTGTTTTTAATTAGACTCTCAACTTACAGGGGCTCCTTCGGACTGTAAAGTCGGTACATGAAATCACCACCCCGTGGTAATGTTCAGGAAACTCTAACGATGGCTAGCTTACTTTGACAAACGCATTAAAATCACAGAAACAGGCGATTCTCTATGGCCTCGCGGCGGTACTCTGTTGGTCCACCGTAGCTACCGCCTTCAAGTTAAGCTTGAACTACATTACGCCACTACAGTTGATACTACTGGCGTCGCTAGTTTCGTGGCTGTTCTTAATTGGCATATTGTTAGTGCAGGGCCGAGCTAAAACTCTATTTAGTTTGTCTAAAAAGGACTATATATGGTCACTGATTTTTGGCTTGATGAACCCTGCTCTCTATTATCTATTGTTATTCTCCGCCTACGACGCCTTGCCAGCTCAAGAGGCCCAAGCGCTTAATTATAGTTGGGCAATAGTGATGACGCTATTGGCGGTGCCATTACTCGGTCAGCGTTTGAGTCGCTTTGACTTGGCTGCGGCTGCGTTGTGTTACTTTGGTGTGCTAATGATTGCCACTCGAGGAGATGTGCTTGGTCTGAATTTTGCTAATATTAAAGGGGTTTTGTTAGCCTTGGCAAGTACCGTGGTCTGGTCGCTATATTGGATTTTAAACCAAAAAGATCAACGTCAACCAATCGTCGGCTTATGCTTGAATTTTAGTTTCGCACTACCGGTGATATTCATCTTCGCCTACATCACTGGAGATCTTGCTGAGCTTTTTAATTCGCCTTGGCAGGCGCTAGCCGGTGGGTTTTATGTGGGTGTTTTTGAGATGGGGCTGGCGTTTATACTTTGGCTTAAAGCAATGAAGCTGGCTGAGAATACCGCCAAAGTTGCCAATCTGATCTTCATATCGCCATTTTTATCGTTAGTGCTTATAAGTGTTTTACTCGACGAGGCCATCCTTACAAGTACTTTGATTGGCCTGTGCTTGATTATCGCTGGCTTGCTGTTGCAGCAACTGTTTGCTAAGCCTAAAAAATCAGTTTAAACGTAGCACTTAATTGAATATCTCTATACTGATCAAAAGTAGCTAGAAGATAGGTTATAGTTTGCCGATGAAGAAAGACACCATATTAGTCGCCACCGGTCGTAACAAAAAGTACACGGGTGCGGCCGTCAACCCACGCATATGCCGAGCCTCGACAATTGTCTTTGACAGCATGTCTGAGATGGCTGAAGCTGGTCGCACAAAAGCCTATAAATTTGAAGGCGACACGGCCACTAGCGAGTATTATGGGCGCAGAGGCACATCGACCACCTTCGCCTTTAATGATGCTATGTGTGAACTTGAGAGCGCTGCAGGTAGCTATGTTTACCCGTGTGGCACGGCTGCCATCACTAGCTGCTTACTATCGTTTTTAAGTGCTGGTGATCACCTGCTGATGGTTGATTCTGTGTACCAACCGACGCGTGATTTTTGTCACGGTACACTGGCTCGGATGGGCGTAGAGGTAAGCTACTATGACCCCATGGTCGGCGGCGATATAAAAGCATTGACAGCCGCAAACACTAAGGTGATTTTTCTCGAATCGCCAGGCAGCTTAACAATGGAAGTGCAGGACGTGCCTAGCATCGTTGCGGTCGCTAAGCAGCATGGCATTGTTACTATGATCGACAATACCTTCGCCTCACCGTTTAATTTTAAGCCTCTGGATTTTGGTGTCGATGTCTCAATACATTCAGCTACCAAGTATCTCAATGGGCACTCTGATGTAATGCTTGGTGTCGCCAGCGCTAATCAGCAGCACTGGCCGCAACTCCGTGATCGCAGCCACCAACTAGGGCAATGCGCCTCGGTTGATGATATCTACACTACTTTGCGCGGCGTCCGTACCTTGGGCGTTCGAATGCGCGAGCATGATCGCAATGCCATGGTCGTTGCTAGATGGCTAGAGCAACACGACTTGGTTGAGCGCTTGTTACACCCGGCATTTGAATCCTGCCCAGGGCATGATTTTTTTAAGCGAGACTTCTCCGGTGGTAATGGCTTGTTCTCTTTTATTTTGAAGCAGAGCAATACTAAGGCTATCGGCATTATGGTAGACAATATGAGACATTTTAAGATGGGCTTTTCATGGGGTGGTTATGAAAGCCTTATTTTACCGGTTGGCAGCGAACCGGCTGAGCGCACGGTCGCTCCGTGGTCACTGCAGCGAAGATTGGTTCGTTTGCATATCGGTTTGGAAGACACACAAGACTTAATCGACGATCTAAGTGACGGACTTGAACGTTTACGAGAGGCTTTATGATGTCAGAATGGTTAACTTTGTTACCGGCGACCGTGGCGATAACGTTTGTTCTTTGGCGAAAAGAGGTTGTAGGTGCGTTGATTTTAGCGGTATTTACGTCAGAGTATCTGCTCGGT
>JBLHXJ010000012.1:0-26037 GCA_047629535.1 Arenicella sp. | reverse complement strand
GAAAAACAATCGATGCCAGTCGCTAAGCACGGGTCGTACGGATCACTCGTCGATGGCGAATTCGACATGACCGTGCTAAGTCAATTCCAATCGGTAGAACATGTAGAGGAGATCTATCAAACGGCACTCAACTTTGAGTTTAGCCAGTCTGCATTAGATCAACACTTAAGGCAGATCAAAGGTAGCAACACCTTCTTGACCCCGACACTGGCGACCTTTGACCACCTAACCGAGCTGAGCGCTCAGAAAAATAAATTCATAGAAAAACTCGATCTGCAGCGCATGAACCCGTTTTATAGATTTCTACTGTCACATCTAAGCGTGCAACGATGGCTTGACGCATCGCCAAAACTGGTTGAATGGAACATTGCTGAGCGCGAAATCCTGTTTGCCATCACTATGCGGGCCGACCAACTTGGTGTGCCGCTACTTGTCGGTTCAGATCAAGGGACAATGTATCTATTGTCTGGAGAGTCAACGCATAAGGAAATGCAACTAATGCAAAAAGTCGGGCTAGCAGCACCAACTATTTTGCGCGCCGCCACCTTAAATGCAGCAAGGGCGCTAAATCTCGAAGATCAATTGGGCTCGGTTAGCGTTGGCAAAAACGCTGACCTTATTCTACTAAGGAACAACCCGCTTGACGATGTCAGTCACCTCACCCAAATCGTAGCCGTAATCAAACAAGGCCAAATGATAAACCAGTCGGGCATTCAAACATTAAAAGACAAGGGGCGAAAACCTTCTGGATGGTTTGTTGGCTTTGGCTATCTGGCCGAGTCAATTTTAGTCAGGTTTGGCTTGCTGTTCAGTGCAACATAGCTTCGCGTTGAGTCGTCTAGATCAAAACCATTAGGTCTCTAAGATTGTAACCATCTCATGATAGGCCGCGCGCAACACATCCGTATCACTACCAGGGATATGCGCGTTTTGGCTTATGTGGCGGCGCCAGAGTCGAGAACGCGGCTCGCCATGATACAAACCAACAATGTGCTTTGATAGATGGTTCAAACGACTACCGTTGTTCAAACGCTCATCGGCATAAAGAATGTAGTCGGCCAATACTTCGTCGCGTGTTCGCGGGGCCTCACTTTCAGCATAAAACGCTTGATCAACTTGCGACATAATATAGGGGTTCGAATAAGCCTCGCGCCCCATCATGACTCCGTCAACATGTTCTAAATGCTGATGGCAAGCCTCGATCGTGCTGATACCGCCATTAATCACGATTTCTAATTCAGGAAAGGCCTGTTTCAGGTCGTAAACTAACTGGTAATCAAGCGGCGGTACATCGCGGTTCTGTTTTGGGCTTAAGCCCTTCAGCCACGCCATACGCGCATGCACCAAAAATGTTTTACAACCTGCGTTAGCACTTGCCTCGACTAGCGCCCAAAGCGCTTCACGTGGCTCTTGCTCATCAACACCAATACGACACTTGATGGTCACCGGAATATCCACGGCGGCTTGCATTTGTTTGACATTTTCAGCAACCAACTCAGGCGCTTGCATCAAACAGGCACCGAAGCTGCCCGACTGGACGCGATCACTCGGGCAACCAACGTTGATATTAACCTCGTCGTAACCCCATTGCTGAACCAGTTCGGCGCTCTTAGTCATGGCATCAGGCTCACTACCACCTAACTGCAGGGCCACCGGATGCTCGGCATCGTCAAAATCCAGAAAGCGCGACTTATCACCAAACAGTAATGCACCGGTGGTAATCATCTCGGTATACAACACAGTATTCTTGGAGATTAAACGGGCAAGGTAGCGCTCATGCCGGTCGGTGCAATCGAGCATCGGAGCGACGCAAAAGCGTCTAGATATTTTGGCTGGAGTCTTCACGGTCGCGATTCTACGCGTTTCATGAGGTTTGGTGAAGGGTAATATCGCAACTCTAGGTGAGGTTCGTTTTTAATCAGAGATCCTTACTCGAAGCAGAGATCCTTACTCGAAGCAGAGATCCTTACTCGAAGCAGAGATCCTTACTCGAAGCAGAGATCCTTACTCGAAGCAGAGATCCTTCGGCTGCGCTCAGGATGACGGGTAAGGTGCACTGTCATCCTGAGCGCAGCCGAAGGATCTCGCTTTAAGTCACTGTAGGCAATAGATTAGCTAGCAACCGCTCGAGCACATCTTATCGCTATCCGCTAAGATACGACTACCCCCCCGATAAAAAATGCCGCCAAACGGCGGCATTTTTACCAACGATCTAAGCGCTAATTACAAAGCACTTTTAATCGCATCAACACTATCTTTAGCATCGCCAAACAACATACGCGTATTCTCTTTGAAGAATAGTGGATTTTCAACACCCGCATAACCAGTGGCCATTGATCGCTTAGAGACGATGACCGTTTTAGCTTTCCAAACTTCCAATACAGGCATGCCAGCAATTGGGCTATTCGGATTTTCTAACGCGGCAGGGTTAACGATGTCATTAGCACCAATCACCACGACTACATCCACTTCAGCAAGATCATCATTGACTTCATCCATCTCTAGAACGATGTCGTAGGGTACATTGGCCTCGGCTAGTAACACGTTCATATGTCCTGGCATACGACCCGCTACTGGGTGAATAGCGAATTGAACATCAATTCCCTTTTCACGTAGCTGCTTGGTTAAATCAGAGACTGCATGCTGAGCATTTGCTACAGCCATACCATAACCAGGCACGATAACAACTTTGCCTGCGTCAGCCATTAATTGAGCGACTTCATCCGCTTGAATAGGTACGGCTTCGCCCTGCTCTCCTTCTTCATCATCACCGACCGCGACAGTTCCAAAACCGCCCATGATCACGCTAACAAAGTTTCGGTTCATTGCGCGACACATGATATAGCTTAAAATCGCGCCTGAGCTACCGACTAAGGCACCAACAACAATTAACAAATCATTACTCAACATAAAGCCGGTGGCCGCTGCAGCCCAACCGGAGTATGAGTTCAGCATTGAAATTACCACTGGCATATCAGCACCGCCGATAGCCATGACCATGTGTACGCCAAATGCAAACGCGATCAAGGTCATCAATATCAATGGCAAAGTACCTGAACCATGGTCAGCACCAATAAACCATGAGCCAAGAACAACCCACAATACGATCATGCCGATATTTAGTTGGTGGCGCATTGGTAACATTAATGGCTTGCTTCCAATTTTGCCGTTTAACTTGCCGAAGGCGACCACTGACCCAGTGAACGTCACCGCTCCGATTAAGACACCCAAGTACACTTCAACACTATGAATAGTTGCAGCCGCACCGTGTAAGCCCTCAATAGGATCGAAGTAACTGGCAAAACCGACTAAGACGGCAGCCATACCAACAAAGCTGTGTAAAATAGCAATCAGCTCGGGCATTTGAGTCATTTCAACCTTAGACGCCAAACGAGCACCGATGGTGCCGCCTATCACGCCCGCTAGAATCAGCCAACCATAGCTAGTGACACTGCCGTTCATGATGGTTGCAACAATCGCAATCGTCATACCGATGATGCCGTACCAGTTGCCACGTTTGGCGGTCTCCTGATTACTTAAGCCAGAAAGGCTCAAGATAAAGAGGATTGCAGCAGCGATATACGCCGCAGAAATAGTTCCCATAGACATAATTTCTCTCCTCTACTTACTAAACATTTTCAGCATACGCTGACTAACTAAAAAACCGCCGGCTATGTTGATCGATGCGATCAAGACGGCAATAAAAGCGAGAACCTGCACCACTCCAGAGTCGGAGGATATTTGTAATATCGCACCTACTACAATGATGCCGGAGATAGCGTTGGTAACACTCATCAGAGGTGTATGCAATGAAGCCGTTACACTCCAAATAACTTGATAACCGATAAAACAGGACAGCACAAATACCGTGAAATGGCCCATAAAGTCTGCCGGCGCAACCGAACCAACACCCAGCAGTGCGAGTAAAGCCACACCCATAACCGCAAACGTCATTTTAGCTTTGCTGGCGTTACTCATTTCAGCGACCGGTTCTGGCATCTTCGGCGCTTCTTTCGGCTTGGCCGGTGCCGCCGATAATTTCGGCGCAGGAGCTGGCCATGTAACCGCCCCGTTGTGTGCCGCGGTGGCGCCACGAATAACTTCGTCGTCCATATTGATCTTTATAACACCGTCTTTTTCGGGCGTTAGATCAGTCAACATATGACGAAGATTGGTTGAGTACAACTGCGATGACTGGGTCGCTAAACGGCTTGGTAAATCTGTATAGCCGATGATCTTAACGCCCTTGTGGGTAACAATTTTGTCCGCTTTCGACAATTTACAATTGCCTCCCTGCTCTGCGGCAAGGTCAACGATCACGCTACCAGACTTCATGCTCTCTACCATGTCGGTAGTAATCAGCTCTGGCGCTGGACGGCCGGGAATCAAGGCTGTGGTGACAATGATATCGATCTCTTTACATTGTTCACGAAACATCGCCATTTCGGCATCAATGAACTCTTTACTCATGGTTTTGGCGTAACCGCCTTCACCCGAGCCGTCTTCTTCAAATTCGAGCTCTAAGAATTCACCGCCTAAACTTTCTACTTGCTCTTTTGCTTCTAAGCGAGTGTCGAATGCGCGAACAATGGCGCCCATGCTTTTAGCGGCGCCAATCGCCGCTAACCCAGCAACACCAGCACCAATAACCATCACTTTAGCCGGAGGCACTTTACCGGCGGCGGTTATTTGACCAGTAAAGAATCGACCGAATTGATTCGCCGCTTCAACAATCGCACGATAACCGCCGATGTTGGCCATTGAGCTCAAGGCATCCATTTTTTGTGAGCGCGACAAGCGCGGCACACAATCCATGGCAATCACATTGATTTTCGCATTCGCTAGCTTAGCTAAAAATTCTTCATTTTGCGCAGGCCAGAAGAAACTAATTAAAGTTGTACCGGCCGCTACTTTTTCAGATTCTTCTTGGCTGACACCACGGACTTTCATAATGATGTCAGTGTCAGCCCAAATTGCCGCCGCTTTAACCACTTCAACGCCTGCGCCTTTATACTCGGCGTCACTAAACTCGGCCAATTTGCCAGCTCCGGCTTCGATCCTTAGCGTATGTCCGAGTTTTTGAATATGTTTGGCCGATTCCGGTGTCAGCGCTACGCGCTTCTCGCCTTTGTACGACTCTTTAGGGATGCTGATAATCATGTTGAGAGAACTCCAGTTGGTTTTCCTTGACTACATAATAGCGCCATATACTTGACGATTGTAAACAAGGGATCTTATCTAACTGACCGAGTTTATACGAGCAAGCCACGCCTCGGCTAGACCGCAAGGTACAGGAAAGTCGATATGGCAGCTATTTTTTAAGTGAATAGGCTGGTTAGGCCAAGCTTAAGACCCTACAAATAAGTGCCTTAAGGCTCTATAATGAGTCGATGACCGAAATATTCTCCGCTTTTTTAAACGACTTTGATCAGTTGAACTTGTTCATTATTGGCGCAAGCTTGTTGCTCTTTATGGCCGCAACGCCTATTTGTCGCTGGCTCAAGGACGACGATGATGGCCTAAGCATGCGCATTAGCATGATGCGAATTCTCAATGCGCTAATCATCACTGGTGTGTTCGCCGACGTGTTGCTGCACAACTACACGCTGCTCAGCAAACTAACTCAATCGCTAATGGTGGTCTACTTTGCCGTGCTCGGCACACAGTTCATAAACTTTTTCATTCGCCAGCGTTTTGGCAAACTAGTTAACTCAAAAAACAAGCGACAGATTTCAGATACTTATTCAAGTCGAGGCCTCAGCCTTTTTGTCGCAGCGGTAGTAAGCGTGGTAGCGATTGTAAGTTGTATGCGTATTCTAGGTCTGAACTCCTTACTAGAAGCGGGTGGTGCGGTGGGCATCATTGGTCTATTTTTAGCCCTCACTCAAGCATCTTGGGCGCCGGACATTATTAGCGGACTTATAATTTTAAACAGTCGCCTGGCTGAAGAAGGCGATGTTGTTCAGTTCAATATGGGCAGTGGCAATATCGTTGCCAGCATATTCAAAACCAAGGTGTTCCATACTGAGTTCCTAGACCTGGCCAACAACCACCGATTAATGGTTCGCAACGCAAAGCTACGCGATTATGGCATCCAAAATTTATCCCGCTTCGCGTCGGCTAAAGGCTTGCGTGAATGCCTGGTATTCAACATTGACTATGCCCACTCCGAGCAAGAAGTTAGTGACATGATGGATCGCGCTTTTCTAGAAATTGATAAAAATGAAGACTCAAGAGAGCAACAATTTGCCCACGAAGTTAGGGTCTTAGACACCGGCGACCATGCCGTGACTTGGGCGGTCTATTACTATATTAAAGATGTAAAGCAGCTATTGAAAATCAAACAAATATTCCGCGCTCATATTTTAGCCGAATCAATTCGCTCAAATATATCGCTGGCAACTCCGAGCTTGCAAATCAATCAAGTGCTAGTCAAGCAACAGTCTTGATCTAAGTAGCTACTTTTAAAGATTCATATAGAGCTCTACAGCTTCAATGTGGCTTCAATTAAATGCTCTAGAAGGGGCATCGGTAGCTACTATCCTCTATAATAACTGACTGAATTGAGTACCCCATAGCCAGACTTAACCTCTAAATAGTTGTGACACCATGAGCAAAGCACCAACTCCGAACCATTTTATTAAAGCGATCACCTCGAATGATCTCAAAAATGGCAAGCATGACTATATTTACACGCGCTTTCCACCGGAGCCTAATGGCTATCTGCACTTGGGTCATGCAAAGTCAATTTGTTTGAATTTTGGCTTGGCCGATGACTTGGGCGGTAAGTGCAATTTGCGCTTTGACGACACCAATCCAGAAAAGGAAAGCCTCGAGTACATGGAAGCGATTCGCGATAGCGTCGCTTGGCTTGGCTTTAAGTGGGACAAGCTCTGTTACGCCTCAGATTATTACGATCACCTATACGGTTTTGCCTTAGAGCTAATCGACAAAGGCCTTGCTTACGTTGATGATCTAAACGCAGAGCAAATGCGCGAGTATCGAGGTAGCTTAACCGAAGTTGGTAAAGACAGCCCAAGCCGCAGTCGAACTGCCGCCGAAAGTCGCGAGCTATTCGAGCGCATGCGGGCCGGCGAGTTTGAAGAAGGCGCTTACACATTGCGAGCCAAGATAGATATGGGCTCGCCAAACATCTCTATGCGCGACCCTATCATCTATCGCATTCGCTTTGCGCATCATTACCGTGCCGGCGACAAATGGTGTATTTACCCAATGTATGACTTCACGCACTGCATCTCAGATGCGTTAGAAGGCATCACTCACTCACTGTGCACCTTAGAATTTCAAGACAACCGAGCGCTATACGATTGGTTTTTAGCCAACATCACTATTGAGGAAAACTTGATCGGTGAAAAAGGCAAAGCCATGCCGCGCCAAATCGAGTTTGGTCGATCTAATTTGGAATATACGGTCGCCAGTAAGCGCAAACTGATTAAGTTGGTTACTGAAGGTCATGTTAATGGCTGGGATGACCCTCGCTTAACGACGCTGGTTGGTCTTCGTCGTAGAGGTTACACCGCCGCCTCAATTCGTAACTTCTGTGCTGAGATTGGAGTCACAAAAAAAGACTCCACCATCGACATGGCGGTGCTTGAAAACGCGATTCGACAAGACTTAGAAGCATCGGCCAAGCGCGTTTTCGGCGTACTGAAACCGCTCAAGCTAGTGATCACCAATTACCCTGAAGGCAAATCGGAAACATTTACTGTTAAGAACCACCCTAAAGACGAAAGCATGGGCACCCGAGAACTACCGTTTAGCGATGAAGTCTATATTGATCAAGACGATTTCATGCTCGAGCCGCCGACCGATTTTTTTCGCCTAGGCCCGGGCCGCGAAGTACGTTTGCGTTATGGCTATGCGGTTACTTGCAATGAGGTCATTGAAGGTAATAATGGTGAGATAGTGGAATTACGCTGCACCTATGACCCGCTAAGTGCCAAAGGAAAAACAGCCGACGGCCGCAAGATCAAAGGCATTATTCATTGGGTAAGCGCAGCACATGCGGTTGACGCCGCAGTGCGCGTATACGATCGTTTATATACCGAACCAAACCCTGGTGCGGCTGAGGACTTTATTAGTCTGATTAACCCAGAATCATTGCAATCATTCCCAGACGCCAAGCTTGAACCAAGCATTCTAGAGGCTAAGCCTGAAGATCGTTTTCAATTTGAACGAGTAGGTTATTTCTGTTTCGACTCTGTCGATAACGCTAAGGGCTCTGTCGATAACGCTAAAGGCTCTGTCGTCATGAACCGCACTGTCAGCTTAAGAGATACATGGGCTAAGCTGGGTAAAAAGTAAATTATAATTTTGACTCTAAACTCTTTGATTTGCGGGGTCTAGAGTCAAAAGTTTGAGCAAAGCACTGATAGCCACTAAATTAAGTGAATCCACTTTCAGCGGAAACGCATCTAATATTAGGCAAATAATCATGCCTAACTAAATTGGAGTTCTAATGGTCATCAAGTCATCGCTCTTTATTGTCGCTCTCTTACTATCGGCTACCGCCAATGCCGCCGCCGACATAGTCAACAAAGATTCAAAACAGACCTATGCTGATTTAGCCACCGCGCAATGGCTGCACGGAGCAAAATCATGCAAAAAAGACACTAATCCGACGATCCAAGTGATGCAGGCCGATGCTTCGACTTATGTGTTACGGCAGAATAAATGCATCACATTTGAAGCGCCGTTTATCTATGTCCTATTTGGCCAAGATAAAGTATTGGTAGTCGACACCGGAGCCAATCAATCGCCTGAGAAATCGCCCGTCTACCAGACCGTTCAAACACTTATTCAGCAACAAACCGACTTGCTCAAAAGCACACCAGAAATATTGGTAGTTCATTCGCATAGCCATAGTGATCACAGCAAAGGAGATTCTCAGTTTGTAGGCAAGCCAGGGGTAGAAGTCGTTGACACAAATCAGCAAGCCCTCGAAAGGCAACTAGGCTTAGGTAATTGGCCTAATACACAAAGCTCAATAGACCTAGGCGGCAGAATACTCAAGCTGATTCCGATACCTGGGCATCAAGAGCAAAGCATTGCCATTTATGACCAGCAAACACAATGGTTATTAAGCGGCGACTCGCTCTATCCGGGTTCGATTAGAGTGAAGAATTGGGATGCGTATAAAAGCAGCATCCAGCGCTTATTTGAATTTTCCCAACGCCACCCCATCGAGCTTATTTTAGGAGCTCACATTGAGTTCAACGCTGAAACAAAAAAAACCTATCGAATCGGCACTACGTATCAACCGAACGAAACTCCTCTAGGCTTGCACTTGAGTCAGCTAAAAGCGCTGAATGACAAGTTGCAAGTAACTGAAAAGCCAAAAAAGCTAAAATTTGAATGGCTTGTTATTTCGCCCTTAAGTCGATTCGAGAAGCTGCTGAGTAAAGCGCTGAGTTAAGTTAATTAATCTAGCCACGTTAACCGCAGGCTTATTAATAACCACTTCGAGCGCAGTTGCCCACCGAGGCCCTGGGTTAAGTTGCTTATGACCGAAATACCCACAGAGCCGAGTGCCAAGCCCTTAGCATGCCGCCTGAGACCCGTCGTCTTCTACTGCTCGGCCTCATCAAGCGAACGCTGTGCGCCAAGTTCGGCCGCTTGATTGAGCTTTTCGATCGTTTCAATCAAACTCTCGATCAACCTCTGCCCCGACGCTTGCTGTTCTGCAGTAGCGCTCTCTGCGCCTTGGGCAAATTTTTCCAGTTCGGCCATTAGGTCAGTACCATTTTTTGCCATTTCCTCGGCCACAGGAGACAGTTCATCTCCCAGTTCTAGAATCGCCGCCGCTAGCTCTTCCTCAGAGACGCTTATCTCGGACATCGCAGCAGCAAGATCTTGTTCAACAGTTTGCATAGCATCACTTGCGATAGCAGCCATTTCTTTAACGCCCTCTTCGACCCGAGTTCGGTCTGCTTGAAACTCCTCTCCTTGAAGATAGCCTTGAAACGAATCTACGTAGCCCGAGAGCTCAGCAGAACCAACTTGAATAGCATCACCAAGTGACCAGGCAACCAATTCAAGTATCGAGTCTAAGCCTTTTAGCTGCTGCCCTTCGGTCAAGCCCAATGTCTCGGGCGAGGCGCTGGCATAAATTTCCAGAGGCATACCTGGCTTTATAATATTGATCAAAACAGCCGCTTGCGAATCAATAGTTGCGGCGTCTTGCTGGTTAATAAGCATGCTCACAAGGGAACCTGAATCTTGCTCCGTAATGCCGATAACTTGGCCGACCCCGCGCTCTTGAAAATAAATATTTGCGCCCTTTTTTAAACCATCGGTGTTGCGAAACTCTGTAGTTACTTGAATGCCACTATTGCCGCAGGCACTAAGACCGGATAACAGAAACAGCATTACGAGGGCTTTTGAACAGCCCGCTTTTGAAAAAGAAAATTTAAATAATTTCATTATATTCCACCAATAAATTGGGCAGTGTCTTGAGGTCAATTAGTTGAAAAAGTATCCGGATTTGATCAATAGATGCAGCTTATCTGGCGCATCAATAAACAGGTTGCGATTACCTTGTAGACCTTCAATCAGATTATTACGTCGCCGCTCTTCATCGCTTGGCGGGTCCGCTCTATGCCATCGTTCAAGCAGCAAGGCTTGCTTCTGAAACAATACCAAGCCGTCAGCCTTGTATTTATCCGCCATATAAAACATCGCGCGTGCAACTTCGCCGCGCTTATCCGGCGCGGGCTCAGCAACTCGCTTACGCTCGCTCACCTCAAAATCGCATTTACTACCGTAGCGCCGCTGCTCGCCGGGCACATCACCAAAGCGATAGCTTGATCGATCTTGGTTAACGTCAGAACGTGACGGAAACAGATTGTGCAAATCCGCTTCTATGCGATTGAACGCCTCGCTACGCGCTCGACATTGTTTGCGCTTACCGCAATTCAAACCATTGGTCGCCCATGACATCGGAAACACATGCTCGACGTTGTAGCCTTCGCGATACTGACTGTCAAACCGCTCACCGCAGTACAATGTTTCACCGCCGTTCGGATAAACCGAGCGCCAAAGCAATGGCCGAGCAGTGTCATAGTCCTTAATCGCCCGCCTATCAGGCTGGGCATTAGCATTTGTATCGGAGCTTGCCACCCAACCCAACTGGCTGGGTTCACGAGCTGACTGAGAATCGTTTTCACAGCCGACTAAAAGAACGCATATAGCCGCAATATAAAACCAATTAGTCATGACTGGATAACTCTGTGACCTGCATATAACTGCTCAATGGCATCAGCGTAATACGCAGCCACTTTGGCGCGCTTAAGCTTTAAGGTTGGCGTCATAAGGCCCGACTCTACAGTCCACTGTTGCTCGCAGACATGGACTTTTCGAATTTTTGCATAACCTGGAAAATCATCCATTTGCTCGGCGATAGTGTTAACTAGATAAACGTCAAAATCGCGGCCGTTTTGCTCTCGCGCTTTTTTAGCTAGAGGCTTATTTAGCACCACTAAGGCGGCTAAAAATGATTTTCCTTCGCCAACCACCATCACTTGTTCAAACAGAGGGTTGCGGACTATCGCGGCCTCGATGTCGGGCGGCGGTACTTTTTCGCCATTTGCTAGTACTAGGATATCTTTGATTCGTCCGATAATTGTTAAGAAACCATACTTATCTATCGACGCCCTATCGCCAGTACGCAACCAGCGCTCATCACCCTGCTCGACAATTACCTTAGCGGTAGCTTCAGGCTTATTCCAATAGCCCATCATGACGTTTTCGCCTTTTACCCAAAGCTCATCATTATCAGCAATTTTGACACTAACGCCTCTCAGTAATAAACCAATCGAGTTGAGCCGATTTTGCTGTTTCGTATTAACGCTCACAATCGGGCTAGACTCGGTCAGCCCGTAGCCCTGGAGTAATGGAATACCTAGCGAGATAAACGTCTTCGCAACCTCTTGGCTTAATGGTGCGCCACCAATGATCACAAAATCCAGCGCGCCGCCCAATTTAGCCTTTATTTTACGCGCGACGAGGATATCGAAAATTGCGGCGAATAGTAGCTTAGGGTGCCATGCACGCAAGCCTTGCTGATGTTCAAATCGCCGCCAGCCGATATTAATGGCGGTCCTGAATATCCATTGCTGAAAGCCACTTTGCTCAGCTAAAGCGGTGTAAATTTGATTGTGCACTCGCTCGAAAATACGCGGCACTGAAATCATAACGGTTGGCTTTATCTCGAACAAGTCGTCGGAGAGCTGCTTAATAGAACGGTTAAAGGCCACCGAGCTGCCACTTAATAATGGCGCATAATAACCGACAGTACGCTCGAGCGTGTGCGATAAAGGCAAAAACGACAACAGCCGATCGGTCGGTTTGAGCGCTACACTGCGCATGCCGCTATAAGCATTTGCAAGCATATTGCGATGCGATAACATGACACCCTTGGGTCGCCCAGTGGTACCCGAGGTATAGACTATCGAAGCCAAGTCATCGGCCGAGGCGACGCCACGTTCGAAATGCTGGCCACGCTCTGGCAACCAGTCCTCAACCAGAGTAAGAACTCCATGCGCTTCGCCTGAAAATACGATGACTCGCTCAATGCAACTTACATTTTCATCAGTAGCACTCACCGAAAGCCAAGCATTACTGTCAGCAAACAACGCCAATTTTGCACCTGAGTTGCCGATTACATACGCAATATTATCGGCACGATCGGCCGCATACAAAGGCACAACAACTAACCCTAAGCGCAGTGCTGCTTGATCAAAAATGACCCACTCGACGCTATTTCGGTAGCAAATCGCAACGCGGTCACCTTTTTCTAAGCCGCTCTGACGAAAGGCCACCTGCCAACGCTCGACCTGGACAGCCAATTCAGCCCAGCTGAAACTGTCCCAGGTATCCGTTTCTTGATTGAATTGGGTGTAGGCGATCTTTTCACTACTGCGACGCACGCGCTCGCGAAAAGCCTCATCCAAGGTGCTGGCGTCATGAGTATTGATGGTATCCAAGCCACCAACGGTAGCCAATGCATCAATTGGGTATTGCGCGGCGCAATAGTCGTTATTTGCAGTGCTCACAGAAATTAGAACCTTATTTATCGCGAATATGCTGAAATCATAGCTACATCATAGCTATATAGTAGCCTGATAGCGTAAATGGGTCACTTTTTTTGACTGCTAAGGCACGCTTTTGCCTATTTTAAGCGATCAAAGCTTGAGCCCCTCAGGCTTATGAATTCAGCGCGTTTTATGATAGATTACTTGGCCTTTCGTAGCGTGGTGAGCTTTTCCGTGCGATATACGATTCAAGTTATTTTCATAAAAGGCAAAAACATGCGACTAATTCTTCTAGGCGGCCCTGGCGCTGGTAAAGGTACACAAGCGACCTTCATTACAGAAAAATTCGGCATCCCTCAAATATCCACCGGCGACATGCTACGCGCCGCGGTAAAAGCAGGGACACCATTAGGCTTAGAAGCGAAGAAGATCATGGATGTTGGTGGCTTAATCTCCGATGAGATCATTACTGGGATGGTAAAAGACCGAGTCGCCGAGAGTGACTGCGAGCAAGGCTATTTACTAGACGGCTTTCCACGCACTATTCCTCAAGCAGACGCGATGCGCGAACTTGGCATTAACATCGACTATGTTGTTGAAATCAGCGTAGACGACGCAGAAATCATCAAACGTATGAGCGGTCGTCGCGCACACTTAAGCTCAGGCCGTACTTACCACGTTATTTATAATCCGCCGCAGCAAAAAGGTATCGATGACGTTAGCGGCGAGCCGTTAGTGCAGCGAGAAGATGACAAAGAAGAAACAGTGAAGAAGCGCCTAGACATTTACCATGACCAAACTGAGCCGCTAATTAAGTATTATCGTGACTTCTCTCAGAGTGGCGCAACTGAGGCGCCGAAATATACTAAGATCGAAGGCGTAGGCTCAGTCGATGATATTCGACAAACTATTTTTGACACGCTCGATAGCTAAGCACTAGCAAACAAGTTAACTATTAAAGCCAGCTCATTCGCCGCTGGCTTTTTTGTGGCCGTTAGATAGGCCAGATCCCGTTTTTTGCAAGAATTTCATCTAAGGTAAGGCAAACCGCATAGAGCGATCAAACCCAGATCGAAGAGTTTTACCTAGATTTTCGAAGGAAACCAACAAGCAGGCAAAAAATAGCGCCTGCGGCGTTTAGGAATATATTATCTGAATGTCTTTTGGATTATCTTATTGCCGCATCCCTACCACAAACAAAGCGCCTGCGGCGTTTAACAATATATTATCTGAATGTCTTTTGGATTATCTTATTGCCGCATCCTTACCACAAACAAAGCGCCTGCGGCGTTTAACAATATATTATCTGAATGTCTTTTGGATTATCTTATTGCCGCATCCCTACCACAAATAAATAGCCTAAATGCTGAAAATAAAAAGACTCGCTCTTATTATTATTATTAACGAGTCTTTTCATCTTCATGAGTCGTGCTATTAACTGCACTTTCCTCACTCCTAGGCGACTTGGGCTAACCAATGTCTGAGACGCAAATTACCTAAAATTTAGGTGATTGTCTATCCTTTTATAACTAAATGTTACAACTGGCATGAATAAAAGTAATGTTGTAGACAAAGCGTCTATTTTCATGCTCCCGTCACACAGCGAAGATATTGCTAATAGCGATCATTTACTGATAGAAAGCAAATCTAAGCACTCGCAAATTTAAACTTGGCCGCTATAATAGCCAGTCTGATTTTAGGCGTGTCTTGCAAGCCCAATAAGTTGAGCTAAGAGCTATTACGTTCAGCTCTTATGCTAGACCGTTCTTTTTTCTAGCTAGCAGCAACTATTGAACTAGTTGTTGTTGCCATTACTCGCCAACGTTAGTTGGTGAAAACTCTCAGCAATAGATAGTAAAGACAATGAGCAATGTACTAAGCTTCCAAGATATGATTCTGCGCTTGCAGCAATTTTGGGCCGACAATGGTTGCGTCATCATGCAGCCAATGGATACAGAAGTTGGTGCAGGCACCTTCCATTCGCCGACCTTTCTAGGCGCTATTGGCCCAGAGCCAATGAACGCGGCTTACGTGCAGCCTTCTCGCCGGCCAACTGATGGCCGTTACGGTGAAAATCCTAATCGTTTACAGCATTACTTTCAGTATCAAGTGATTCTCAAACCTTCGCCAGATAATATTCAAGAGCTCTATCTTGAGTCTTTGAAAGAGCTTGGCATTGATATGTTGAGTGACGATGTGCGTTTTGTAGAAGATAACTGGGAGTCGCCAACTATTGGCGCCTGGGGTCTTGGCTGGGAAGTCTGGCTAAATGGTATGGAAGTTACTCAATTTACCTACTTCCAACAGGTTGGCGGTTTAGATTGCAGACCAGTGACCGGTGAAATTACTTATGGCTTAGAGCGCATTGCTCTGTACCTTCAGGGTGTTGATAGCATTTATGATCTTAAATGGACCGACGGCTTCACTTATGGCGACATATATCACCAGAACGAGGTAGAACAATCTACTTTTAACTTTGAACACGCCAACGTCGAAGAATTATTCCATCAATTCAACGCCTGTGAAACCGAGGCTAAGTATTTGCTTGAGCAAAACCTACCATTACCGGCCTACGAAAAAATGCTCAAAGCATCTCACTCATTTAACATGCTCGATGCTCGCCATGCAATTGGAGTAACCGAGCGCGCCCGATACATCGGTCGCATTCGCGGCTTAGCCAAAGGCGTTGCAAAATCTTATTATGAATCACGCGAGGCTTTAGGCTTCCCGCGTGGTCGCTCGGCAGGAGAATCATAATGACTGATACTCTATTGATTGAGCTCGGCACCGAAGAGTTACCTCCAAAAACACTGAAAAAACTGAGTGATGCGTTCACCACTGAATTACTTAATGGCTTAAGCGATGCCGAGTTAATCAACCAGGCTGACGCCAACTCAGCATCACCTTTTGCCTCGCCACGTCGGCTGGCCTTGCTGGTGCCGAATGTTATTGCCGCGCAACCAGACCAAACAATTGAACGCCGTGGCCCTGCGCTTCAAGCCGCTTTTAAGGAAGATGGTCAAGCAACTCCGGCCGCCACCGGTTTTGCCAAGTCTTGCGGTGTTGATGTGGCCGATCTTGAACGTTTAAAGACCGATAAGGGCGAGTGGCTAAGTTACAACATCAAACAGGCTGGCAAATCGTTGAGCGAATTATTGCCTGAGATTATCGACCAAGCGATCAAACGCTTACCTATCGCCAAACGCATGCGCTGGGGCGACGGAACGGCTGAGTTTGTACGCCCAGTAAAATGGTTAATCGTCATGCATGGCGAGCGCGTTTTGCCGGCTACAATTTTAGATATCGATTCGAGCAATACAACACGCGGCCATCGTTTTCACAGCGAAGGTGAGATCGTCATCAAAAATGCCGACAGTTACCAACAGAGTTTATTAGAACAAGGTCATGTTGTCGCCGACTTTACTAAACGCCAAGCAATGATTCTTGAGCAAGTAAAAGCCGCAGCGACAAGTGTTAATGGCGCTATTGAAGACGATCAAGCGTTGCTAGATGAAGTGACCGGTTTGGTCGAATACCCTACTGCGGTTATCGGCGGATTCGATCAAAGCTTCTTAGAAGTCCCACAAGAGTGCTTGATTTCATCGATGCGCGACCATCAAAAATATTTCCACGTTGTTGATGCGAATGGCAAATTAATGCCGCACTTCATCACTGTTAGTAATATCCAAAGCAAAAACCCAGAGCAAGTTCGCTCAGGTAACGAGAAAGTACTGCGGGCGCGCCTTTCAGATGCACAGTTTTTTTGGCTGACCGACCAGAAGATTAAATTAGCAGAGCGTGTCGAACGATTAAACAAGGTCATGTTTCATGCAAAGCTCGGCAGCGTGTTGGATAAAGCTCACCGCATACAAGAGCTGGCCGGAAAATTGGCAAGCAAAATGGGCGGCGACTCGGCAATAGCTGAGCGTGGCGCATTACTCGCCAAGGCTGATCTAGTCTCCGATATGGTCGGTGAATTCGATGAATTACAAGGCGTCATGGGGCACTACTATGCTGATCGGGATGGCGAGCCGACGTTAGTTGGAGAATGTATAGAGCAACATTATTGGCCCAAATTCGCTGGCGACCGCTTACCTGTAAGCGCCGAAGCTCAAGCAGTGGCCTTAGCTGATAAGCTCGATAGTTTAGTTGGCATCTACGCTTCAGGTGAAGTGCCTACCGGCGATAAAGATCCATACGCATTACGTCGTGCATCGCTTAGCATTTTACGCATTTTAATTGAGCAAGAGCGGCCGTTTAATCTATCTGAACTGGTTGCTGAATCAGCCAATGTCTATTCGAAAAAGCAAAACATCGAAATTGAGGCGGATACACAGGCTGCGGTTGTTGGCTTTATCCGTGGCCGATTAACCGCGTTCTATCAGTCTCAAAATATCGCTACCAATACGATTAATGCGGTACTCGCCTGCGAACCCGACAGCCCATTGGATTTCGAACAACGAGTAAAAGCCGTGAGTGCTTTTAGTCGGGCGGCAGAGGCGGCGGATTTAGCGGCGGCGAACAAGCGCATTAGCAATATTTTAAAGAAACAAAAGACTGAGGTTTCCTCTGAAGTTGACGAGACTGTATTATCAGAAATCGCCGAACGAGAACTTTATTCGGCAATTCAAAGTATTGAATCAGATTGCATTACCTTATTTAACCATGGTGACTACCAGCAGGGGCTAGAAAAACTAGCCAGTTTGCGTACACCGGTTGATAACTTCTTTGAGCATGTCATGGTAATGAGTGATAATGATGCTGAGAAGAATAACCGTTTGGCTCTATTGAAGCGTATGCAGAGCTTATTTTTGCGCGTCGCTGACATCGCATTACTACAAACCTAGTCACAACTTTGCCTAATACTAAGCACATAAAATTGGTGGTTCTTGATCGCGACGGGGTGATCAATAAAGACTCTCCCTTGTTTATCAAAAGCCCCGACGAGTGGATACCTATAAAAGGCAGCCTCGAGGCCATTGCGCGTTTATCGCAAGCGGGCTATGAAGTAGTAATCGTGACCAATCAATCGGGCATAGGACGCGGCCTTTTTAGCGCCGACACCTTAGCTCAAATACACGTGCGCATGATTGACTATGTGCAACAGCATGGCGGCAAAATCCAAACCGTACTATTCTGTCCGCATCACCCCGATGACGGCTGCGATTGTCGCAAGCCGCTGGCCGGTTTGTACCGACAACTGGCTGACCGATTGAATATTAACTTTAGCGGCGTTTATTCGGTGGGCGATTCAATTCGAGACTTGATGGCGGCGAAAACCGCCGGCGCTCAGCCGGTTTTAGTAAAGACGGGCAACGGCAAAAAAAGTCTAAAAAGAATCGCCGATGACCCACTCATTGATTTAGACGGCACGCTGGTGTTTGACACTCTAGCGACCTTTACAGATGCGCTTCTTAAACAAGAAATTTAAGCACGTGCACCCTTTTACGTTAAGCCTATGATTTATATTCGATCGGTTCTGTTTTACTTTGGTGAAGCACTATCAACTATACCTTTTATGATTGTGTCGATTATCGCACTAGCATTTAAGCCGGTAACACGATCATGGATGATTGCTGGGTGGGCAAAGTTTGTCACCTGGTGGCTAAAGATCACTTGCGGATTGACGCATAAGCTAGAAGGCATAGAAAACATTCCCGAAGAACCGTGTGTCTTCGCCTGCGCGCACCAATCGACTTGGGAGACTATAACCACACAAACGTTTCTTCCGGCGCTTGCATGGGTACTCAAGAAAGAATTATTGAGTATCCCGGTATTTGGTATTGGCTTACGTGCTACCGGCCCGATTGCGATTGATCGCTCTGATAAGAAAAACGCGTTAGACCAAGTAGTTGAGCAAGGTATCGAAAAATTCAAAGAGGGCCGCTACGTGCTAATTTTCCCGGAAGGCACACGTACCGCCTACGGTGAATCTGGACGTTACAAGAAAGGCGCTGCTAAACTTGCGATTGCGGCTAACAAGCCGATAATACCAATCGCTCATGATGCCGGTAAATACTGGGCGCGCGACAGTTGGTGGATTAAACCCGGTACGATTCGCTGTATCTTCGGTCCGGCGATTAGCGTCGAAGGTAAAACTGACGTTCAGGTTACCGCCGAAATTCAAACTTGGATTGAGTCTCAAGGCTTATAGCGCTGAAGTTTTGCCGCCGTGGCAAGCCCGCGCATTAGTACACAATGGTAGCCTTATAGAAATCAACCCTTAGACACAACGAGTGATTCAAAAATGGGCCAAACTACAGCATCGCTAAACCCTTCAACCGGGCCGACTAGCACTACAGCGGAGATCGACTCGGTTGATGCGTCGGCGGCAGTTGCCACTGACATAGGCAGCCAGATCCCAACCTTCAGTGACCTTTTACCCGAACAAGCCCAGCCCTATTGGCTGCTGCTTGAGCAATACCCGATCATTGAAGCCGCGGTTATCTTCTTAGTATTTTGGGCGTCAGCATCGTTTATACGTCGCTATGCGCTAAGCTTGATAGAAAGACTTGCGAGTAAAACCATCAGTCAATTAGACGACGAAATAATCGCTGACCTGCGTGAGCCAATTTTCAATACTGTACTTTGGTTCGGCTTAATCATAGCGACAAAATCCACTGGCTATGTAGATGGAATGGCGGCCTACATAAGCCCGTTGGCACTGTCCATGATTGTGCTGGCGTGGACTAGAGCGACGCTATCCGTCAGCGGCAAACTGATCACTGCAATGTCACGTGATGATTCGCGGTTCAAAAAAATGGATGTGCGTACCGAGCCCTTGCTAATTATAAGTAGCAAGATAATGCTGATGATCATGTGTGCCTACGTGGTATTGATGATTTGGGGTATCAACCCTGTGGGCTTATTGGCGTCGGCAGGAATCGTTGGTATCGCGGTTGGTTTCGCCGCCAAAGACACTCTGGCGAATTTATTTTCGGGCGTATTCATACTGGCTGATCGCCCCTATAAGCTAGGCGACTACGTTAACTTAGACTCCGGTGAACGCGGCAAGGTAACCCATATAGGCATTCGAAGTACGCGTTTAATTACCCGCGATGATATTGAAGTAACTATTCCCAACGGGGTCATTGGCAATGCAAAAATCGTCAATGAAAATGGCGGCTCAGGCCACTCGATGCGTATACGCCTCGACCTTCAATGTGCCTATGAGTCGGATTTACAGCAGGTAGAAAACGTTTTAATGGCATTGATAATTGCCAATCAAGATATCAAGAAATTCCCCAGCCCGAGAGTCCGCTTCAGAGGCTTTGGCGATAGCGGGATTAACCTTCAGCTAATGGGCTGGATCGATGAACCTCAAGATCGTGGTCGCATCTCTCACATGCTCTACAAAGAAATACACGCCGCGTTCGCTAGACATAATATTGAAATCCCCTATCCGAAACGCGAGCTCACTATCATGAATTACAGTAAGCAAGAGCAAAATGATTCAGCTCAAAGCGACGCAGCTAAAGATCAGCTTGATTAGCCTGAACCAAGCCGCGCGCTAATTAACTTTTATTGTACTCGGCTAAATATTCATCAAAGCCAACCTTGTCCTGCGCTTCAAGCTCATGTTGCTGCTCCATTGACTGCCTTGCAAGGAGCATTAAGTTGTCTTGAAATTGAGTGTTTTTATCGAGACTAGCGAAATGCGTTTGATGCTTATTCGCTTGCTCACTGATGATCTCAATAAACTCCCTACCGGTGTCGACTAACGCCATCATTTGCCCTGACGGAGTCAAACTCGGGTCGTCTATTTTAGCCTGCTGAGCATACACCGCCGCCGAATACTCAAAGCTGCTATTTGCTTTATCGAGTAATTTAGCCGTTTCCATAATAGCATCTATCAACTCTGTCGCAGCCGCCTTAAATGGCACCTGCTGACTACCGCTTTGCAGCGCTAAGCTGGGGTCACGGCCGCGCATTATCACGTCTCGCTGATTTGCTCGAATTTCTGGGCAACTTGTATCGCTTGTTGGTGGGCACTGTGAGAACAAACAATAGAGAAGAAACGCATCCATAAACCTGATCTGCTGCGCGCTAAGGCCCTCAGCCAGAAACGGGTTTATATCCAATATTCGTACTTCGATGTATTCGACGCCACGGTCACGCAATGCCGCGATCGGTTTTTCACCTGACTCAGTCACCCGCTTAGGCCTAATATCACTGTAGTACTCATTCTCAATCTGTAAAACATTGGTATTCAACTGACGGTATTGGCCGTCTACTTTGACACCAATATCTTCGTAGGCCTGATATTTATGAGTCATTGCCTCGGCCAAAGTAGTTACATAATCATCAAGCGAACCATAGGATACATGTAGCGCTTCTTGCGCCGAATTTTGATACCCAAGATCACTCATCCGCAGTGAAGTCGCGTATCGCAGGCCATAGGTATTTTCAAGCAGAGCATCGAGGCCGTGTTCGTCTTCAGAGAGTCCCACCAAAAACGATTTATCCAATACCGGTGAGGCACCGAACAGATAATGTAAAATCCAAGAGTAACGACGAAAGTTTCGTATCAACGAAAAATAATTCTCTGATTTGAAGTCTTGCAACGATTGTTCAGCGTGCGGACTCTGCTTCGATTGATACGCTTGCCAAAAGGTGTCTGGTAGCGAAAAATTATAGTGAATCCCAGCGATTGACTGCATTACACGACCATAGCGAACCCCCAAACCTTGTCGATAGACATGCTTCAGGGTGCCAACATTCGAACTGCCATAGACCGCTATCGGGATGCTCTCGTCGCCGTCAAGCTGACACGGCATACTGGCAGGCCAGATTCGTTCTTGCTCAATATTACTCGACGCGAAGGTATGTAAATCACTCAAATACGCGACCGTCTCTTCGACATCGTTAAGTACCGGTGTAATGAACTCCAACAACGCCTCTGAGTAGTCGGTGGTAATACTCGGGTGCGTCAACGTTGAGCCCAATGCTGGCGCATGTAGGGTCTGAGCGACGGTTGATTCTGCGGTGACACGCAAACCCTCTTTTTCGACGCCACGAACGATTCCCGACAAAGTACTGGCGAGCTCGTCATCGACTAAAAACAAAGTAGAGGTGCATTCTGAATTAAGCATAATATTTTTACGTTTGCAGCAGTTAGCTGTCCATTGTACTTAAGATTGAGGTTCAATGCTGTAGCAATGATTAGACAAAAACCCCCTAGAGGCATGGCCCCTAGACATCTGACCAGCACCATCAATCGCATGTCCCGATGACAATCTCATGCCATACCAAGGGCATGCTGCCCTGAGGATGATTTTTTATTGACCCTAATTATTTATCTTCCATGTTGAACCGACTTAACCTAGTGCCAGTCAGCTCAAATCGTTATTGTTAGCCATTTTGGCATATTGCTTAGCGGCCATTTTCAATAAAAAATTGGGGAAATAACGCTTCACCCACAATGCGTTCATCTCGAAGCCTTTACCGACACTAATCTCAGGCTTTCGACGTTTAAAGCCGGCCATAATAACCTTGGCACACTCATTAACATCCATGCCACCACGAATTTCTGTATCCTCTTGGCCATAGGCCGAGCCATCACCTAAAAGTGCATTAGATGCGATTGGCGTACGTATATAACCAGGAATAATTGTCGTTACTCTAATATTGTGGTGATCGACTTCGGTGCGCAAGGCATCAAAAAAGCCCATCATGGCGTGCTTGGCAGCACAGTATCCGCTTCGAAACGGCACCCCGACTTTTCCGGAAATAGAAGACGTCACTGCAAAGTGGCCACTACCTTGTTCAATCATGATCGGCAATACAGCTTTGGTTAGTGCTATTTGTCCGAACACATCAACTTCAAATATAGTTCGATAAGTTGACATCTCAGTGCTCAGACAACTCGAGCGCTGAGTAATACCGGCGTTGTTAATCAGCATGTCTATGCGGCCGCCCCACGCTTTTGCTAGCTCAACCTTATTGGCCAAACTGGCCTCATCGGTAATGTCCATCGGCAATACTAAATTATTATCACTAGCCGATATAACATCGCACTTGGCTTTGACTAGCTCTAAGCCGTCTACGCCTCGCGCAGACAAAATCAAACGAGCACCTTGTGCGGCAAACTCCAAAGCCAATGCTTCACCAATCCCTGATGATGCTCCTGTAATCCAAACTACTTGATTATCAAACATATCACTCTCTATAATTATTTCTAACGGGGATTTGGCTCATCTGCATCATCGACACCCGGCTCATCGAGTTGCTCCTCAAGCGGCTCCCCGCGCCGCAGTTCGACTACGTATGCACCCAACAAACTAGCAACAAACACAATCGGCAAGCCAAAAATTAGCGTAAAACTCCAACTTTCTTGGGCCTCAGTATCAGCCAGCGTGGTCACCACAAACAAAGCCATCGAAAGCAGCACAGCAACAAGCCATTTATTGGTAAGCAAGTAGGTTATTAGGCCAATCAAAAAGGCTAAGATAAAGAGAATCGCAAAAATCATAAAGACATCATATCATCTAGTGATTGGGTTTTATGAGGGCCAGCATGCCCTCACGGTAGTATACGCCGAAAAAACTAGAGAATATAACGTGCGTAATCTTCATTTTCGACTAACTCATCAAGGTGCTTATTGACATAAGTTTGGTCAATCGTCACCGACTCTCCAGACCGGTCACTGGCTTCAAATGAAATCTTCTCAAGCAGCCGCTCGAGCATTGTATGCAGCCGACGAGCACCAATGTTTTCAGTGCTCTCGTTCACCTGCCAAGCCAACTCCGCGATACGACGAATACCGTTTTCGGTGAAGTCTAAACTCACTCCCTCGGTGGCTAATAAGGCATCATATTGCTCAGTCAGCGAAGCGTCAGGCTCGGTTAAAATACGGGTAAAATCGTCAACCGTTAACGCCGCCAATTCAACTCGAATTGGCATGCGCCCCTGTAACTCAGGAATCAAATCAGAAGGCTTAGACAACTGAAACGCGCCCGAACCGATAAACAAAATATGGTCAGTTTTAATCATCCCATGCTTGGTCGATATAGTGCTGCCCTCGATCAACGGCAACAAATCTCGCTGTACACCTTCGCGCGACACATCAGCACTTTTCCCGCCTTCTGAGCGACCAATAATTTTATCTATTTCATCAATAAAAACAATACCGTGATTCTCTAATCGTTGGATTGCATTGAGCTTAATATCTTCTTCGTTTACTAACTTAGCCGCTTCCTCTTCGGTTAATACCTTTAAGGCCTCTTTGATATTCATTTTACGGCTTTGCTTTTTGTCGCCGCCCATGTTCTTCATCATGCCTTGTAACTGACTGGTTAGCTCTTCCATACCTTGTGGGCCAAACAGCTCAACGCCGGGCGCCTGAGCGGAAACCTCTACTTCTATTTGTTTGTCGTCCAAGCGGCCTTCACGCAACTTTTTACGAAAGCTTTGTCGCGCGGCACCGTCTTTATTGTCTGAAGAGTCAGCCGTAAAGCCAACATCGCGAGCGGGTGGCAAGAGAATATCGAGGACTCTTTCTTCAGCCGCGTCTTCTGCACGTACCTGCATTTTTTTCATTTCAGTTTCACGCTGACCTTTGATCGCTATATCTGCTAAGTCGCGAATAATCGAATCAACCTCACGCCCAACGTAGCCAACTTCGGTGAATTTGGTAGCCTCTACTTTAATAAACGGCGCATCGGCAAGATTAGCTAAGCGCCGTGCAATTTCAGTTTTACCCACACCAGTGGGGCCAATCATTAATATATTTTTAGGCGTGATTTCAGCCCTTAAGCTGCCATCAGGTACTTGCGATCGACGCCAGCGATTACGTAACGCAATCGCCACAGCACGCTTTGCATCGCCTTGACCAATAATATGATTATCGAGCTCTTGAACTATTTCTCTCGGGGTCATTTCACTCATCTTAGAACTCCAGCTCTTCTATGGTCAGGTTATGATTGGTGAAAACACAAATATCAGCCGCAATATTGAGCGATTTGTCGACAATATCTTTAGCGCTCAACTCGGTATTGGCCGCCAAAGCGCGCGCCGCGGCTTCGGCATACGATCCACCTGAACCGATTGCCATAATGCCCGCCTCTGGTTCAATAACATCACCCGTCCCTGAGATAATATACGAAGCGTCTTTATCGGCTACGCATAGCAATGCTTCAAGTTTTCGCAACATTCTATCGGTACGCCACTCTTTAGCAAGCTCGACCGCAGCCTTAGTCAGAATGCCTTGATGTTTAGCCAATTTTGCATCAAACAGCTCGAATAAGGTAAATGCGTCGGCGGTACTACCGGCAAACCCAGCGATCACTTCGCCTTTGTATAAACGCCGCACCTTACGTGCATTACCTTTCATAACAGTATTACCGAGAGACACTTGCCCGTCACCACCAATAACCACTTGGTTGTCGCGACGCACAGAAAGAATAGTAGTCATTTTGACTCCTGTTTATGATGTTGTTTTGTAGGGCGTAATAAGGCTAAATTATGCCTAACACTAGCCACTTATGTTGCGACACTTTCGACCGTTTCAAGCTTAAGTAGACATTCATTGCAGTAGATTAATCTATCTCGACTATCTCGATGATGCCCTCGCGACGAGGATCAACTCCACCCTCCAGTCGACCATTCGAATGTTGATACACAACACTTAAACCCGAATTTTCGCCGGCACTTTCATTAACCTCATAACCATAATCACGAAGCCCTGAGATTAAGTCCGCCGAGGCTCGAGACTTTTCAATTCTAACCTTTCCTTTACGGGCCACCATATTTGGCAAATCAACCGCTTGTTGCGGGCTCAAACCCCACTGCAAAACAGCGACTAAGGTTTTCGCTGTATAGGCAATAATCGAGTTCCCGCCAGGCGATCCACTGGCCATTAAAAAATCGCCGCTTTGGTTTAACACAATAGTCGGCGACATAGAAGACCGCGGGCGTTTATTTGGCGCTATTTTATTGGCAACAGGATTGCCAGCTTGGTCAACAGGCTTAAACGAAAAGTCGGTTA
>JBLHXJ010000011.1:0-26661 GCA_047629535.1 Arenicella sp. | reverse complement strand
GATAAAGTGTCGCGCTGAGCAGTTGCGATCACTGTATGTCGCTGCGCCTGGAATGTGTCAGCTGATCAAAGGCTCAGACTTACTTACAAGCTATGATCAAGCAATAACGACTTATCGCCTAACCCAAAACTTTCTCATAATGCGCCACCGACTGCCTAATGATTTCGTTCATACGCTCTTGACTCTCACGATTAATGCAATGACGCGCATTTTCGAAATGTGTCACTTGGCAGTTGGTCAAATTTGCACAAAATCCAGTGGCAATATCGCTTCTAACCAAGCGGTCATCGCCAGCGGTGAATATTTTTACTGGCTGTGTAAGAGCGTTCATAAAACCCGGGCTTAGCAGTTTCTCAGTCGAATCGGTTGTCTCTTTAAGCCACTTAATCGTGGCTCCGCGAGTCCTTAAGGTTTCGTCCAAGGCAAACATGGCACTCTGCAGTTGCGCCGACTCTGGGTTTGAGTTGCAGCCGTTAGCCTCACCAAATACGAGTGGTTGAGGTGGCCATTGTGAATTGCCTGGAGCGTACATATTACCTAAGCCGATAGCGTTTAAAGTATGCGCGAGTTTGCTCACAAAGGAATAGCTCAGTTCTCCAGTATCTATCTGAATCATCGGCACCACTAAGGCAAAAGCGCTGACATCGACTGCTTGCTCGGCGGCCATGCGCATGGTTATATGCGCGCCTTTAGATATCGAAAAGAAGAATAGTGGCTCGTCGTCGCGCTTAATATGATGTGCGAACTTGGCTAGGTCACTGCCTAATAAACCAAAGTTTTCGACATAGCCCTTTTCTGGATTGCTAATTGGTCGATACGATTTTCCTTGTCCGCGATATTCTATCGCCGCAACCCTAAAACCGGCCTTATTCAATTGGCTAATGGTTTGCATCGACATTTCGATAGTGCCGGTAAAACCCGGTACAAAGACGATTGTTCCTTTTGCGTTTTCGGCATCAACTATGGCGGTGCGCAGATCAACTCCCTGCTCTGGAGTGAAGGTTTGATATTGCAGGTTATTCGGCGCAGGAGTAACTTTGCCCTGCAAGTAGTTATTAGCTTGAGTGCGTTGCTCTGGGGTGATCTGAGTGTACTGATGTTGCTCAAATTTAACTGCAAGGAAGGTAATTAGCCACCCTAGAAAGATAAGCGCAAGTAAAAGTTGAGCGCTACGTTTTAAAAAAGTAAGCATTTATAAGCCCTTAGTTTTAGCTGTTGACCGAATTGTAGAGTATTTTGCTCATGTGGTTGTGTAATTCGCACTGCAGGGAAACGAGTCGCGAGTACACAATTGCAAGTCGTAGATGGTTAAGTTGATTTACTTTGCTGCTATATTCTTCAACCTATATAAAGCCTTTTCAGGAATCCTCATGAGTATCAGTGCATTTGATCTATTTACCATTGGTATTGGCCCATCAAGCTCACATACTATTGGTCCTATGCGAGCGGCAAAATGGTTTGTTGATGGCTTGAACGCTAACGGTGCCTTAGCCAAGGTTGGTCGTATAAAGGTCGAGTTGTATGGCTCGCTAGGCGCCACTGGCAAGGGGCACGGCTCGGATAAAGCGGTTCTATTAGGCTTGCAAGGCGACCTTCCGGAGAGTGTTGATGTTGATACTGTTGATGATCAGCTAGCAGATATTCGCAGTTCGAAAATGATTTCATTGAACCGGCAACACGCCATCACTATTGACGAACCACATGATCTAATTATGCATCGCCGAAAGACCTTGCCGCATCACTCTAACGGCATGAAATTTATCGCCTTTAATGATGATGGTCAGGAATTACTGAGTAAAATTTATTACTCTGTCGGTGGCGGATTTGTATTGGATGAGGCCGCTATGGGGGCTGACCGTATTGTGCCTGACTCGACCAAGTTGCCTTTCCCTTTTAATACCGCCGATGAGCTGTTAAAAATCACGCAAGCGAACAATATGTCGATTAGTGACGTGATGTTCGAGAATGAAAAGATGTGGCGTTCTGAAGACGAAATCCGCGCAGGTATGCTTGAGATCTGGTCGGTTATGAAGGCCTGCGTTGAACGTGGCTGCGAGCAGAAAGGCGTGTTGCCTGGCGGCTTGAAAGTGAAACGTCGAGCGGCTGATATGTATGAGAGTTTAAAGTCTCAACCTGAAGCGTCACTGCGTGACCCTTTGTCGGTTCTTGATTGGGTAAACCTATACGCCTTGGCGGTCAATGAAGAGAACGCCAGTGGTGGTAGAGTGGTAACCGCTCCTACCAATGGGGCGGCAGGAATCATTCCGGCAATAATGCACTACTATCATCGATTTATTTCAGGTGCCAACGACGATGGCTTAGTTCGCTTTTTGTTAACCGCGGCCGCTATCGGTACTTTGTTCAAGAAAAATGCATCGATCTCGGGTGCTGAAGTCGGTTGCCAAGGTGAAGTGGGTTCGGCCTGCTCAATGGCTGCTGGCGCCTTGTGCGAAGTCTTAGGCGGATCGCCTGAGCAAGTCGAAAATGCCGCTGAGATCGGTATGGAACATAATCTTGGGCTTACTTGCGACCCTGTCGGTGGATTGGTGCAAGTGCCTTGTATAGAACGTAACGCGATGGCCGCGGTAAAAGCCATTAACGCCGCGCGAATGGCAATGAGGGGCGACGGCACACACTTTGTCTCGCTCGACAAAGTGATTAAAACCATGCGTGATACTGGCGCAGACATGAAGACAAAATACAAAGAGACGTCACGTGGCGGCCTCGCGGTTAACGTAATTGAGTGTTAGATAACGATTGAGTAAGGTATGAGTAAATATTCGATTTTTTCATTGGCTAGAAATGCCATAAGTCACCATGAAAACTGGGAGCGTGCTTGGCGTAGCCCGACGCCTAAGAAGCGTTACGACGCGATTATCGTTGGCGGCGGCGGCCACGGCTTAGCCACCGCTTACTATTTAGCCAAAGAACATGGCATGCGTAATATTGCCGTGTTAGAAAAAGGCTGGATCGGCGGCGGAAACACTGGCCGAAATACCACTATTGTGCGTTCTAATTATCTTTGGGATGAAGCCGCTCAGCTTTACGAGAAGTCGATGAAGCTGTGGGAAGGTTTGAGCCAAGACCTAAACTACAACGTAATGTTCAGTCAACGCGGGGTCTATAACTTAGGTCACACGCTGCAAGATATGCGAGACATTCAGCGGCGGGTAAATGCCAATCGTTTAAACGGTGTCGACGGTGAAGTCGTCGATGCGGCCGAGTTATCAAAACGCATTCCGCACTTAAACTGTTCACCCGATAGCCGCTATCCGGTACTCGGAGCCTCATTTCAACCTCGAGGCGGCACTGCTAGACATGATGCCGTGGCGTGGGGTTTTGCTAGAGCGGCCGATGCACTTGGTGTTGATATTATTCAGAACTGCGAAGTAACAGGCTTTCGTCGCGAGAACGGCGAAATTCAAGGTGTGGAAACCACTCAAGGGTATATTGAATCGCCTAAGGTGGGTGTGGTTACCGCTGGTAGCTCGAGTGTGCTCGCCGCCATGGCTGGCATGCGCCTTCCGCTTGAAAGCCACCCATTGCAAGCCTTTGTATCGGAGCCGATCAAACCAGTGCTCGACACTGTGGTGATGTCAAATGCAGTGCATGGCTACATCAGCCAGTCAGACAAGGGCGACTTGGTGGTCGGCGCTGGTATCGATAGCTACAACGGCTACGGTCAGCGCGGCAGCTTTACCACTATTGAGCATACGATGACGGCGATTATGGAGTTGTTTCCGATTTTTAGTCGGGTACGAATGAATCGTCAATGGGGCGGCATTGTTGATACTTGCCCAGACGCATGCCCGATCATTAGTAAAACGGAGACTAAGGGCCTTTATTTCAATTGCGGCTGGGGAACCGGTGGCTTTAAAGCGACGCCAGGCTCTGGTTGGGTGTTTGCGCATACGATGGCGAACGACCAAGCGCATGAGCTAAATGCCGCGTTTGCGCTTGACCGATTTACCTCTGGCGCTTTAATCGACGAACATGGCGCCGCTGGCGTTGCCCACTAGGAGTCTCGAAAATGTTAATAATTGAATGCCCATATTGTGGCCAGCGAGACGAAAGCGAATTCAGCTATGGCGGTGAAGCCCATAACGTTCGGCCTCTTGAGCCTGATGCTTTGAGTGATCAGCAGTGGGCTGACTACGTATTTTATCGAGCTAATCCTAAGGGTCTGCATCGTGAAATGTGGAACCATTCAGCGGGTTGCCGACGTTGGTTCAATGCGGTGCGCGACACAGTGACCTATAAGTTTAAGTGCGTGTATAAGATTGGTGATCCGCAACCGAGTTTGGATCAAATTGAGGGCACGCAATAATGAATCGTCTTTCAAGTGGCGGTCGCATAGACCGAACTAAACCGATAAGCTTCAGCTTTGACGGTAAGCAATATCAAGGCTATCAAGGCGATACCATTGCCTCGGCCTTACTCGCAAATGGTGTACGATTAATTGGTCGCAGCTGGAAATATCATCGTCCACGCGGCATTGTTGGTGATGGTGCCGAAGAACCGAATGCCTTGTTTCAAGTTGAGCAAGGGGCCTTAACTATTCCAAATGTTCGCGGTACTCAGGCGCAAATTTATCAAGGCATGGTATTTAATAGTACCAATGCTTGGCCCAGTGTGAACTTTGATTTGATGTCGGTGTTTGGCGCCTTTTCGCGTTTGCTACCCGCCGGTTTTTACTACAAAACGTTTATGTGGCCGAAGAAATTTTGGATGACCTACGAGCATATTATTCGTCAGGCGTCAGGTTTAGGCGAGTCACCCAAAGAAATTGACCCAGACCATTACGAAAAAACCAATGCTCATTGTGATGTTTTGGTGGTTGGTTCTGGACCCTCTGGATTAATGGCTGCCTTGGCCGCTGGGCGTGCAGGCGCTCGCGTAATAATCGCCGACGAGCAAGAAGAGCTTGGCGGGCGTTTGTTGTCATCTAGCGCAAGCATCGATTCAACAACGGCCGCTCTTTGGGCCACCGGCGCTATTGCTGAACTTAGTTCAATGGCGGATGTAGTAATTATGCCTCGGGCGACGGTATTCGGTTATCACGATGCCAATTTTCTAACCATTGCCGAACGCCTAACAGACCACCTTGCCTTAAGTGACCGCAAAGGTGCACGCGAGCGTGTCTGGCGAGTTCGAGCCAAACAAGTAATCTTGGCCACCGGCGCGCATGAACGGCCGATTGTGTTTGCTAACAATGATCGACCCGGAGTGATGTTGGCATCAGCGGCATCGACGTACGCGAATCGTTATGGCATCAAACTCGCTGACAAAGCCGTGGTCTTTACTAACAACGACAGTGCCTATCAAACCGCAGATGATTTGAGAAAGTCCGGTGTTAGTGATGTCACCTTGGTTGATTCAAGAGCTGAAAGAGTTGATTTAGCCGAGCCATTAACCTCGGCGGGCATTAAGGTGATCAATGGTTGTGCGGTTGTCAATGTGATAGGCAAGGCTAAGGTTATCGCCGCCGAAATCAGAAATATCAGCGCCGATGGGAAATCTATTTCCGCTGCTGTGCAACGACTAGATTGTGATTTAGTCGCCACTTCTGGCGGCTGGAATCCAGCGATTCATTTGTTCTCTCAGTCGGGCGGAAAAGCCGCTTGGAATGATGATAAATCGTGTTTTGAAACGGGAGTCGTGGTGCAGCAACAGAGGTCTGTTGGCGCAGCCAATGCCAGTTTCGCGTTAGCCGACTGTTTAGCAGAAGGGGCAGCCGCTGGCATTGCCGCGGCTCAGTCTATTGGCTTTAACGCCGCTGACATTTCGGTTGTATCAACTCATGAGCTCGAGGGTATCGCGCTAGAGCCGCTATGGCGTGTGCCAACCGAGGGTTTACCTAGCCGTGGTCCAAAGGCTTTTGTTGACCCACAGAATGATGTTGGCGTGTCTGATATCTATTTGGCCGCTCGCGAAGGGTTTGAGTCGATAGAGCATGTTAAGCGTTATACCGCGCTTGGTTTTGGTACTGATCAAGGCAAGATGGGCAACATTAGCGGCATGGCTATTCTATCTGAAGCCTTAGGCAATAAGATATCCGATACCGGCACCACCACGTTTAGGCCTAACTATACGCCCGTCACCTTTGGCGCCATTGCCGGGCCTGAGGTAGGTCCTACGCTTTCTGACCCGGTTCGTAAAACCGCGATACACACCTGGCATCAAGAAAATGGTGCTCTTTTCGAAGACGTCGGCCAGTGGAAGCGACCTTGGTATTTTCCACAAGGCAATGAGACGCTTGATCAAGCGGTCGAGCGCGAATGTTTAGCCGTGCGCAAGAGCGTCGGTATTATCGACGCATCAACGCTCGGAAAAATCGAGATCAGCGGTAAAGATTCAGGCGATTTTCTTAATATGATGTACACCAATGCTTGGAAAAAGCTTGGTATAGACTGCGCGCGCTACGGGTTTATGCTCGGCGAAGATGGCATGGTAATGGATGACGGTGTGACTATTCGTTTAGCCGAAAATCGTTATTTCATGCACACCACCACCGGCGGCGCTGCTAGCGTGATGGGCTGGATGGAGCTTTGGCTTCAAACTGAATGGCCTGAGCTTGAAGTGTACCTAACGTCGGTAACCGATCACTGGGCAACCTCGGCGGTAGCAGGCCCGAACAGTCGCAAGGTGGTGAGTGCGGTTGTAGAGGGTATCGACTTTGATAAAGAGGCGTTTCCGTTTATGGCGTCGCGCCAAGGTACTATCGCGGGCCTACCGGTAAGGGTCAACCGCATCAGTTTTTCCGGTGAACTGTGCTACGAGGTTAACGTTAATGCTAATCACGGTCGCTTCGTTTGGGAGCAATTGATGGCCGCGGGTAAGCAGTATGATATCACCCCCTATGGCACTGAAACCATGCATGTACTGCGCGCTGAAAAGGGTTATGTGATTGTTGGCCAAGATACCGATGGCTCGGTAACACCGATCGACCTAGGAATGGGGTGGGCGGTATCCAAAGCTAAAGATTTCTTGGGTAAACGCTCTCTTAATCGAGTTGATACCGTGCGCGAAGACCGTAAGCAGTTGGTCGGTCTGCTGACCGAAGACCCGAACGAGGTATTGCAAGAGGGTGCGCAAATTGTTAACCAAGCCAGCGATCAAATTCCGTTGCCAATGCACGGTCATGTTACCTCTTCTTATCATAGCGCTTGTGCTGGTCGTTCGATTGCCTTGGCGTTGGTTAAAAACGGCTTTAAGCGACAAGGCGATACCGTGTACGTAACCACCGTAGATGGTCGGTTTGTAGCCGCTAAAATTTCCTCCACAGTGTTTATTGATCCGCAAGGAGAAAAACAAAATGTCTAATTCGAATGCAACTAGCCCGATGGTCGAAATCGACTGCTCTGAATTTAGCGCTAACGACGATATCTTAGCCATTAAAGAGCGCGCGTTTTTGGGCCACGTGAACCTTCGAGGCTCAAGCGAGAACGCTGATTTCATGGCCGCGGTTAAACGCGTGTTGGGTGTGGGTTTACCGATTCAAGCGAACACCTTTTTAGCCGCCGCCGGCAATACTATTTTATGGTTAGGGCCGAACGAATGGTTAGTGGTAACCGCCGCAGACATGGCCGCTGAGCTGATTGAAAAACTTGAGACTGCGTTAGCCGATACATTCTCTGCGGTTAACGATATTTCAGGTGCCAACACCGTGCTTGAAATATCAGGCCGTAAGGCGCAGGCCCTATTACTCAAAGGATGTCCGTTGGATTTACATCATTCGGTTTTTTCAACCGGGCAATGCGCTCAAACGGTGATGGCAAAGACCAGTATGACTCTTTGGCAAGTTGATGATGAGCCTGTCTATAAACTGGTTGTGCGACGAAGTTTCGCCGACTACCTCGGCCTATGGCTAGCAGACGCGACCCGAGAATATCGAATCTAAAGTATAGAGTTCTAAACCAAAAACGAGGGCGCTATGAGTACCAAACCGAATATAGTCATTATTCAAGCCGACCAATTAGCACCTCAGTTTCTAGCCGCTTATGGTCATCCCTTAGTTAAAACACCTGCGATCGACAAGCTTGCCGAAGAGGGTGTGGTGTTCGACGCCGCCTATACTAATTCGCCATTATGCGCACCGTCGCGCTTTGTGATGATGAGCGGCCGGCTGCCTAGTTCGATCTCCGCGTGGGACAATGCGGCTGATTTCTCATCCGAAATTCCGACCTTTTCGCATTACTTGGCTGCCGAGGGCTATCGCACTTGCCTTTCTGGCAAGATGCATTTTATTGGCCCAGATCAATTGCACGGCTACGGCGAACGCCTAACCACCGATGTTTACCCAGCGGATTACACTTGGCATCCTGAATGGGATAGACCCGATGCTCGCCTTGATTGGTTCCATAATATGGAGGTGGTGACAAAGGCGGGGCCATGTGTACGCTCGATGTACATGGACTACGACGATGAAGCGGTTTTCAAAGCCAAACGATTTTTGTTTGACCATGCCCGCGATAATACCGATCAGCCGTTTATGCTGACGGTTTCAATGATTCAACCGCACGACCCTTATTTATGCAGCCAAGAGCATTGGGATTTGTATCGACATGACGATATCGATCTACCAAAAGTGCCGCTTGGCGCGGTAGCAGAGCATCCCCACACTACCCGTTTACGTCACGGCTACGGCGCCAGCGATTATGATTTTGATGACGACACCGTTCGAAATGCTAGGCACGCCTACTATGGCTCGCTTGCCGATGTCGACAATAAGGTCGCTGAGTTGCGTCTAGCGATTGAGCAAGCTGGTTTCGGCGACAATACCATCATCATTTTCACTTCGGATCACGGCGACATGCTTGGCGAGAAGGGTATGTGGTTCAAAATGTCTTACTTAGAGAACTCGGCGCGAGTGCCGCTGATTGTGCATGCACCAAAAATGTTCTCGCCCAAACGAGTAGCCAAAGCGGTCTCATTAGTTGATTTTCTACCGACGTTTGCCGAACTAGCCAGAGATGGTAAAGACGGCAGTTACGCGACGCCATTAGAAGGGAAGTCACTGGTCCCACACTTATCGGGCGACGGTGGTCATGATGAAGCGATTGGCGAATATTATGGTGAAGGCACGGCGGTGCCAATTTATATGATTCGACGCGGCGACTATAAGCTTATCTACTCGGTTAACGATCCGCTTCAGTACTTCAACTTGGCCGACGACCCTCTGGAAGTGAATAATTTGGCAACTGCTGCTGAGCATCAACCGCAGGTTAACAGTTGGGTTGATGAAATCGAAACGCGCTTTGATCGGCAGGCGATTACCGAGCGTGTGCTAGAGAGCCAGCGGCGACGTAAATTTCTAAAAATCGTCATGCGAGAACAAGGTGTAGCCTGGGACTATCAGCCGTTAGAGAAATCTGAAGAGCTTTATATTCGCAATACTAAGCCTATCTACGAGTTAGAAAAAAAGTCTCGATTTCCAACGGTTTAGTATCTCGCCCCAGCGATCTCGGTTTTAGGCAATCTTAGAGATACTGGGTGGCGGACAACGTATACATTTCGGGTATGGGTTTTGGTGATGAACAATGCTCTAAAAATGGGTATAATCACGCTCCACGAAAAAATGCTTCGGTTCCTGTGTTCTTTAGGGTGCCGGGCAAACATCAACACGTCTTACACAATCTAGAGAGAGGCAGTCATGGGTCGAAAGATCAGTCAGCAGCACCTTAGTAGTTGGAATAGTCGGCAAGCTATTGCCGAAAAAATGATCCCTTTATTAGGGTCTTTGTACCGCGGCCCGAGTGTGGTGCTTCGCGTTTTTGGTCAGAAGATCATGAACTCATCAACTATCGAAATCATCAAAGCGCATCTGCACGGTCAACTGATTGTTGGTCAGGCGCTGAACATGGATCAAAGTTATGCAATGTTGCAGCTGATAGAGAAAATGAACTTGCGCCCGTGTCGACTAGACTTGGGTAAGCTTTGCCATGAATACCTTGCGCAAGAATCCGACGAAGACATGCAAGCGTTCTTAGTACGTCGCTTGTCCCAGTTATTGGGTGAGAGACAAGCCGAAGACGATGAGTCACATGATGTCGTGTTATATGGTTTCGGCCGAATTGGCCGCTTGCTGGCGCGCTTACTAATTGAGCGTACGGGCACAGGTGCAAAGCTTCGTCTGCGGGGCGTGGTGGTTCGCTCGAAAGGCGATGTCAAAATAGATTTGGAAAAACGCGCAGAGTTACTTCGTCGTGATTCAGTTCACGGTGAGTTTTACGGCTCAATCAAAGTGGATGTAGAAAACCAAGCAATCATCGCTAACGGTAACTTTATTCAATTTATCTACTCCGGTAACCCGGCCGAGATTGATTACACCGAATACGGCATCAAAGATGCCTTGGTGGTCGATAACACTGGTATTTGGAAGGATGAAGCCGGCCTCGGTCAACACACTTCATGCCCTGGTATTTCAAAAGCGATGCTGACGGCGCCTGCTAAAGGCGATATTAAGAATATCGTCTACGGCATTAACGATGACTTAATCGAAGCCACTGATACTATTTTGTGCGCCGCCTCATGTACTACCAATGCGATTGTGCCACCATTGAAAGTAATCAATGACAAGTACGGTATCGAAAGCGGTCACGTTGAGACGATTCACTCTTACACTAATGACCAAAACTTGATTGATAACTATCACAGCGCCGAGCGCCGTGGTCGAAGTGCGCCATTGAATATGGTTATTACCTCGACTGGTGCCGCCAAAGCGGTGGCTAAAGTGTTGCCCGAATTGGCTGGCTTATTAACCGGTAACGCGATTCGTGTGCCAACGCCAAATGTATCGATGGCGGTCATGAACCTGAATCTCAAGCAACAAGTAACAGCCGAAGATATTAACGAAACTTTTCGTCAAATTTCATATCATTCACCACTTCAGGAACAAATTGGTTTTACCTATTCTACTGAAGTAGTGTCATCCGATTTAGTCGGTTCAACCCATGCGGGTGTTGTTGATGGTGGCGCTACCATTGCCGAAGGCTCGCGTGTAGTGTTGTATGTTTGGTATGACAACGAAGCTGGTTATAGCAACCAGGTTGTGCGTGTGATGCAAAAAATGGTCGGCTTGTCTTTAGACAGCTTAGCCGGTTAGTTATTGGCTAAGGAGTTGCAGAAAGCCCTCGGTGATACGGGGGCTTTTACGTTCAGCAGTATAATTTTACGAGAAAAAATGAATACAAGAAGCTTAAATATCAGAGGTCTAAATCACCATATTCAGGAGTGGGGCGACTCATCAAAGCCATTGCTAGTGCTACTGCACGGTTGGATGGACTGCGGTGCCACTTATAAGTTTGTCTCTGATCACTTAGTTGAGGACTATTTTTTAGTCGCACCCGATTGGCGAGGCTTTGGCCAGACCGATCATGCACCTAGCTATTGGTTTCCAGATTATTTTGCCGACCTTGAAAAGTTGCTTGATCACTATAGCCCGAATCAGCCAGTCAATTTGGTCGGCCATAGCATGGGCGGCAATATCGCCTTGATGTACGCTGGCATTCAACCGCATCGCGTTAATAAGGTGTTAAGTCTTGAGGCTATGGGCATGGCGTCAACCGATATTTCAGAAGCGCCAGAAAAGTATCGCCGATGGATTCGAGAGATTACCAGTGACGAACCAAGCAAGGTGTATCCGCATTTTGATGCATTATGTTATTCAGTACACAAAGGTAACCCTTCGATTGCACCAGAAACAATTATTGAGTTAGCGCAGATGTGGGGTGAGCCATTTGGCGAGCAAGGCGCATACCGTTTAAAGCACGACCATGCGCATCGTTATGCTAACCCTGTGCGCTACAGTTTTGAAGATGTTCAAGAGGTCTGGAAGGAGGTTACTGCTAAGGTTGGTTTAGTCATGGCGCTTGATTCGACCTATTACCAACGCTTCGCCAAGTTTGGTCGTATCGACGAGGCTAAAAGTGCCTTACGCGTCGCCGAAGGCGATTACTTCGAAGTTGAGCACTGCGGGCACATGCTGCACATCGAGCAACCTGAAGCGACGGCTAACTGCATTCTAAGCTTTTTTAAATAGCTGTTGCTGAATCAGCCACGGGCAGATCATCGTGGCACTAAACTAGTGCAATGCCTAGAGCTTAAAAGGCGCTAGAGGTTTCTTACAATCTCTAGCTCTTTCTCTACATCTTCTATTCTCGCACCGAGCCTGGCACGCTCATATTCTGTTGTGGTTAATGAGAAAGCGCGTTTATATTGTCGAATCGCAAATTCGTAGTTACCGCTCAAGTAATGGTATTCGCCTCTAGCCTGATACGAACGCAAGTTATCACCGGTTTCACCATAGGCACGAGACAGCAAGATGTGAAAATAGGGCTCGTTACTGTTGTCGGCGATCGCTTTATGTAAAATGGGAATCGCCTCATGGTTGTTTTTAGTAAGCACCAAAGCATTCGCGTAATAGATATCGACTAAATGATTACCTAGATTATTTTGCTCTTGGTAAAGAGCCTTAAGCTCGGCTAAGCCAATCTTAATTTCACCGGCGTTGAGCTCATTGTCGGCTTTTATTAGTCGCACGCTGACATTGTTAGGGTAGTCTTTATCAAGCTCGCTTAAAACTTCACGTGCTTTATCAAATTCTCCGTTCTCAGCCAGTGCCATACCATAACCATAGCGGTTTGGCAGCGTCGTACCGCCCTGTTTTAGCTTGGCTAGGTAGAGGTCGCGAACAACTGACTTGTCGTCGGCATAAGCCGCGGTTGCCTTGGCTTGCATCAATAAAAATTCTGATTGATCCTGGATCGGCGCCTTGGGGTAGGCACGTACACGCTCAGCCGACTCTGAAACACGGTTTATGGTTAATGGGTGGGAGCGAATAAACTCTGGTGCATGCGATTCATTAAGGCGGCTCTCGGCTAATAACCTCTTGAAGAAGATCGGCATTGCCGCTGGGTCGAAACCGGCGCGGCTAAGTAGCCTGATACCGAGTGAATCTGCTTCAGTTTCATAAGCCCGGCTGAACGTCAGTTGTCGGTCAATGATGCTTGCTTGGCTTACGCCCAATGCGGCTTGAGCGGCTTCAGCACTGCCTGACGCCGCGGCGGCTAATAAAGCGCCGATAGCAAGCCAAGAATCGTATTGAGAATTTTCGAATTTACGTGAAATGTGTGATTGAGTGACATGTGATATTTCATGTGCGACCACCGAGGCGAGCTCGCTCTCACTTTTCGATTTAGTCAAAATAGCGGTGTGCATAGCGATATGTCCGCCGGGCACTGCAAAGGCATTAATCGCGTTATTGTCGATTAAATAGAAGTGATAGTCTTTGCCGGCGTCATCACTAACGTCTAATAAGCGATTGCCTAAGCGGTTGATGTAGCCGACCAACTCGGGGTCAGATACATAGGGTAAGCGATAGCGAGACTGACGTATGAATGCCTTGCCCAATTGCTCGGCTTCATAGTCGGATAGAAAGTTTGCTGCGTTTGAACCTAAGTCCGGTAATTGGTCAAAATGGTCCACCTGTGCCCAGCTGTTGCCAGCGCTAAAAGCAAGTGTGGTTGCCATCAGTAGTGAATTCACGTGCTTAATTAGCCGTGTATAGAGTGCTTTGAAATGGTTCGGTATTTTCATTCGAGTCGATTTTTAAGTCAATGTCGCGTTTAATTTTTCGCTATTTGGTACTATACAAGACCGAGTGCAAGGCAACTTAATTACGTTTAGTCTACACCATGCCCGTCAACAGCCAAATTAAAGTCATGACAGATAAGCCGTTAAACCAAGCAGCCGAAACGGCCACAGCGATCGATACGATGATCGACACTATGATTGATACTACGATTACTATGACTATCGATACCTGCGGTACTCGCTGTCCGATACCGTTGTTACGCGCTAAACAGGCGCTAAAAACTTTAGCCGCCGGTGAGTATTTAGAAGTTTTAGCCAGTGACCCAAGTGCTAAACCCGATTTTGACGCAATGTTGCGACATTTACCGCATCAATTAGTAAGCTATACGACTAGAACAAGTCCAAGCAGAATTGATACATTTATTATTCGAAAAGGTGAGTAATGCAGTGCTACGTATATAAAGGCGATAAGAAAGATGACCACTTTCTGTATTTGAATCAAGAGTTTGACCAAGATACGCTGCCAGATAAATTTCCTAAGGCCATTCTTAAGCTCATGGGTGAGTTGAATTTTGTGATTGAATTTGAACTGACCGCGGATCGCGTATTGGCGCAAGCTGATGCTGAGCATGTATTGGCTGATATGCAAGCGCATGGTTTTTATTTGCAAATGCCGAAAAAAGATATGGATGCGCTTGAAGACCAGTACTTTAGTTAGTCGACGGCTTAGCTTCGTATGAAGATCAACCTACTCGTAAGCGGTACCTTGTACGCCAGTCAATCGGCTTATAGTGCGCTGCGCTTTTGCCAGGCAGCGAACGCCGCTGGCCATACTATTAGCCAAGTGTTCTTCTATCAAGATGGTGTCACTCAAGCTAATCGCCTGTCGATGCCCTTAGACGATGAGTTTAATGCGCTTGATCAATGGGTAAAATTTGCCGAGCAAAATGCAGTACCATTGGTGATTTGCATTTCGGCCGGCGAGCGCAGAGGCGTTATGAGTGATGCTCAAGCCGCCGAATATCAACTTGCTAGCGGTAATGCACACCCAGCGTTCAGTGTGGCTGGTTTAGGCGCTTTGCATGACGCGAGTCTAGACAGTGATCGCACAGTGACGTTTAAATGAGCTCGGCAAAAGTGTTATACGTGATAAGTCGCGGCCCTTACTCTAATGCTCATGGACAGGAGGCGCTCGACGCCATTCTGATTGGCACCAGCTTCGACTTAGACGTCTCTGTGCTGTTTGTTCACGATGGTGTGTTCCAGCTAAAACAAGGGCAACAGCCAGGCCAAAATGGTCTAAAGCAATTTACCAAAACCTACAAAGCGCTCGAAGATTTCGGGGTTGAGAAGGTCTACCTACATGACCTTAGCGCCGATGCTCGTGGGCTGAGCGATGCCGAACTTATCTGCGCGGTAACCCTGCTCGATAGTAAGGGCGTTGTTGAGCTAATCGCTGATCAGGCAAAGGTGTTTACGTTTTGACTACATTATTTGCTATTAACCGTTCGTGGCACGAAGGCGTTTGGCTGTTCGAGCAACTGGCCTTTGCGCAAACAGGTGACGCTATTGTGCTAATAGAAGATGCCGTGCTTGCGCTGCAATCGCCGATCAATCTTGGCTCTTTTTTGGCTAAGTGTGCGGCGCAAAATATAGCCGTGTACGCGCTACATGATGATTGTCAGTTGCGCGGCATTGATAACAAATATCCCTCAGTTTTAATGCTCGATTACTCAGGTTACGTCGATTTAGTTGTGCAACACGATAAGCAGGTAGCCTGGTGATGAGCGATTACTATCTCGAGTTTGAAGGTCAGCAATATGCCACTGACGCGCAAGGGTTTTTGAAGCGACGCCTGAGTTGGTCGCCGGGTTTAGGCAAGCAAATGGCCAAAATCGATGGTGTCACTCTTAGCGATGAGCATTGGCTTATTATTCATTATTTTCGAGAATATTATGAGGACTACAATATTCCGCCGCCGATGCGCATAGTAATACGAGTATTTAAAAAAACCTTTGGCGATGAAAATGCGAATAGCCGTTACCTACTAACATTGTTCCCAGAAGGGGCCACTAAAGCGGCAAGCAAATTCGGTGGTTTACCCAAGCCCAAGAATTGTAAGTAGTTGGGACTAGCGATTTCGCATGTTTTAGAGCATAAACACATAAATTAAATCGTTAAAACGCCACATAGAACCAGTAAAACCGTTAAAATCCGCGAATGAAATTTGTAGATGAAGCAGAGATTACCGTGCAAGCCGGTAATGGTGGTCATGGCGCGTTAAGTTTTCGCCGTGAAAAATATATTCCCAGAGGCGGCCCGGATGGCGGCAATGGCGGGCGTGGTGGTTCGGTTCACCTGCGGGCAACAGACGGCCTAAATACCTTAGCGGATTTCCGTTTTGTGCGTCACTACCAAGCTAAGGGCGGTGATACTGGCGGCGGTAAAGTGAAGACTGGGCAAGGCGGCGAAAATATTATCGTTAAGGTGCCGATCGGCACTATGGTATACGATGGACAAACCGAAGAATTAATCGCTGATATGACCGAAGAGGGCCAAGAAATTGTGGTCGCTGTTGGTGGCGATGGAGGTTTGGGCAATACCGTCTTTAAGTCGAGTACCAACCAAGCCCCACGCAAAATCACCAAAGGCAAGCCCGGCGACTCGCGAGCACTTCATTTAGAGTTAAAAGTATTGGCCGATGTTGGGCTTCTGGGTTTACCTAATGCGGGCAAATCTACATTTTTACGTTCAGTGTCTCAAGCCACCCCCAAAGTTGCTAATTACCCATTTACCACTTTGCATCCCGAATTAGGCGTGGTTAGCTTGGGCATGGGCAGCAGTTTTGTGATTGCAGACATTCCCGGTTTGATTGAAGGAGCGGCACAAGGTGCTGGCTTAGGGATTCAATTTTTACGCCATTTGGCGCGCACAAAGTTGTTGTTGCATATTGTCGATATCGCCCCCTATGGCGATGAAGAGGCAAATTTAGCTAACGACATAAACACCATTCTCGGAGAGCTATCCCAATACAGTGAAGAAACTGGTGCTGATTTGGATCAGTTAGATCGCTGGTTAGTGATTAATAAAACCGACGTTGTACTCGAAGACGATCGCAAACGAATTGTTGCTGATCTGCTTAAAGAGTTAGATTGGCAAGGCCCCATTTATACCATTAGTGCTATTGGTCGACAGGGTACACAAGCATTGTGTAATGACATAATGAACTATATCGATGCCGAAATTCGCGCCGGCCAAGAAGAAGTGTTTGTGACGATTCCGCAGCCAGAAAAAACAGAACCATATGACCCTTCTAAACCATATGACCCTTCTAAATAGGCTCAGAGATCTATTTAGTATTATCAATCACTAGCAAGTTCTAAAATGAGTGACCGTTCAAACATAAAAGATAGCAAGCGATGGGTGGTTAAGGTTGGCAGCGCCTTATTGACCAATGATGGCGAAGGTTTGCATCGCCAAACTATTACCAAGCTGGCCGAGCAAATCGCGTTCCTTCGAGACAAGGGTATTGAGGTGGTTTTGGTATCCTCGGGCTCGGTGGCGGCGGGTGTTAGTCAGCTAGGCATGCATGCCCGGCCTACTAGGGTCGACGAGTTGCAAGCCGCTGCTGCGGTTGGTCAGGCATCACTGGTGCGTCACTATGAGCAGGCGTTTCAGCCGTTCAATATTCAAACCGCCCAAGTGTTACTAACCCACTCGGATATTGCTAATCGAGAGCGTTACTTAAATGCGCGTAGTACTTTGCTTCGCCTGCTTGAGCTTGATGTACTCACCGTGGTTAACGAGAACGATACGGTTGCCACCGATGAAATTTGTTTCGGTGATAATGATAGCTTAGGGTCTCTGGTGGCTAACTTAGTCGGCGCCGACTTGATGGTCATTCTTACCGATCAGAATGGCCTTTACACGGCCGACCCGCGCACAAACCCTGACGCCAGTTTGCTGTATGAAGCCAGTGCCAATGACGAGAGTCTAATGGCCATGGCCACCGGTGGTACTAGTTTAGGTCGCGGCGGCATGGTGACTAAGCTGTCGGCGGCGCAAATTGCCAGTCGCTCTGGTGCCTCGACAATTATTGCTAATGGTCGCGAGAGCCAAGTGCTTGAGCGTTTATACCAAGGTGAGGTTTTAGGCACTCTGCTAACCGCGAGTAATCGTGTGCGATCGAAGAAGCAGTGGATGGCCGGGCAGATGAAAATTGCTGGCAAGGTGGTGATAGATAACGGCGCGGCAAACGTACTACAGCAATCGGGCAAGAGTTTGCTGCCGGTTGGAGTGGTCAGTGTCGACGGCGAATTTATGCGCGGCGAGTTGATCAGCTGTATTGATCGCAACGGTGATGAAATCGCCCGAGGCTTGAGTAACTATAGCGCTAAGGATGCTAGGCTGATTATGGGTAAGGCGAGTGACTCAATTCGTCAGCTATTGCCTTTCGCCCCAGATGACGAGCTTATTCATCGAGATAACTTAGTGCTGCTGTAGCTTATACCTTGCTAGTCAGGTGGCGAGCTCGGCAACTGCGCCTGGCTACGCTATTAGATGCACCCCCCAAGCAAAGGGTTACTAGCCCTGCATCGAGCAGCGTGACTTATTAATTGCCCCGAATGACGTGATGTTTTACCAGCGGAAAATTATGCTGGTGCTCCAATAGCTTGCCGACTAAACAGCATCAGCAAAGCATCGACAGTCCAAAGCTTGTCGATATTAATTGAATTTCTTGATGACATTAAAAAAGGACCTCGGAAGGTCCTTTTTAATAAAGAAAAAACTAAGACTACTTACGCAGCCATTTCCTTTACACGTTTGTTCAGACGGCTTTTAAGACGAGCCGCACGATTCTTGTGATGCAGGCCCTTGATTGTTGCCTTGTCGATCATCGAAGCAGAAGCCTGTAATGCTTCTTGAGCTTGAGTTTGATCACCTGCCTCAATTGCAACATCAAGTTTCTTGATGGCTGTACGCACGGCAGAACGTTGCGAATGGTTACGCAATCGACGAACTGTATTTTGCTTTGCGCGCTTACGCGCTTGCGGAGAATTTGCCACTTTTAATTACCTCGTAAAATCGAAGGGGGAATATGCAGATTTAGGCAAAAATTGTCAAGCCAAAAAGACACTTTATTATCACTCAAGCCTCACTGTTTGCTCACTTTTAATAGAAGCTAACAGGTATAATCGCTAAAACCGCCTTTTTACAGCAAGAAATGTCTAAAAAACTACTTAAATCTACCGCTATCGTAAGCGCTATGACCCTGATCTCTAGAGTCAGTGGTCTAGTGCGTGATGTGGTGATGGCTAGTGTACTCGGTTCTAGCGGTGTCGCCGACGCTTTTTTCGTGGCCTTTAAAATACCTAACTTTCTACGGCGCATTTTTGGCGAAGGTGCCTTTGCTTCGGCATTTGTTCCTGTCTTTAGTGAGCTGACTGAACAAAATACGCAGCAGGCTAAGCAGTTTGTAAATGCAACCGCTGGAATTTTGGCAATGGCAACCTTTGTGTTGACCGTATTGGGCATGGTGTTTGCGCCATTTATAGTATCTCTTTATGCGCCTGGCTATAAAGATGACCCTACGCAGATGGCCTACACGGTGGATGCGCTACGGTTTATGTTTCCGTATCTGTTCTGTATTTCGTTGGTGGCTATGTCTGGCGGCATTTTAAATACACTAAACCGCTTTGCGATTCCGGCTGTAACCCCAGTGTTACTTAATCTTTGCCTGATTTTGGCGATGTGGGGCCTAGTGCCGTTAGTCGAAAACGCCTCACGTGCGCTGGCGATTGGCGTCTTGATCGCCGGCGTTGTGCAGCTGTTATTTCAGTTGCCGAGTTTATACAGAGAAGGCTATTTACCCAAACCCAGTTTAAAGATCTCGGCGCCAGGGGTTAGTAAGTTATTTAGTCTAATGCTGCCGGCGATATTCAGCGTCTCGGTAGCGCAAATCAATATCTTCGTCAACACCGTATTTCTTTCGGGGCTAGTCACCGGCAGCGTCAGCTGGCTGTATTACTCCGATCGCTTAATGGAGTTTCCGGTAGGCGTGTTTGGCATCGCGCTAGCGTCTGTAGTGTTGCCAAGTTTGTCAAAGGAAAATATCTCAGGCACCGATCAGAGTTTTTCGGCAATGATGGACTGGGCGCTGAGATGGGTGGTACTGATTGCGGTGCCTGCAACCTTCGCGCTTTATTTGCTAGCCACGCCCCTATTATCGACCATCTTTCAGCGTAATGCTTTTACCGCTAACGACGTGGTTATGTCGAGCTTGGCCTTAGAAGCATTTGCTATCGGTGTATGCGGCTTTATCTTTGTTAAAGTTTTGGCGCCCGCTTTTTTTGCAAAACAAGATACTAAAACGCCGATGCGAATAGCTGTTGTCGCGGTGCTGGTGAATATATTCTTCAGTGTCTTATTGGTCGGCAGCATGCAACATACCGGCCTCGCACTGGCGGTTTCTATTGCCGCTTGGGTTAATGCCTCACTACTCTATATAATGCTGATCGTCAGGGGCATCTACCGGCCCCAGCCCGGTTGGGTCTGGTTTCTGACACGAGTGGGCTTGGCGGTATTGGCGATGTCAGCGATGCTTGTATTTTTAGACCAATCACCAGCGGTGTGGTACGCATGGTCGTTAGCTCAGCGAGTGGCTCATTTGATGGTTTCGGTTGCTGCTGGTGTGGCTACTTATTTTGCAGTGCTGTTACTATTTGGAATAAGGCCAAAACAGCTATTGCTGGGTTCCCGCGCGGTAGGGTCCGGCGCGGTAGTGTCTGATGAGAAGTAGTTCAATGTTTGCCGAAATTGGTCTAAAGGACAAGCTTTTTGATATTCAAGAAGCCAATGCTTTGCTGCCTTTGGTGCGTGCGGTAACCAGTAGTCAGCGCGATGATTTGGCGCCGATTCAAACTAAACTAAATAAAATGCTGGCTAACGACCCTAGGCGCAAAGTGTTCGAGAAGGATTACCAAGTAGTAGTCTCGCATTGGCGCACTAAAGTTGAGCTGCTAGGTGCTCGCGTCTCGGGCCTATGGATTGTTGAATTTGATGTCGGCGGTGGTAGCTTATGTTGGCGCTACCCAGAATTAAGTTTGAACTATTTTCGTGCCGATGGCGCGGGTTTTTCTGAGCGTGTAGAATTGCAAGATTATATCGATGAAACTGACCCAGATTGGGCTTAACTATCTACCGTAAAAATCATCCACCCTTAACTCTCTATGATAGCGACACAGTTTAATGACCCTTATTAGTGGACTAAAACACCTTAATCCTGATCATAAGCCTTGCGTGGCTTCGATTGGTAATTACGATGGCGTGCATCGAGGGCATCAATATGTCGTCGCAACTTTGCTTGAGCACAGTCAACGCTTAGCGTTACCGTCGACAGTGATCACCTTCGAACCGCTAGCCAAAGAGTATTTTCAGCCTAATTCGGTGCAGCGCTTAACCACCATAGAAGAGCGTGCCGAGTTATTAATGGCGCTAGGCGTCGATCAAGTTCTTTGTGTCGATTTTAACCAAGCTTTCGCATCCTATTCGCCGACCGAGTTTATTCAAGATGTATTAATTCAAGGTCTAGGTATTCGACACCTGTGTGTTGGCGATGACTTTCGCTTCGGTAAAGATCGAGAGGGCGATTTTGCCCTGTTAAGTGAAGTAGGGCGAAGCGACGGTTTTAAGGTAACCGCCCACGATACTTTTGAAGTCGATGGCCAACGGGTTAGTAGTGGTCGAATTCGACAAGCTTTGGGAGAAGGTAACTTTGAGTTAGCGGAGTCACTATTAGGTCGACCGTACAGCATAAGTGGCGTGATTTCTAAAGGGCAGCAACTCGGGCGCACTATCAACTACCCCACAGCAAATATTGTCTTGCCAAAAATACTGATGCCGATTAACGGTGTTTTTGCGGTCACCGCAAAGCTGCAAAATGGTGATGTTGTTGTCGGAGTGGCTAATCTCGGCAACCGGCCTACGGTCGACGGCAAAGAAAACCGACTCGAGGTTCATCTATTCGATTTTGAGCAAGATATTTATGATCAAACGATGAACGTGAGCTTTGTTGAAAAAATTCGCGATGAACTCAAATTTGCTAGTTTCGATGACTTAAAAGTGCAAATTCAAAAAGATGCCGCTCGCGCAAGGGTGATTTTGTCTGATATTTAGGATTCTCAACTGAAATATCAACAATATTGACTAAAAATCAGTGTTTTGGGTGCACTTATGATTGGTCGAAACCGATATCTAACATAAAATAGACGGCTATAATTTGGACTGCCAGTATCGAGATCCAAGACAACCTAAATAGTCTAGTTAGATAGTTGTAAAATAATGAGTAAAGACAAGCCCGGTAGCCAGTACAAAGACACCATCAATTTGCCACAGACAGCCTTCCCTATGAAAGCAGGGTTGCCTAATCGTGAGCCGCAAATTCTGAAAAAATGGGCAAGTATTGATGCCTATCACAAGCTGCAAAAACAGCGAGCTGATGCGCCGACTTTCATGCTCCATGATGGGCCTCCGTATGCCAACGGTAATATTCATACTGGCCATGCGATGCAGAAAATTCTTAAAGATATTATCGTCAAATCGAAAAACCTAGCCGGCTTTCGTGCGCCCTACATTCCTGGTTGGGATTGTCATGGCCTGCCGATCGAGATTCAGGTAGAGAAGAAACACGGTAAAGCGGGCCAAAAGATTGATAAGAAGACCTTTCGGCAGAAATGCCGTGAATACGCCGGTCGTCAGGTAGAAGGTCAGAAAAAGGACTTTATCCGTTTAGGCGTGCAGGGCGATTGGGATAATCCTTATCTAACCATGGATTTCAAAACTGAGGCTGATACGGTTCGCAGTTTGGCGAAAATTGTTGAGTCTGGTCACTTGTACCATGGCTTAATGCCAGTGTACTGGTGTCCTGCATGTGCATCGGCTTTAGCGGAAGCCGAGGTTGAGTATCAAGATAAGATATCGCCGGCTATTGATGTCAAATTCTCAATTGTTGATCATGCCGATTTCGCCGAGCGCATCGGTATTGACGCCACCGCGCTTAGTAATCCGAGTGTTGTTATTTGGACCACCACTCCATGGACATTGCCAGCTAATGAAGCGGTTTCACTGCACCCAGAACTGATTTATGTTTTGCTACAAGCGGGTGATCAGCAACTGGTGCTGGTTGAAGAATTAGTCGAATCTGCTTTGGCTCGTTATCAACTATGTGACGATTACCAAGTGCTTGCCCGGTTTGCTGGCGAGACGCTCGACTTGCTAAGTTTGAACCACCCGTTCTACGATAAAAAAGTGCCAGTCATTTTGGGTGAGCACGTGACTACAGACGCCGGTACCGGCGCGGTGCATACCGCACCAGCGCACGGTGGCGAAGATTTCGCGATAGGCAAACGTTACAATCTTCCGGTTAATAACCCTGTCGGCTCAAACGGAACCTATTTGGAGTCAACCGAGTTGTTCGCTGGCGAATTTGTGTTCAAAGCCAACTCGCATGTGGTCGAAGTATTAGCCGAGCATGGAGCATTGTTGAAGCATGAGGACTACCAGCATAGCTATCCGCATTGCTGGCGTCACAAAACGCCAATGATCTATCGCGCCACGGCGCAGTGGTTTATTGGTATGGAGCATTTAAAGGGCGAGCAGGGCTTACGTTATCAGTCTCTGAAAGCCATTGAAGAAGTCGACTGGGAGCCAAGCTGGGGTAAAGCACGGATTCAATCGATGGTTGAAAATCGTCCCGACTGGTGCGTCTCACGACAACGCAATTGGGGTGTGCCGATTGCTATTTACTTACACAAAGAAAGCGGTGAGATGCATCCAAATACCCCTGCGTTAATGGAGCAAGTTGCGCTTCGCATTGAGCAACAGGGCGTGCAGGCTTGGTATGATCTTGACGATGCAGAGTTGCTTGGCGGCGATCTTCAGCACTATGACAAAGTACTTGATACCTTAGACGTATGGTTTGATTCTGGCGTTACACACAATAGTGTTGTCAGAGCTCGCGAAGAGTTGAGCTTTCCGTCCGATTTGTACTTGGAAGGGTCAGATCAGCATCGAGGTTGGTTTCAATCTAGCCTAATCTCAAGCGTCGCCATGAACCACGGAAAGCCACCGTATAAGGCGGTGTTAACGCACGGTTTTGTGGTCGACAAAGACGGTCGCAAGATGTCTAAGTCATTAGGTAATGTGATAGCACCTCAAGAAGTGTTCAACTCGCTAGGCGCTGACGTACTGCGTCTATGGGTTGCGTCTACTGACTATAAATCAGAAATGAGCTTGTCGAATGAGATTTTACAACGCACTAGTGAGTCTTATCGTCGTATTCGTAATACAGCGCGTTACCTGCTGGGCAATTTAAACGACTTTGAACCAAGCCAAGCATTGGCCTACCAAGACATGCTTAGCCTGGATCAATGGGCAGTACGTTTAAGTGCCAAAATGCAGGAGCAGATTGAAGACGCTTACGAAAGTTACCAGTTTCACCAAATTTATCAGCGTTTGCATCAGTTCTGCGTGGTTGATATGGGTGGCTTTTATCTCGACATAATTAAAGACCGTTTATATACCTTAGACTCATCATCGAAGGCACGTTTGTCAGCGCAAACGGCAATGCATCATATTTTAGAAAGCCTAGTGCGTTCGATCACACCAATTTTGAGTTTTACGGCCGAAGAGATTTGGGGGCACATGGCTGGTGAACGTGAAGAAAGTGTTTTGTTTGCTACTAGTTATGGTGGTTTTGCGGATATCGCTGCGGATCATGCCGCTGATAGTCAGTGGGACTCAATCATTGCTGTTCGCAATGAGGTTGCTAAGCAAATAGAAGTTTTGCGTACCGCCGGCAGTATCGGCTCTGCACTAGATGCTAACGTCGACGTCTACGCCAACGATGAGCTTCACAGCATGCTAGAAACACTGGGTAGTGAGCTTCGGTTTGTGTTGATCACTTCTGGCGCGACACTGAACAAGTTGGACTCGGCGCCGCAATCGGCGGTGCAAAGTGACCTAGATGGTTTGAAGATCGGGGTTAACGCCGTGGATGACGAAAAATGCGTACGCTGTTGGCACCGCCGAGCTGATGTTGGCGAGGTAGCTGAGCACCCTGAGTTGTGTGTGCGCTGCGTTACTAATATCCAAGGTGATGGTGAGCAACGAGACTTTGCCTAAGGCTGCTGAACAATGAAGCATATTAAATGGTTATGGTTATCGTTAGCGATTATTGTTGCTGACCAAGCGACAAAGTACTGGGCTGAGCATATTCTTGGCTGGGATGGGGTAATCCCTATTTTGCCGGTATTTGACTTTTCGTTAGTTCACAATACAGGCGCGGCATTCGGCTTTCTTGGTTCAATGGGCGGCTGGCAACAGGTTTTTTTCGTCAGCCTTGCGGCCGTTATCAGTATTGTGCTCATCGTTTCTATCGCTCGCTTGCAGTCATTTGAGCGTCATTTGGCTGTGGCATACTCATTGGTCATAGCAGGTGCTATTGGTAATGCGATAGATCGAATGGTCTACCAGTACGTGGTCGACTTTATCCATTGGTTTTATCAGAGCTACCACTTCCCTCATTTTAACATAGCCGACATATCAATCTTTATTGGTGCGACGCTGCTACTCGCTGAAGCGTTTGGCCAACCATTTTTAAATACCAAAGAAAAATGAAAATTCTACTCGCAAACCCCCGTGGATTCTGTGCCGGCGTAGATCGCGCTATCGATATTGTTGAGCGCGCTCTGGAATTGTTTGATGCGCCGATTTACGTTAGGCACGAAGTCGTACACAATCGTTTTGTGGTGGATGACCTTAAGAGCAAGGGCGCGGTGTTCGTCGAGGAGCTGCACGAAGTGCCGGATGGCTCTACCGTTATATTCAGCGCTCACGGAGTGTCACAGGCGGTGCAAGATGAGGCCGCTAGTCGTGATCTTAAGGTATTCGATGCAACCTGTCCGCTAGTGACTAAGGTGCACATGGAAGTTAAGCGATATCGAGACCGTCATACTGAGATTGTATTAATTGGGCATGCCGGACACCCCGAAGTTGAAGGCACAATGGGGCAGGCTAAGACAGGCATGCACCTAATTGAAGAGCCTGCTGACGTTGAAAATCTGCAAGTGCTTGATTCGACCAATTTGGCCTATGTGACGCAAACCACTCTGTCGGTGGATGATACTCGCAAAGTGATTGATACGCTTCGAGTTCGATTCCCTAGTATTCAAGGACCTAGAAAAGATGACATTTGTTACGCCACGCAAAATCGTCAGGATGCGGTTCGAAGCTTATCCAGAGATGCCGATGTTGTGATCGTGGTCGGCTCCCCAAATAGCTCAAACTCGAATCGACTGCGTGAGCTATCAGAAAACCTTGGGGTACCAGCGTATCTAGTCGATGAGCCCGGTCAGATTGAGCGAAGCTGGTTTGATGGCGTTGATGTAGTCGGCGTGACAGCGGGTGCCTCAGCACCTGAAATCTTGGTGAAGCGAGTGGTTGATCAAATTAAGCATTGGGGCGGATCCGTGGTTAACGAGGCCAAAGGGCCGATTGAAGACATATCGTTTTCGTTGCCAATTGAATTGCGTACAAGGCCTTAGCGCGAGTCGTTACCCTCAGTCTTAGCATCGGTTAACATTTGCCACCCAGTTGGCTTTTGCGCATTCGTTGCTGTTCTCACTTTAGTTTGATTGTCTACTTAGATAAAACTTTGGCTCGCTCGCGCCGCACTGTTGAGCAAATGCGGCGGCACTGACCGTTTATCTCTCAAATACTACCAGTCGTCAAAATCGATTGGCAAACCTGGCTAGTGCGCCCTATATTGTAGATCGCATAAGTTAATTTTCGCGTCGGCAAAAAAAGCCACACACGCGGCAGACAACGAAGCCTTTTTATGAATCAACACAAATCCAACGGATTCACTCTTATAGAGCTGTTTATCACGCTGTTAGTATTGGCGGTCGTGGTTACTCTCGCAGTGCCTCCTTTCGCTGATTTCTTGGAGCGCCAAAGATTGTCGGCTCAAGCAGAAGCAATTAGTAGCACCTTGAGTACTGCGCGCGCCGA
>JBLHXJ010000010.1:0-26674 GCA_047629535.1 Arenicella sp. | reverse complement strand
AGCTTGGAATAGCGATGTAATTATTCAAGATCGCTTTATTGACCCTGACCATTTGCGTTTAAGCCTCAACCAAGAGCAACTAATTGTAATTGATGATGTTAGTAGCACTAACGGCTCTAGGCTTGCGGGTAAAACCTTAGGTGGCTCGAGCCGGCTATATCGATTCGGCGAACTATTAACCATTGGCGATACACGAATTCGGATATTTGATGCGGATACTGCGGTAGTGCCTGCGGCGCTAAGATCTAAGTGGTTTTTATTAGCCGAAAAATTTGCCAGTGCGCGTGCTCTCTCTGTTCTGACACTGCTTGCGATGTTGGCGCAAGCGGTGCAAGTTTACAGTCGTTCTATCGAGCCATTGAAGTTAGAGAACTTAGTTTTAGCTTCCTTTGCCGTGGTAACGCTGTTGTTGATCTGGAGTTTGCTGCTGGGATCTGTGGCAAAGCTGATTCGTGGTAAGAGCAATATTAAATCGCTCTGGGCTTTAGGCTGTATCGCCACTGTGGTGATTAACCTTATCAGTTTAGCGTTACTCGTTGTGCGCTTCAACTTACAAGACGTGGGGCTCGGTGAAGCGCTCTCATTTATTGCCTATGGAGTCTTCTCGGTATGGTTGGTAGCGGGTGTTTTTAGTTATACAACGCATATTCAAAATCGCAATAAATGGTTAAGTTCCTTGCTGATTGCGATTAGTCTGTATGCGATCGTTGCGTCGGACGAATACCTGAAAGAGCCTCATCAAAAATGGCTGTCGTCTACCAACACCGAGCAAGTTACGCTGCCCCCGATTTTTTTGATACGCCGAGGTGTTTCATTGGATGATTATCAATCGGACGCGAACTTATTGTTCGGCGATCCTTGAGACTCACCGACCTTCGCAAAGGCCAATATGGTTTCTTGAGCTTGGCTGAAAAATAGTCTTAAGAAAGAATGGAATAACTAAACTTCATCTGCAAATTAGTAATAAACGCTAGCTCATCATACTCTTGGTTTACTCGGTCGCTGGTTTACGCCAAAGTTAGACTTTGTCGAAGGTGCGTTTTTAGTCGGTTGGCTGCGGTAGCGAGGTCACGATGGTCTAAATCCGTAGTGTTTTATCAGTCTGGCGACTATAGTCATGGCTCGCCATAAAATCATAGTTAAGCCCGAACTACACAATAGTTGCGGCGTCTATAACGAGCCTCACAAAAGATTACTGTGTCAGTATATTTAGAATTAAAGTCTTTAGTTAAATTAGCCGTACCTGTATCGCTAGCGCAGTTGTCGTTGGTCGGCATGTCGGCGACCGATGTGTTAATTGCCGGCCGAGCAAGCACCTTAGATTTAGCCGGCATGAGCCTGGGCGTGAACACTTGGAACATGATCATACTGTTTTTCATGGGCATTGGCTTTGCCACTCAACCTCTGGTGGCTAAGCGCTTTGGTGCTAAAGATGAACTCGGCGTTAAGCATCAACTGCATCAATCGATATGGCTGTGCTTAGTATTAGGCGTAATCGCTACCGTGGTCGTTTGGGCGGCCGCCTGGGGTTTTAATTTTCTCGGTTTTGAACCGGAAATGTCAGTAATCGCACGTAACTTTTTGTTTGCGATTAGCTTATGCGCGATCCCTATGAGCTTGATGCCAGCGGTTCGCGGTACCTTGGAGGGGATGAGCCTAACGCGAGTTGTGTTTTTAATTAACTTCGCCGCCTTTTTGATTAATATACCGCTCGACTATGTATTGGTGAATGGCTTGTATGGCATGCCAAAGCTCGGCGGAGTGGGGTGCGCATGGGCTACCGTAATTCTAATGTGGTGCGCATTTTTAACCAGTGTTTGGGTGCTTAAGTCACATGCCAATCTAAAAAATAAAGCGTTATTCTCTGGTTTTGAAAGACCCAACCGTCAAACCATCAGAAATACCTTTAAGCTTGGCCTGCCTATTGGTGTGTCAATTGTTATAGAGCTGGCGATGTTCTCTGGTGCCGGAATAATGATTGCCAAATTTGGGGTAATTCAAGCGGGCGCTCATGCAGTGGCTATCGTCGTCGCGTCATTAAGTTTTATGTTGTATACAGGTCTAGGCCAAGGCGTTACGATTCGTGCATCGCAATTGCTTGGAGCGGCACTTCCGGGTCAGGCATGGAATGCTATTAAAATAGGCACACTATTCAATTTAGCGATTTCGGTTGTTTTCTGTATCGCCTTCGTGGTCTTTAATGAGCCGCTGATTCGGCTTTTCACCAGTGACCCAGAAGTGATTCCGGTGGCTGTGGTGCTTTTGTATTTTGGCGCCGCTTTTCAAATCGCTGATTGCCTTCAGGTAGCAATGGTGTGCGCTTTGCGTGCCTACCATGATACTTCTAGCCCACCTAAATATCAGCTTTTGGCATTCTGGGGCTTCGGTCTGCCGATCGGCGTTGGCTTGTCATTTTACGGCTGGTGGCCAGGTCTAGAGGGTGCTAAGGGCATGTGGTTTGCAATGGTCATCAGTTTGTCTTTGGTTGGCCTGTTACTGCTGCGGCGCTTAGCTCAACATATGCGAGAATTTAATGCTCAGAGTGAACTTCAAACGACGCTCTAGTGCTAAAGTTACTGTTATCGCTGTCGCTTAAAAGAGAGAAAAAAGATGGGTATTATTGTCTGTATTACGATGTTGCTGGGCTTGTCTGTGTTACAGCCAAGCCCTTGGGATAGCGCTAAGCGACTTGAGCATGCGCCGAAGCTAGTGCTATTTACCGCGCTGTTGTTGTTTTGCTTGGGCTTATGGAATGCGCTTTATGGTTACTTCAGCCTAAGTGGGTTCTGGTCGTGGGCGTCGGTTGTCTCTGGCTCAGCGATGCTATGCGCCAGTTTGTATGTCTATAGTGAGAGAAAGACTGAGTCTGGTGCCGTGCATTCAGCCAGTTTGCTGCGCAAGGCTGTGATTTCTGTATTGGCGATCAGTTTTGTAGTTTATGCCGTTACGCTAATCCAGTTAAATCTCGGTTATGCGATTATTCGCTAGTAATTTTGGTCACTGTTCTATTTTTTAGAGATAAAAAAAGGGTAACGACATTATCGTTACCCTTGTAGTATTCAGCTAATGTTTAGCCTTAACTTGCTAGTTTTGCTGCAACCCAACCATCTACCTTAGCTTCTACTACATTTAGTGGAAGAGGGCCGTACTTAAGGATTTCATCGTGGTATTCACGAATATCAAACTTGTCGCCCAATTTCACCTTGGCGTCAGCTCGTAGCTCAAGAATTTTCAGCATGCCGATTTTGTAGGCGGTTGCTTGCGAAGGCATGACAATATGTCGCTCTACCATTTTCACGCCGTCTGATACCGCATTCGGTGTGTTATCAGTGTAGTAAGCAATGCCTTCTTCACGAGTCCACTTTTTAGAATGAATGCCGGTGTCGACAACTAAACGACAAGCGCGCCACAACTCCATTGCTAAACGACCGAAGTCAGAATACGGGTCTTGATAGGCCCCAAATTCTTTCGGTAGGTATTCCGAGTAAAGTCCCCAACCTTCGATATAAGCCGTATAGCCACCGAATTTTCTGAACTTAGGCACGCCTTTCAATTCTTGTTGAATGGCAAGTTGCATATGGTGTCCCGGAACACCTTCATGGTAGGCCAATGCTGCCATTTGGTAGGTCGGCATTGCTTTCATGTCGTAAAGGTTGGCGTAATACAAACCCGGGCGTGTACCGTCTTCTGATGGGCGCTGGTAAAAAGCTTTACCGGCTGACTGTTCACGAAAGGCTTCTACCGCTTTAACATTTAAGTCCGCTTTTGGTTTAGTGATGAACATTTCATCGAGCTTACCCTTCATGTCGTCGATTAGAGCAGTCGCTTCACTTAAGTAACGCGCTTTGCCTTCGTCAGTAGATGGGTAATAGAACTGATCGTCATCTCGCATAAATTGCATGAATGCTTTCAGGTCGCCATCAAATTTTACGGTATCTTTAATCACGCGCATTTCATCGTGAATACGCGCTACTTCTTTCAGACCAATCTCGTGAATCTGGTCTGACGTAAGGTCGGTGGTGGTGGTACGTTTTAGCGCTACATTGTAGAACTCATCACCGTCTTTCCACTTCCAAATACCGTCATCGGTAGTGGCTTTAGTTTCGAGTTCAGTTAAATGCGCAGCAAGTTTTTGGTACGCAGGCTTTACTGAATTAGTCAGTGCTAAGGTAGCGGCATCAATCAGCGCCGCCTTCTTCTCATCGCTTAACTCATTGCCTTCTTTTTCACTCAATGCATTTACTTTTTTGCTGAAGTCAGCGAGCAATGCACTTGGCTCGCCATCGTCAAACGGCGCACCTTTGATGATGTTGTTGCTATCACGAATAACATGCGGGAAGACAAATTTCGGCGGAATAATATTGGCCGCGGTTCGAGCTTCGATATTAGCGATTAGCTGATCAAATAATGCTGGCACCCCATTTAAGCGGGCAATGTAGTTTTCGGCGTCTTTAATGTCGCCAATACGATGCTGGTTAATTAGCAGAGAAACCACACTTGAGTGGCGACCAAACATTTGGTTGACCGGGTAGTTATATAAGCGCCACTTGTTGTCGGCAATTTCTTCTTGCATAGATTGAATCAGCAGGTCATAGCTAAGCGCTGTTGCATCATCGAGTTGTGATCGGTCGAATGCTTTTAACTCTACAAGCTGAGTTTTTGTGATTTCCATTGACTCATTGGCATAGGCCTCAGACAAGTCATTCCATTCGTCAGCGCGGTCTTTACGGCCAAGGAAGGTGAGTGATTCTGGGCTACGCGCAACTGACTCTTCGAACACACGTTCAAAGAAGGCGTTTGCTCGTTCTGACTCAGACGTTTCTGGTGCAGCGAGCGCTTGTTCGGCAACCGCGGCTGGTTTGGTTTCAGGGGCTTGGCTTGCAGTGTGGTCTGACGATTGATCGCAGGCAGAAAGTAATAGAGCAGCAGCAATGGCTGCCGAATACGATTTAAGCACGGGGTTTCTCCGATAGGTTATGTTGTGAGAGTAGTGTAGCAATAACTACGGCAGTGAAAAGTGTAAGTTGTATGGTAATGTCCAAGTTTGCCGCTCTGAGTTTAACCGCTCTGAGTTTAACCGCTCTGAGTTTAACCGCTCTGAGTTTAACCGCTCTAATTTTAATCGCTCTAGTTTTAAACCTCGACCCCTTAACATCTGATATGAAAAGAGATAGTTTGTTTTTGCTTGCTCCTGGTTTTGTTGATAATGGCCAGCGAGAGTACTGCCCTGAATGCGCTGAGTTGTGGGGCTTACTCAGTTATTTTCCCTCGATCAAAGACAGTGTTGATGTTTGTTACCAGCCTATTTCTCGCCCTAGGCCAGAAATTCAACGTTTGCTTGGCGAACAAAACCAAAATTGTCCGAGCTTAGTGTTAGCCGCTACTAGCCCAGAATTTGGCGCCTGTGGTATACAGCTATACCAAGGTCTGCGCTTTATCGATAACGCCAAAGACATTGGCCTGTATTACGCGCAACGATTCGGTACGCCGGTACCGCGCGGCTATCACGGTGCTTAGGCATTGGCTTATGGTGATTTGATTTCGAGTGTTGTGGAGATTTAAATGACAATTGATATGTGGCTGCTTTACCTGCTAACGGTGTTGGTATTCATGAGTACTCCGGGGCCGAGCTACTTACTGATGCTGTCTAATAGCCTTGGCAATGGTTTTGCCCGCTCAAGAGCCACAGCCGCTGGCGATTTGAGTGCCAATTTTTTACAAATGATTGCGGCATCGCTCGGCCTAGCGACGATATTGAATTCGTCGCAAGGTGTTTTTGTGATGATTAAATGGGCTGGCGTTTTGTATCTGACTTACCTAGGTCTAAAGCTGATTTTTTCGCCGCAAGGCGATTTCTCGAAGGCAAAGTTGCGTTCATTATCGTCGCTTTATTGGCAAGGTTTTATTACCTCGGCGGCTAACCCGAAAGCGGTTATATTTTTTGCCGCCTTGTTTCCGCAATTTTTATCGCCAGAACAGCCGTTACTGCCTCAGTTTCTGATTTTGAGTATTATCTATCTATTGGTCGATGGAATTTTCCTTTGTTTGTACGGAAAATTTGCCGACCTGTTTCGACAGCGAATACTGAAGAATTATGCCGACATGTTGAACAAGCTCTCTGGGGGCTTATTTTTAGCCGCCGCAGTGTTACTGGGATATAAAGATCTAGAAAGGTGCTAGAGCGCCTATCGAGTAAGCAAAAAATAGAGAGCCTATTAACCAGACTCTCTATACCCACCTCTATCGAGAGTGCCGCTAAGTTTAGGCGAGAATTACATCACCACAACTAAACCCTCATCGGCGGCTATTTTGCCATCGCACACGTCTTTGTAGACCTTAGACAAACCATCGACACCGTCTAATTGTTTGATCTTTAACCAATCTTGAGTTTTGGCGGAGCTATTCATCACATAGCCCATCGAGCGTTTATTGAACTCCTCAGGACCCCATTCTTTCATACGTTGCTGTATGTGACTCGGGGCGAAAAATTGGTGACTCCGGGCTTGGTTGATTCCCTCAACATGGCGAGGCTCATCCCAGTGAGTTAGGCCGACGTTGCTGGTGTAGCGCATATTGTCGCCGAGATGCCTATGCAGTCTACTTAGTACCTTGGTATTCGCCGACATGTCCACAATTACGGTCGCCTTGCCTGCATCAATCTGCTCTAGCGCGTCATAGCTCAAAACGCTGTCATAGGCATTGATCGAACATACGAAATCCATATTGCGCTCTGACGTTAGGCCGATAACGTGCGGAGCATTATTATCATTGGCTAAGCCATACGCCAAGCCAGTGCTGGTCTTACTCGATGCGCTAATAATCACAACTTGTTCAGCGCCAAACCAATCATTGCTCTCTAACAGGTCTTGTATGCAGAATGAGGTAAGGTGCAGTACGAACAACAACATACGTTGATTGTCGTTCGCGCGGTCATAGCCCGGTTCGTGGTTCACCCGCCGATACATGTTGTAACCTGGTGGTAGTTCGGCACGATGTGCGCTGCCATCCATTACGCTTGTTGGCATAAGCCTCGCGGGTTTAATCACTAGCTCATTAGCCGGCGGAAAATAGCCAAACAACCTTTCGCCTATAGGAAGTTCGTCACTATTTGATTCGACCACATCAGCAAAACCCCACACTGGAATAATGCCCCATTTTTCAGCCTCATCGCCGTTCGGAGGAAAAAACTGCCAATATCGTAATTGATCGCCCATTACCGCGTAGGTAATGTTGTTTGCGGTAAAAGCAAAGCGGTCGATTTTAACTAATACTTCGCCGTCGCCAATGGTGTTTACAGGTGTTTGTACCAAGCGACCTTGAGTTAGATCGGCTTTATTAGTTTGAAATTCTTGCATAGTGATCTCCTTAAGCGCTGGTTTGGCGTGCAGCGGCGATTTGCATTACTTCGCCCATTAATTTGGGCATATTAGCGCCGGCTTTTGGCCCCGCTGCTTTTAGACGCATTAGAATCGCCAATTGCTCTGGGGTGGTTTCTTCACTCGGTTGTACCAGCTTAGTAAAGCCGTCCAAGCGATTGCTCATTAGCCACTCTCGTAAGCCTGGCTCTTTTGACCAGCGCATTTGATTTCGCATTTGCGCCGCAGTACCAACTAACCAGTCGGTATTGTGGTTTGGTAATGGCACAACGGTACACAATTCGTTTTTAACCGCCTCGTCATCATAGTTAGCCTCGATGTGAGCTATGAAGGCCGCACTAAAAACGGGTTGGTACGAACGCACTGTTTGAACCACAATGGTATCACCTTGAAATACATCATATATCTCCGATACTGGAACCGCACGAGCAGAGCAATCGACGTGCATTGTGTTGGCGGTGGTGGCGATACTATCGTCACCGAAATGGATCTTGTCATTATCTAAGCGGGTAACACGGCCCTTACGAACTACATTTTTAATTCTGCGTAGCTGAGCAAGTTCGTCACGACTGACGGTTGCGCCATGAAACATCTGTGGCTTAACATTAGGGTCGAGACGCATTAGTACGCCACCCTGTTCAAGGCGGTCAAACAGGTCATCGACGTTTTCGGCTTCGGCAACGGCCTCAGCTTGAGTCGCTTGCGCGCCCATCGTATGGACGAAGAAGTCACGCGATGGTTGGGTGTTCTGACGGTCAATCCACCAGCCGTCGCGAGGCATAATCCAAGTGATGTCCTTTGGGTCGATCTGGTTCTCTAGTAGCCACAGAATCGCATCTATGCCAGTTTTGCCGCCGCCGACGATAACGTAGCCATCGCGAGGTTCAACTAAGCTTGGTAGGTCGTTTAATGGGCCAAATTCAACGCCATCAGCAATGCTGAAGCTCGGAGTATGGGTCGAAGGTACTGATGTTTTGAAATACGTGCCGTCAATGATTTTCTTGTTTACCGTCACCTGATAATCATTGTCGGACAACAGCGATGAAAATTTGCCATCGCCTTTATAGTCACACATCGGAAAATACTTAATGCGCCCACTCGGTAAAAACGTGTGCTTCATCACTTGGTCGAAATAAGCCATTACTTCGGCGCCGGAAGCGAGTTCGGCTAAACCTTTATTTAAGCCAACTTCATCTACCGTGCCATTGCTCAATTCTCGTGAGCTAACGCCGTAAAATGACGAGGGCTGATGTAGCGTAACAAATGAATATGCGTCGTTCCAATGACCACCCGGCTTGTGATGTTTATCGACAATAATGATATTGGCATCGGTCTCAGCGAGTAGCACGTCAGCGACAGCCATGCCCACCGCGCCACTGCCAATAATTAGGTAATCAGTTTGAAGTTGTTGAGCGCTCATGGCTTCCTCAGTTTAAAGTTTAATAATTTGATCAATACGGATTGATATATAACACCGTTATATACTAAAATAACACTGTTATATTTGTCAAGGCCTGAGCGAGAACCAGATGGACTCTAGAACTAAAATTCTAAATGCGGCATCCAAACTCTTTTTAGAGGGAGGCGGAGCCGCCCTGAGTGTGCGTGCCATATCTAAGCGCGCAGGTCTTTCTACGATTGGCATATACAGTCATTTTAAAGGTAAGCAAGGCATACTCGATGCGCTCTACATTGAAGGGTTTAATTTGGTTCGAGAAGCAATGAACGTAGTGCCTGATGGCAAAGCCAGTAAAGCTCAAGTATTAGAATCATGCCTAGGATACCTCAATGTAGGTGAACAGCATGAGGCGCATTACCGGCTTATTTTTGGCGAATCTGATGCCGGCTATCAGCCTTCAGAGGAGGCGATTGCGGCAAGAGATAGCGCATTTTCTGAGTTGGTTCGGGTTGCTGGTTCTTATTTGCCCGACAGTTCTAGCATGCAAGAGCGTCGACAAATAGCACTAGACGTCTGGGCAATTGTTCATGGTTACGTCAGCATCAGTCATCATGCAGCCTTAGCCAATGATAAAGCTGTGGACTGGAAAGCGATGGCGATCCGAGTTGTAGAAATTCATATTGACGCTGCCAGAAACCCTTCCTGATAGCGAGTGGTTCAGCATCAAGGTGATGAGGCGATGCTGATCTAAGTCGCTTGCTAGAGAGCATCCGTCCTTCAGCTTCAGTGAATAGCCGTTAGCTAGTTAGTAGGATAAAGTGGATGCAGTTCAGGTTTGGTTTTCTTAGTGCTTCTTGATGATGCCAATAATGCGCTTCTAAGCCGACTTAGCCTTTTCGCCATTTCCGGCATATTAGGCTGTTTGCCGCCTTTATATAGATGTATATCCAAGCCATTGAAGTTGTCTTTAAGCTCCTCAGTAACGCCTAATTCAGCAGCATGATGTTGCAGTTGGTCGAGGCTGATCGGCCTCTCTGAGCCTAGCGCTTCACGACCCCAAAGCAACAAATTGTTCCTGACCGCTCGGCTATTATCGGCTTTAAGTGCGGCTTGCAGCGCTGACCATGCGGATTGCTCAGAGATGTTTGCTGCTTGATTGCTATTCAGCTCTGGCTTTGCTTTAGCTGCTTTAAGCAAAAAGCAAGACTGCAATATAACGATCAATGCCAAAACAGACGACACTATTTGCCACATTTTAGTCGGCTTGGAGTCGTTTATTATCATCGTCTTGGCGGTTTCACTTATGTCCGCTATCGGTTCTGAGAGGGCGCCTACTGGCAAGGCGGTCGCGGTGACGCTGAGCGTCTGTCGTTGCAGCGTAGAGTTTTGCCATTGCTTGGTTTTGCTATTCCACCAATCGACACTCACCGCTGGTAGCACGTATTCGCCTGCTTGGCTTGCCACAATTGCTTCTGATTCGATACGGGTGGCGACAAAACCTTGATTGGATTTTTGCGTGTCTAGTTGTGGCTGGTCTTTATAGGCTTTTAAGTTTGCGTCAATTTCGCCGTACACAAGCGGTGGGATAGCACTGGCCTGCTGACCCTTAGCGGTAATCGTAATGGTTCGGGTTATCGGCTCTCCAACCTTAAGCGCCGAACCATCGCGTGACCATTTCGAAGTAATGCTTACCTCCTGCGCTGGGAACCATTGACGATTGCCGGTCTCTGGGATTTGCTTAACCTGGATATTTAGCGAATTACTGCGGGCGATCACTTGTGTGCCGCTGTTGCCAAAGGCGCTGCGTCTACCATTTTTCAATGCCGTGTAGGTCATAGCTGGCACGGTTAATTCACCTGCTTGCTTGGCAAATACTGAATACTTGAGAATCACTATCTGCCGAGCGATGCCATTGTCGACACGTTGAAAAGTTTGTTGATCAAATGCTTCAACCTCGGCGCCAGCAATGGCCAATTGTGAGCCGCTGAGATCTCTTATGTTATTGCCGGCCGATAGCTCTACTTGGATAACAAATTGTTGGTTTGGGTAGACCTCTTTGGCATCAGTCGTGACTGACACATCGAGCGGCTTTGGACTATTTTTGGCGGCAGTAGAATTACTTACTTTAATTGATATAGGCTGGCTCGTGGCTGACCCGAGACTAAACGCTGGAATAGTCATAATGCCTTCGTTCTTGGCGACTAAGATGATAGTCCAAGTGGTCGATGAGGTTCGTTGAGACTGGCCGTTGCTGCGGTTAAATGAACTGCGAGTTTGTGGCGTGGCGGCAAGAATTTCAAAGTTCTGTTGCAAGACGCTTAGATCGAGTTCTGTTGAATCTACTTGCTGGTCGATAGAGACGGTTAGAGTAAGCGTCTCATTGGTGCTTATCTGGTTTCGATTAACCGTACTGCTCAGGGTAGCGGCAGCGGCCACCTCGAGCGATATAAACGCCATTGCGAAAATTAAAAGGCTTACGTAATGAGATAAAGATTTCATAAATAATTAGTATCGTTGTTGCGCCGCTTTTTCGTTTTTTTGTGGTCTAGCTTGTTGAGCACGTTGGCGAGCTTGGTAATCAAACTTGCGTCTTAGCAGGCCGCTTGGGTCGTCCTGAATTGTGCGAAGCCATTGCTCGCTCGAGTCTTTTAGCGGCTTGTCGGTATCGTCACTTTGTGCCCCAAGGACGGTCTCTTCCGAACCCGATTGGTCTTCGCTATCGTCTGTTGCGCCAGCCTCGGTTTGCGGTTTATCTTCCGCTTGCTCACCTTCACCGGGCTCACCTTGGCTAGGATCACCTTCATCAGGATCACCTTCACCGGGCTCATCTTGGCTAGGATCACCTTCATCAGGATCACCTTCATCGGGCTCACCTTGGCTAGGATCACCTTCACCGGCCTCACCTTGGCTAGGATCACCTTCATCAGGATCACCTTCACCGGGCTGACCTTCACTAGGATCACCTTCACCGGGCTGACCTTCTTGATCATCTTGTTGCTGTTTCAGCTGTTCTACAATGGCCTTATTGTGCTTAGCTGGTTGATGCTCTGGCTGTAGAGCAAGTACCTGCTGGTAAGCCTCGATGGCTTCTGGCAATTGCCCATTAAGGGCTAGGGCATTTGCTTTATTGTATATGCTGGTGACATCATTTAGGCCCTCTAAGGTATCGATAGCTTGCTGATAGTCGCGATTTTTGTAACTCGACAATGCCGACCAATCTCTACGTTCGAATGTTTTACCGGCTGATTCAAAATCACTCGCTGTAAACTGCTTGCTGGCTTGTTGGTCTGGTGTTTTCCATAAATTGTTCCAGGAGGTTTGCCAGGCGTTTTCTATAGGCGTGTCGGCATACGATTCCGTTGGGCTTAGTAAGAGCAAAGGGAGGCACAGCGGCAGCAAATAAATCGTGCCCTTGCGAAACAGCACTAATGCCAGCGGCAATATCAGTAATACCAGCCAATGACCCATGTCGACCCATGCATCGTAGGTCACGCTGCTTTGTTGTGTCTCAGCCGGATCGCTATTGGCTTGAAATTCACCGATTAGTAAATTCTCGATATCAGAGTCATCTGCGGTTAACATTGAAAAGCGCCCGCCGAGTCGAGTTGCCATTGCGGCTAACTCGCGGCGGTTAACCAACGACAAGATAATTTCGCCATTGGCGCGGCGCAAAAAACCACCACCTGTGGACGGAATAGGCGCTGCCGCATTGCTGCCTGCGGCTAATATAGAAAGGCGATAATTCGAACTAATACTATCGCTAATAGTGTTGATTGCCTCGCTAGTCACGCCATCAGTGATCAATAATAGTTCGCCGCTGTTTAGCCCAGCGTCGCGCATTAATTGTTGTGCTAGTTCGATCGCAGCTTCGGTGTTGCTGCCACGACTGGGCATTACATTTGGATGTAACGCGGGTAGTAACGCCTCTATGGTTCTCGGATCATCGGTCAGCGGGCTTACGGTATGAGCATCACCGGCATAGGCTATCAGTGCCACTTGGCCATCGGTCTGCTGGCGCAATACATCGATTAGCTTGTATTTAGCGCGGCTTAAGCGGTCTGGAGTTAGGTCTTGAGCCAGCATTGACGGCGATAAGTCGAGAGCTATCACAAGCGCTTTCTGATTTTGTACCGTAGGCGAGGCTTGTTTGTCCCAGGTAGGCCCGGCGGCGGCGACTATAACCCCTAGCCACAGCGCTAATAGGGACCACTTCCATGCGCTCGATTGTTTAGCGGTGCTAATTTGCAATGCGGCTAGCATTGCTTTTGGTATATGACTTGACCATTGTTGACCACCGCGCTGATTTCTCAGTATCAGCCATGCCAGCAGAGCAAGCGGCAGCAGCCAAAGCCAGTCAGGGCGAATGAAATGGAACTGCTCGATCATTTCTAAGTTGAATTCTAAGTCCATTAGAAATACCGCCGAAACAACATAAGTAGCAAGCTTAAGCCTAAGGTGACTGACAACGGCCAATGCAATAAACTTCTGGTTGGTCGAAACGTTTGCTCATCTGGTATCGGCTCTAATTTGTCGATCTCCGCGTAGATTTGTTGCAATTCTTTGGGGTCGCGAGCACGAAAATACTGACCACCGGTTTTATCGGCTATGGCTTTGAGAGTCGCTTCGTCTAAGTCGCTGGACGGATTAATTTTTTGTCTTCGTCCAAAAAAACTGCGGCTAATAATTTCGTCTGCGCCAACACCAACGGTATGAATTCGGATCTCCGCTTCAGCCGCAATCGCTGCCGCTTGGATTGGGTCAGTGCCAGCGGTGTTGGCACCATCTGTGAGTAAAATCAGCACTCGACTATCAGTCGGTCGGCCACGCAAACGCTTGATCGCTAAACCAATGGCATCGCCAATCGCGGTGCTATTGCCGGCGAACCCAGGTTGCGCTTCTTGTAATTGCTGATTGACTGTTTTGCTGTCGAACGTGAGTGGAGTTTGTAGATACGCCTGTTGGCCGAATAAGATAAGGCCGAGACGGTCGCTGGCACGCTGCTCGACAAACTCACCGACTACGGCCTTAACCGCGGTGATGCGATTGGTGTATTGCTTGTTGATCAGCATATCTTGCTGTTCCATTGATCGTGAAATATCCACCGCTAGCATTAAGTCTCTGCGATCTTGCGGCAAATTTACCGGTTCTCCAACCCAAGTGGGTCTGGCGACGGCGGTCAAGAGGCTGGCCCAGACAAGCCAAAGCAATAGCGCTTTAAGCCAATTACTCGCTTGAGGGCTGACCTGAGATTGTTCTAAATCTTGTAGCGAATCGAAGAATGGTACCTGTATCGCTGAGGCGCTGGCATCATCGCCTCGAGTCAACCAACGCACAATCAAGGGCAGCGGGAGTAGCGCCAATAGGTATGGCCATTGCCAACTAAGCATTTGATGGCTCCGCGTTTAGGGCGGTTTCATAATTGCTAATTAAGCGGCGATCATGCTCGAGTAACCATGCTCTTAGTTGCTGATGTACGTCGTCTATATTGGCCTCTGGCTGCCTTTGGTATAGCGAATCACCTAAAGCTGATTGAGTCGTTTGCGACAATTTATTGTCACAAAGGGCATTCAAATAGTTGACCCAATCGTGGCCTGATAGCTTTCGCGAATTCTTATCTATGTGTGAACACGCGCGTTTGATCACCGAGTTGGCCGCCTGCAGATATTCGCCATCGTTTTGTTGTAACTGCCATTCTGAATAATGCCAATCTAGCAACATCATAGCGATTTTACGGTAGCTATTCTTCGTCCGATGTTGTCTCAATTTAATAACAGCGTAACTGATTAGTACTATCAGCAAAGCTGTCACAATCCACCATCCAGGCGCGACAGGCCACCAGCTTATCGCCTCTGGCGTTTGTGGCGGGCGTAATTGCTGTTCTAAAAAGTCTGTCAGTTGCTGGTTCATGACTAGCTGGTAAAGAGCCGAATCAAGGCTTGCCGTGCGGTTTGCGAGGTGTCGATATTGGCGTAAAGAGCGCGTGCTTTTGTGGCTGAGCTGATCAACAGGTCTTGTTTATCTGAACGCGTTTTTCGATAGGCCTTTGTTAGTGCATTAGAGAGATTTATTTTGGCCGATTGTTGGCCGTTACTGATTGCCACATTGCCTAGGTTTGGTAGCTGCTGTTCTAGCTTGTCGGATACTTGTAATAGCGTCAGATCGGCATGCTTACCGAGATTGCTTAATGACTTAGCCGCTGAATGATCAAAGTCATGAAAGTCGCTGATAATAAAGATTGCCGTGCCAGGTCGAGTAATGCGACGGCATTCTTCTAAGCTGATTGCTAAGCTGATTTTTGCCGAGGCTATATTCTCAGGCTGAGTGGCTAATTGATGGTTGCCCTCATGCACATCGTGAATAAAGCGCAGTACCGCTTGTTTACTACGGCGGGCTCTACTGTCGCTGGTGTGATGCTCGCCAATAACTTGGCCGCCAACGCGATCGCCGCCTTTTAATGCGGCCCAAGCGATAGCCGCAGCCAATTCAGCTGCCAGCACCGATTTGAATTGCAGGTTTGAACCGAAATAGAGTGAACGACGTTGATCAACTAAAATGTGGCAAGGCCGCTCTCGTTCTTCACAAAATAACTTGGTATAGGTACCCTGTGCTCGAGCTGAGACTTTCCAATCGATTGTGCGAATATCGTCTCCGGCTTGGTAACGTCGAACTTCTTCAAACTCCATGCCGCGGCCACGAAAGCGTGAGCGTAGATTGCCAAGCAATAGGTTTCGAGCCGCTTGGCGAGAGAATAAGCTTAGGCCTTGCGCCCAATGACGAGCGCCTAATAGGCGGGCTAGGTCGGTGACAATGCCGTGCTCGCTCAACGCCTCGAATTGGGCTTGGGTGGGGATCATTTCGATTTATAAATATTTAAGTTTAGGCTACCGCCACATGAGTCAGCAACTGATCAATGACTTTGTCGGTGGTAATGCCATCCGCTTCGGCTTCGTAGCTTAAGATAAGTCGGTGGCGTAAGCAGTCGTGAGCAACTGCTCGTATGTCATCGGGGGAGACGAAATCACGTTGATCTAGCCACGCGTGTGCTCGAGCGCAGCGATCGATAGCGATGGTTGCCCTTGGGCTAGCACCAAATTCTAGCCAGCTGGCCAAATCACTGGCATAGGCAGCCGGGTTTCGAGTCGCCAGAATAAGCTGCACTAGATATTCATCAATTGACTCGGCCATGTGTACTTGCATTACTTCTTTGCGAGCAGTGAGGATTGATTGTTGAGAAATTTCCTGCGCCGGCTTTGCCGCTTGGTCGGACAACGCTTCACCCCGAGACAGCGCTAGAATTTGTTTTTCAGCGTTAATATCAGGGTAGCCTATGCGGACGTGCATTAAAAAGCGATCTAGCTGCGCTTCGGGCAGTGGGTAGGTGCCTTCTTGCTCAATTGGGTTTTGGGTTGCCATAACCAAGAACAGCGGCGGTAAGTCAAAGGTTTCTCGGCCAACACTGACCTGCCGCTCTGACATACCTTCTAGTAACGCGGATTGAACCTTAGCTGGTGCTCTATTGATCTCGTCGGCGAGGACTAAATTATTAAAAATTGGCCCTTGCTGAAAGTCGAAGGTTGACGTTTCTTGGCGGTAAATTTCTGTACCGGTGATATCCGAGGGTAATAAATCAGGGGTGAACTGAATGCGCTGAAAACTACCTTCAATGCCTTCTGCTAACGATTTTATTGCTTTCGTTTTGGCTAAGCCTGGTGCGCCCTCGACCAATAAGTGGCCATCAGCTAATAGCGCAATCAGCAGACGGTCAACCAATTTGGGTTGGCCTAAGATCTGGCTCGAAAGCCATTGGCGGAGTGAATCGAACTCAGCATGCATACTGTTTAGCCTCGGTTTAGTGTGTTCTTGGTGAAACCTTCAACGGCTCCTTCGACAGTACTTATATACAGGCCCATGATTTTTTCAACTTAAATATTTGTTAACCGTACCGATTACAATGATGTGGTCCTAGACGGACCTACCTGAATCTAGCCAAAACGTGCATTCAGCGAAGCCATTTCAATCTCATCAAAGCCAGCTTGAAGTCGCGCCGCGATATTGAATGGGCCTCTAAGCTGACCGTGTAGGTAGCGTTCAACCATATTTGTGAACGTCACCCTGGGTTCTAAGTCTCGTTGTTTGCATTGATAGAAAAACCATTGCGAGCCAGTGAGCACATGCACAATTTCATCGTTGTAGATCACCTTTAAAATTTCCACCGCAACTTGATCATCAGCGCGCTCAAATTTTTGAATAATCCCCGGAGTTACATCGAGGCCGCGAGCTTCAAGCACGCGCGGCACCAAGGCCATACGCGCAACGACATCATGCTGTGTGTCGACCGCCATTTCCCAAAGCCCATTATGTGCTTTGTAATCACCGTAGTCGCAACCATGTTGATTTAGGTAATCGCGAATTAAGCCAAAGTGCCGTGCTTCGTCATCGGCGATTTTAATCCAGTCTTGATAGTATTCAATTGGCTGATTGCGAAACCGATAAGCCGCGTCGAGTGCCAAGTTTATTGCGTTGAACTCTATGTGTGCAATCGCGTGCATCAAGGTGTTGCGGCCTTCTTGGCTTTGTATTCCTCGGCGTTTGAGCTCTCTGGGTGCTACCAATTGTAGGCTAGGTGGATAACCTGGCTCGGGTATTTCTATCGCCTCAGCTTGATGGTCCAGCGAAAAGTTCGCTAGATTTGCGGCAAGCGCATGAGTTGCTTGGCATTTCTCGGTGGCGTCACCAACTAGGATGATTCGACGTATTTCTTGAAACAGGTCATTCATGATTCTATCACCTTGGTTCCAAGGGCCTTTTTTTTACCATACGTACAACGCGGTAGGTGATTAATATCTATGCATAAGTTGACCTGACTAAAACCGTTTGTATGGAAAAGTTCGGCTACATGTTCGGCTTGGTTAAACCCATGTTCAATGATCAACCAGCCGCTATCCTTTAGTTGTGCAGGCGCGGCTTCTATTATTTTTCGGATATCAGCAAAGCCGTTTTCTGCAGCGGTTAGGGCGGTAATAGGTTCAAAGCGCAAGTCGCCTTGTTGCAAGTGCGGGTCGCCAGGTTCAACATAGGGAGGGTTCGACGCTATTAGGTCAAACTGCTCCGAGGGGGCTATAGCGGAAAACCAATCGCTTAGACGGAACTCCACATTTGCTATGTTGTTACGCTGTGCGTTGTGTTTAGCGACCGCTAAAGCGCCCGCCTGATATTCAACTGCAATGACCTTAGCCAGCGGCCGCTCTTTGGCGATTGATAGAGCAATCGCGCCGCTGCCTGTGCCAAGATCAAGCACGTTGATGGCGTGGTCTTTAGGCAGGAGCTCTAAGGCCTCTTCAACCAGGGTTTCAGTGTCTGGCCTTGGTATCAAAACATTCTCATTAACCTTGAGGTCTAGCGACCAAAACTCTCGAAACCCGGACAGGTACGCAATAGGCTGCCCAGCGTGACGCTTTGCTACTAAGTCATAAAACAGCTTAGTATGCTCAGCTGTGGCAAGCGTGTCTCCATAGCCAATCAGCCAGGCCATGTCTTTTTTTAGAACCATTTGCATCAGCACTTCGGAATCGATCCGAGGTGTCTCAGTGCTGTCATAGAGCTGTTTGGTGGCGTCGTTAATTAGCGCCTGATAGCTGAGCATAATAGGTCGAGTTATTGCCTGCGGATGCTATGCATTATCGCCTAGTTCGGCGAGTAAGTTAGCCTGATGCTCGATCGTCAACGGATCGACTACTTGGCCTAAATCGCCGCCCATTACCGAGTCCAATTTGTACAGTGTTAGGTTTATACGATGGTCGCTAATGCGTCCTTGCGGGTAATTGTAGGTGCGTATGCGTTCAGATCTATCACCACTACCAATCAAGCTTTTACGTGTTTCAGCTTGCTCGGCGTTCTGTGCTTGCCGCTCGGCATCTAAGATGCGAGCTTTAAGCATCGACATCGCGCGGGCTTTGTTTTTATGCTGCGATCGCTCGTCTTGGCACTCAACCACGGTGCCGGTTGGGATGTGCGTTAAGCGCACCGCAGAATCAGTTTTATTAACGTGCTGACCGCCTGAACCCGAGGCGCGATAGGTGTCGATTCTCAGATCCGCTGAGTTGATCTCCATGTCATTAGCAATTTCGTCAGCCTCTGGCAGAATTGCTACGGTACAGGCGGAAGTATGAACTCGACCTTGAGTTTCAGTTTCAGGCACGCGTTGAACTCGATGTGCACCCGATTCAAACTTTAATTTTGAATACGCTCCGTGGCCAACGATACGTGAAATTATTTCTTTATAACCGCCGTGCTCGCCTTCATTCTTGCTCAATACTTCGACCTGCCATTTTTGTGATTCAGCATAGGTTTGGTACATCTTGAATAAGTCACCAGAGAAAATAGCCGCTTCATCGCCACCCGTACCGGCGCGAATTTCTAAGAAGATATTGCTATCGTCATTCGGGTCTTTGGGTAGTAGTAGCTTTTGCAGGTCACTGAGCAAGACTTCTTGACGAGCCTTGATCTCGTTCATTTCGTCATGCCCCATTTTGCGCATCTCTTTATCGTCTTCGTCGATCATCATTTGCGCGGCTTCGGCATCGCCTTCTAAAGCACGATACTCTTGGAAGTTTTCAATAATTGGCGCAATCTCTGACAGCTCAATACTAAGTTTGCGAAAAACGTTTTGGTCGCTCATTGTTTCAGGCTGGGACAAAAGCGCGTTCAGCTCTTCTTGACGATCGACTAGGTTTTCCAGCTTAAAGCGGATGGAATCTTTCACGTTGTTTCTCTTTTTATTATTGGTTGTCTAGGCCGAACAGCTCTCGGGTTGCTGAAAGTAGGGCTTCGTCATGTTTTTGCCGCAATGATTCGGTCGGATGATGCATGAATTTTTGCGAAAGGGCGTAGGCGAAATGCTCGAGAACCACGCTCGGGTCTTCGCCTGCTTTTAAACGCTTCTTGGCGTTTAGTAATTCGTTCTCGGTGATCGAGCTAGTGCGATCACGCAACTGGCGTATGGTTGGAATCGATTGTAAATTTTGAAACCAATGCATGAACTGCAATGTTTGTTCGTCAATAATTTTCTCTGCTTCAATCGCGGCGTGTCGACGTGATTCCAAATTGTCAGAGACTACCTGCTGTAAGTCATCAACCGTATATAAGTAAACATTGCTTAAATCGCCAACTTCTTTCTCGACATCTCGCGGAACCGCCAAATCAACGACCAGCACTGGCTTGTTTCTACGTTCTTTCAAGGCGCTTTCAAACGCGCCCTTGCCCAAAATAGGCAGCGTACTAGCAGTCGAACTAAAGACCATGTCAGCATCGGATAGGCGAGTAGGTAACTCGTGCAGTGAAATAACCTTAGCACCGAACTCTTTGGCTAAGCTTTCGGCGCGTTCGACGGTGCGATTGGCGACAATGATGTCACGCACGCCTTGCGCATATAAGTGGCGGCAGGTGAGTTCTATTGTTTCTCCCGCACCGATCAGCAGAACCGTTTGCTTTGATATGTCTGAAAAAATTTGCTTAGACAGCGACACCGCGGCATAAGCGACTGACACTGCGTGGCTACCAATGTTGGTGCTGGTACGAATCTCTTTGGCTACTGAGAAAGTGTGTTGAAATAAGCGGTTTAGTATTTTGCCGGTGTTGCCATTTTTATGTGCTTTAGCAAACGCGGTTTTCATTTGCCCGAGTATTTGTGGCTCGCCGATCACCATCGAATCTAAACCAGCAGCGACACGGAATGCGTGTTTGACGGCCGCTTGTCCCGGGAAAGTGTATAAGAATGGTGCGACTTCATCTTTTCGCAGCTGGTGAAAGTCACATAGCCAGTCGCTAACAACGTCGATATTTGATTCAGGGACTTGGCAATATACTTCAGTTCGGTTGCAGGTCGAAAGAATAGTCGCTTCCTCGATGCCAGTGTGTTTTGAGATATCTAGCAGTGCATCATCGAGGTGCTCGGCGGCAACGGCTGCGCGTTCGCGCACCTCAAGCGGAGCGGTGGTGTGATTTAAACCGATGGATAAAACATGCATGACTTATGTGACCGACCTTAATCGATAAGTGTGAAAAATGACCTTAAAACTCGAAATATTATTCTCGATTGAGGGCCTTTAAGGATTGACTCTAATTTGTCTCAACAGGGTATTTTACCCTGTTTTTGACTGTTCTAGAACAAATCGTCGCTGGAATTCTGATCGAAATTTTGAATTAGTTGCGGTATTGAGCGCCACCATAGCAGGCTTGATATAACTATCAGTGCCATGCCGCATAGCGCATACCCATAGTAAGCCGAGCTTAGCCAATTAAAGGTGATCAACACAGCTTGCAATGAACCAATCACAATCAAGGCGCCACTAACTATGGTAAATGCCGAACTCTGTAATCCTGACCTTTCCTCGCTCAAGCTCATGCCAAGCATTAAATGAGTTGCTAACATCCACCCCAGCAAGCCGATTACTAACCAGATATCGATGCTGATGCCGTTAGAGATAAAGTAGCTGGCGGCAACGAAAATGAGAATCGCTTGTAGAATTTTAGACTCTACTAACAACCAATATATATTTTGCTTCTGGCGCTCCTCGACCGTTAGCTGGACCGCACAATTAAGCATAAAGCTGAAGCCTGCAAAACAAAGAGCCGCCAATAGAACGGTATGCATAAGAGTGCCAGACTCGGTCTGGGTGCTAATAAGATGCAAGGTGCTTGAGATGGCTAAATTTAAGTGATCCAGAATGTTGATTGACTCACTCCAATTTAGATAGTGAGTTTTCCATGCGCCTATACCCAATGCCGATGCCAAGCTCAACACTAGCAAAAGCATAAATACCAGATGTACCAAGCTGCCGCCTTGCAGGCGAGCAAACTGCTCGGCCCCCGATTCGGCCTGATTGTCTTCTTCGTTGAGTAGACGTATCAACAATGCGGAGAAGCCAGCAAAAATAATCAAGCTCAGGCTTATAAACCAAGGCAGGCCGTCATTGTTGCTCTGCGCATCGTTCATGGGCGCATCTAGGCCTGGTTGTGACCACACTAGTTGCACTGTCATCGCCACCACCAATAAGACAATGATGAGTCCGGCAAATGACGACAGATCTTTTTTAAAACCAGCGTCTTTTTCTAATCTGAAAACGGCCACCGTTAGTACCGCGGCTATTACCGTTGGGTTATTGAATCGCAGCCATGGAACCGCCTCACCAAGCGGCGCCCAGTCGCCATAGATGGAAAAGCCAAGCTGATTGCTAAAGGCTAATCCTAGGCCTAGCAGTGCCGCCGAACCGATGACTCGAGCGCTCAGTGGCAGACTTGAGCTTGAGTGTCGTAATAGCGCTCTAGCTGGGAGTAAAAAAAGCAGGGCAAATAAAAGGCCTGACTGGCGGTCTATCAGCGTTGCCAGTAGTGCGGTAACGACGCCCATAGAAAGTAAAAAGAAGGCTTGAATAAGGCCTTGCTCTAGAATCGCTAGTCTGCCGCTCTCAGCTCTTAATAAGTAGTCGGCGATACTATTGTTTTGAGTATTGCCACGGCTGCTAGCTGCTTGTGAGCTGTATTGAAGCTGTCCAATTGACTCTACAAGTAGATGAAAAATTAGCAACCAGAGCACCGCTGGCCCCCAGCCCCAAAACAAGAGTAAGCTAGTCGCAGGTAAGCTCACGAAAAAGGCGCTACTGCCTAGATTACTTAAGAATTGACTGGTGGTGATGCCATTCAAGTATTGCTTAAAGCTACGCTGCCCGAAACTTTGCTTACTAAGTAGGCGAAGCATACTTAGATAGCCAAATGCTATAAATCCGAGTGCGGCAAGAAACGCGATGAGACTGCTGTGCATAGTATATTGCTAAACTTTAGGTGGTTATTTAGGACCCTTTTATTTAACTACTGCCTAAACATATATTGCAGGTAATGAAAGAGTTCGTTGTGACTATTTGAGGTGTAAACTAGTTATTCGAAATCACAGCCTGACGACAGCGAATCATAAAAAGCCTAACTAGATTTAAGTTTTTTGCTAAAAACATCGCGCAACATCCAGCTATTACACTTATATTTTTTCACTAATGTTAATTTTATGATCAATCTTGAGCACTTCGCGCTTGTACTGGAGTTATGCTGAACTCTAAATTAGTGTAAAAACTAAGTGCTGATTGTAGTTACTCCGTCTGATAAAGTTAAGCAAACTATGTAAGAATTTGTCAGACAAAATTTTGATTTTCAAATTAACCCTGCAGAATTTACGCCTAGATTCCTGAGTATATAATCTAATAGATGTCACACATGCCTGAAACCGCCGTTAAAGAGTCTTCTTTGAAGAAAATTAGTCTAAGTATATTGCTTTGCTTATCGCTTGCGGCCTGTGCCGGAGGCTCAAATTCGCATAAGCCTCGTTTGTCGCCGGGTGTCTTAGCGGAGCAAGCACAACAAAATCGTGCCGAGCAAACAGAGAATAATCGGGATGTCGTGGTCGAAGCAAACCCCGACCAAATTGATATTGCAGCCGACTCCGAGCTGAGTGAGGACTTATACCTGCCGCTACAGGACTTAGACGCCGATACACTGGAGCAATTACTAGTAATGAATTTCGCCTCGTTTCAGGGTGATTGGACAACAGCCACCAATAACGGAATCTTGGTGGCGAATAAAACTCAAGACTTCAGGATTGCGCGAATGGCCACCATGCTGGCTTTGCGAAACGCCGACTACGATGCCGCCGCTGAGGCCGCACAAATGTGGCTAAGCTTGAAGCCTGAGAGTATAAATGCTCAAAATATGAATATTTTGTCATTGGTCGGCTCGCAACAGTTTGAGGCGGCAAAGGTAGCGATAGAATTACAAATAGCTGAGCAAGATATCGAGTCGTATATTAAACAGCTCGCGGGGTTGTTGGTGCGTCAAAAAAATCCAGAGGCGGGCTTTGAAATCGCCGACTACATGGTTCAGGAATACCCTGAATCGGCGCAAGTTTTACTAAGTTCGGCTTATGTCGCACAAGTATTTAAGAAATATGAGGCGGCCGAAGTGTGGGTCGACCAAGCTCTTTCTCTGAAACCAGGGTGGGATTTAGCTGCCCAGCTTAATGCGGGTTTACTCGGTGAACAAAATAAGCTCGAAGAGCGTGCTGCTTTTATTGATCAGTTTGTAAAAGACTACCCGAATTCAGTCGCAATGAGGGTCAATCATGCGGCCGAACTCGGTCGCGCTGAAAACTATGCTGGGGCCTATCAGTTAATGCTTGAGGTGCTCAGCGATGCGCCAAACAACGTTAGTGCATTGCAATACTCGGCAGCATTGGCTGAGCAGCTTGATAACAACAAAAATTCTAGACGGCATCTATCCAAGGCGTTAAGACTTGAGCCAAAGAATGATGAGATTCGCTGGTCGCTGGCGCGCTTAGCTGTGATGGAAAAGAAATACCTCACAGCTGAGCAGTTGTTCGACAATATTAAAGATGAATCGTTATATGTGCGCGCTCAAATTCAAGTAGCCAACATGCGTAACCAAACTCAAGGGGTTGAGCTTGCGGTCAATACCTTGCGCGCGCTGCAGCCTCGAACCGAAGATGATTACCTGCAAGTAGCCATTACTCGTCACTATTTATTGATGAGCGCTCATCAATACGATGAGGCGTTTGGCTATATAAGTGAAACGCTGGTTTATTTGCCAGACAATTTGGAGTTGTTATACGCGCGTGCTCTAGTCGCGGCCGAACTGCGTAAAATTGATCTTGCCGAGCAAGATTTACGTGCAATTATCGCTCAGCGACCAAAGCATGCCAATGCCCTGAATGCCTTAGGCTATACGCTGGCCGATCAAACTGATCGCTATGAGGAGGCGAGGGAGTTGATTGTTAAAGCCTTAGCGTTACGACCAAACGATGCCCATATTTTAGATAGTATGGGCTGGGTGTCGTATAGATTAAAAGATTTTGATACGGCTATAGCATTTTTGAAAAAAGCCTACGACGCCAGTCCTGAGGCTGAAGTGGCGGCTCATTTAGGCGAAGTGTTGTGGGAGTCGGGAGAGCAAGAACAAGCTCGTGCGGTGCTATTGAAATCGTACGCCGAAGAAAGCGATAACCCGGTGCTAAACAAGGTTATTGAGCGCTATGGCATTCACCTAGATGTGCCTCCGGCAGATGGCGAGAGCGGCGACAGCGCTGTATCTCAAAATGAACCCGATTAGAATTGGTTTAGCATTGCCATAGAGATATAGTTTTGAACGCTTGCTTAAGTCGTATTTTGAACCTTTCCCGTCGTTTGCTGGTGGTCACCTTATTGCCAGCTGTTTTGACCGCGTGCCAATCCTTGCCCGATGGCTCCAGCACTGACGCAGAAGTGAGTTGGCACTCTAGCGCAGAATTTTTTGCCGAGCGTCGGCAATACACTCAAAGCCTCAGTTCATGGAGATACTCAGCCAAGGTTGGCTTGTCTACTCCAGATCTAAATGAACAGGCTAATTTGATATGGGAGTTTGCTGATCAGGCAAATGGAGTTCGCATGTTTGGTCCATTAGGAATGGGCGCAATAAAGCTTCAATTTGATGAGTACGGCGTGCAACTGTCTGATAATAATGGTTTGCTGCACCGAGGCGCCAGCGCTGAACAGTTGTTAACTCGTATTGTTGGCTGGCCAATTCCGATTGACTCTCTGAGCTCATGGATGTTTGTCTTACCGGCAAAAGAGTCCGCTTACCGTTATACGCTTGATCAGAATCAACAGATTGACACGCTTGAGCAGTTAGGTTGGCTTATTAAGTACTCAGACTACCGCGATTACGATGGGCAATCGATGCCGAGAAAAATTGTCGCTACTAAGAATTTATCGCATATAGAGAAAGGGTCGGTGTTGAGCAAGAAAAGCGCGCCGGTGAATAGGCAAATCGTAGTAAAGCTAATAACCAAGGGTTGGACGCTATGAGCAAGGCAGCGTACCCGGCAAGCAAGGCCTGGCCGGCGCCAGCAAAGATCAACCTATTTCTGCACATCGTTGGTAAACGGGCTGATGGCTATCACAACCTTCAAACTGTGTTTCAATTTGTTGATTATGGCGATGATTTGTATTTCCAGATAAATAGCCACGCTAAAATCAGTCGAAATTATGATCTGGGCTTCTCTGAAGAGCTTGATTTATGCTTGCGAGCAGCAAAGTTATTAAAACGATATGCCGCGTCAGAATGTGGGGTAGAAATAGGCATTACTAAGCGCTTACCCATCGGCGGAGGCTTGGGCGGCGGAAGTTCCGATGCGGCCACTGTGTTGATCGCCTTGAATGTTCTCTGGAATATCGGTCTAAGTCGTCAAAAATTAGCCGAAATAGGCTTATCATTAGGCGCTGATGTGCCCGTGTTTGTGATGGGCCGATCCGCTTGGGCGGAGGGCGTTGGCGAGCAATTAACGCCGCTGAAATTGGCTGAAACGTGGTTTCTGGTTTTAAACCCTCAAATAAGTGTGTCAACAGCACAAATTTTTAGCAATAAACATTTGACAGCAGCCCCCGAGATGAAGAAAATACGCGCTCTCGAGAAAGGCATCGATTCAAGCTTTGGTGAAAATCAACTGGAAGCGATTGTTAGGGCTGAATACCCGCAAGTAAATAGTCTTATCGAGTGGCTTAGTGAATACGGACAACCCCGTATGAGTGGTTCAGGCGGTTCGGTTTTTATGCCGGTGTCTAGCCAGCAGCAGGGTTTGGAAATATTTGCAAAGCGACCATCATATTCAGTTGGTTTTGTTGCTAAAGGGTTAAATAATCACCCTTTATTGAGTCTAGTTTAAATATAATGCTTGAACTATATTCTAATAGCGTTAGAATTCGCCTCGGTTTACGGAGTGAACTAATCGCTAGGCAAGGAAAGCCAAGAATTGTGATAAATGAAATGAGAATGGGGCGTGGCGAAGTGGTCTAACGCACCGGAT
>JBLHXJ010000009.1:0-27538 GCA_047629535.1 Arenicella sp. | reverse complement strand
ATATAGAACGCCCAATGTCGCCAATTGGCCGACTGCTCAACTGGCCTTATAAGTTATTGATGCGTGCAACGGTAGTACCCAATACCGATGAGGATAAACGCGGCTTCGCGAACAGAACCTTCAGCACGCTGGTGCCTTTATTAGATAAGTCTAAACGTCTAAAGGAAACGAATTTGCCTGCGTATAAGGCTCTAAAATACACCGTTAATGGTTCTTTGTTGTTGGCGGTTGCTGGTCTGGTTTGGTTGGCGCTCAGGTTTTTTGTTTGGTTGTTTTAGGCACTAAAGTTGTACTTTGCGCGATAGCAGAGGTCTTTAATCATAATCTCAAGTCACAGCTTTATGCTTGTGCTCTTACTCGGACACCTGCGTTAAGGTCGACTCTGATTTTTTGATTTATCTTAAAACTATTTATCTCCAGCGTAGTTTCTTAAGCTATCCGTGCGAATATTTTTTATACTCGGCCAATCAGTGTATTGGCCTCATCCAGGGATTGTAAATATGATCTAGGGTAGAGTTAGTTTTTAAATTAACTCAGCAATAGATGACACATGCTTGCCACTATTTACAAGCCTAGCACCTCATGCGGTTGCGCAACCGACCCATCAGCATAAGGCACCTGCCGCTAAAAAATATTCCTATATTGAGGCTTCTATTGCTCCATCGCGAAGAGACTATAGTCGTTCTACCACCGTTCAAATTTCGACTGGCCGGATTCGGGCTCAATGGTCCGAGGCAATTATCCATCAGGTATTGATATCGGCTGCGCCGTTGTGGTGATTGGCCAGCACGGTTATTCGAATCGGCTCGATGTCAGTAATCACGATGATTCAGATGGCAAGGCAGGATTCAGCTATACAAAGCTCGACATCAATGACAACGATCTAACAGCATCAGATTCTACTCGGTCATGCGTTAGAGACAACGTCATCCTGAACCTAACCACCGTCATCCCGAATCTAACCAACGTCATCCTGAACCTAACCAACGTCATCCCGAATCTAACCAACGTCATCCCGAATCTAACCAACGTCATCCCGAATCTAACTACCGTCATCCCGAATCTAACTACCGTCATCCCGAATCTAACTACCGTCATCCCGAATCTAACTAGCGTCATCCCGAATCTAACTAGCGTCATCCTGAGCGCAGCGAAGGATCTAAGGCTTTAAACGCAACCTCAACCATCCGATTTATTAAAAAAAACTCGGTTTCATTGCATAAAAGTTGAATTCAAAAACTCATTTCTCGATTCAGGGTAAAATAGGCCAATACAAAAAATCATTAGACTCATCATGACTGATAATTCCAAGCCAGGCCTTTCCGAAGGAACGCTACATGAGCAGCTTACTGACAGCAGTAAATCGGCCTTTGCTCGCTACCAAGATCTCGCGCTAGGGTCGAGTAGTATCTGGTACCTGGTTAAATACGAGTTGATCATGTTGTTCGCCTCATGGGTTCCCGGTGCCTTAGGCTTGGTATTGCGAAAAGCCCTGTACCCTTTCATTATAGGTCGGGTCGGGCGCAATGTGGTGTTCGGCCAAGCGGTTGCAATTCGTCACGGCCAGAAGATAACGATTGCCGATGGCGTAATCATTGACGACGGCGCAGTACTCGATGCAAAAGGGGGTGCAAACCACGGAATCAAAATTGGTAGCGACACCATTATTAGTCGTAACGTAGTGTTATCGTGTAAAAATGGCGATATTACCATCGGCTCGGGGTGTACTATCGGCATCAGCACACTAATGCATGCAATGGAAGGTAGCGATGTCAGCCTCGGTGATAGTGTGTTGGTTGGCGCGTTTTGCTATTTTATTGGCAGCGGGCCATACGGTACCTCAGACTTGCAGCTACCGTTTAAAAAACAAGGCATGTTTCCACAGGGCGGCATAAAAATTGCCGACAACGTTTGGTTTGGTAGCCATGTTCAAGTCCTCGATGGTGTGAGTATTGAATCCGGCTCAATCATTGGTGCTAGCACCGTCGTCAATAAAAACATCGCTGAGTTTGATGTAGTCGCAGGCGTGCCGATGAAAGTACTAAAGAATCGTCGCACAGAAGCCTAGCCTTGGACCGCAATCAGGCTAGTGAGCCGATTTCCTAAGATTTGTCGAGACGATATTCCGCCGAGCGGGCATGTCCCGTGAGCGATTCGCCACGCGCCAGTGTCGAGGCGTGTTTACCGATTGATTGAGCGCCTTCTCGCGACACCTTGATCATGCTAGTGCGCTTTTGAAAATCGTAAACACCTAGTGGAGAGGTGAAACGCGCAGTACCAGCGGTTGGCAATACGTGGTTAGGGCCGGCGCAATAGTCGCCTAATGATTCGGCGCTATACGGACCTATAAACATAGCACCGGCATTGCTAATCTGCTCAGCTAGGCTGTCGGCGTCTTCGGTGAAAATTTCTAAATGTTCGGCGGCAATTTCATCAGCGATAGCGATTATATCATCGCGTGTTTGAGCAATAATAATGGCGCCGTTACGTTTCAGCGATTGCTGAATAATTGCCGCACGCTCCATGCTTGGCAATAATTTATCAATCGACTGCTGAACTCGCTCTGCCATTAATTCGCTTTGCGTTAACAAAATCGACTGAGCCACTTCATCATGCTCGGCTTGAGCAAATAAATCCATTGCCACCCAATCAGGGTTAACCGACTCGTCGGCTATCACCAACACTTCAGATGGCCCAGCAATCATATCGATACCAACTTTACCGAACACTTGCTTTTTAGCAGTGGCAACATAGATGTTGCCCGGCCCGGTAATTTTATCGACCGCCGGTATGGTCTTTGTTCCGTAGGCCAATGCCGCTATTGCTTGCGCACCACCGACTCTAAATACTCGATCCACGCCGGACATCAGCGCGGCAGCCAAGACCATATCGTTGAACTCACCATTGGGCGTCGGCGAGACCATAATCAGCTCTTTTACACCCGCTACCTTGGCCGGTATTGCGTTCATAATAACCGACGATGGGTAGGTTGCTTTGCCGCCAGGCACATAAACACCAACCCGTTTCATTGGGGTTATTTTTTGACCTAATTGGGTGCCGTCGGCTTCAGTGTAGCTCCAAGACTCGGCAAGTTGCCGCTGGTGATAGTTGCGCACTCGCTCAACCGCATATTCGAGCGCTTGGCGTTGCTCATGGCTAATATTTTCAAGTGCTTGCTGTAGGCGCGCTGGGCGAACTTCTAAACCACGTGCTTCGAGATCAAAATTATCGAACTGTTGGGTATAACGAAACAACGCTTGGTCGCCATTTTCAGCCACATCAGTGATCACCCCTGCGACAACTTCCTCAACCCCTGACTCTAAGGTCTCATCACGATTTAGCAAGGAATTTAGCGCTGAAGCAAAATGGGGATCGGACGACTTTAACTTTTTAATCATGACGTTCATAAGGTCACGCTATTCGCTTTCAATAACTGCAGATAGCTGGTCTACCAGTTCTGAGATAGCCGCATGCTGTACTCGCATAGATGCGGCATTAGAAATCAGTCGACATGAGCTATAGGCCACCACTTCTTTGGCAACAAGGTTATTGGCCTTCAAGGTACTGCCGGTTTCGACTAAATCAACGATTTCATCGGCTAAACCAACCAACGGAGCTAACTCCATAGCGCCGTATAATTTGATAATCTCAGCCTGTATCCCTTGCGATTCATAGTACCGCTTTGCCGACTTCACATATTTAGTAGCCACTCGCAGACGCTTTTGCGTTTTCGGGCGATCTAGGTCTTCGACACGTACCGCCGTCATCAAACGGCATTTAGAGTATTGCAGGTCAAGCAACTCGCAGAGGCCTTCGCCGCCGTGTTCGAGCAACCCATCTTTACCAACGATTCCGGCATCAGCAGCACCGAACTGAACATAGGTCGGCACATCGGTGGCGCGAATAATCACGCATTGCAAATCGTCACGGTTAGTTGCAAAGATTAATTTACGACTAGTGAACGGGTCGTCTTTTAGAGTAATGCCAATCTTCTCAAGCAAAGGTAAAGTTTGTTTGAGAATGCGGCCTTTAGAAAGCGCTAGAGTAATCATCGGTTGCTCAGTCTTTTAGATGTCTATTTAACCAGTTCTTGTAAGGCAAGATCTTTGTCCCACACATGGCCCGGCACGCGACGAATATTAGCGCCTAAACGTGACAGTTTTTCTTCAATGCTCTCGTATCCGCGGTCTATATGATAGATGCGGTCAATAACGGTAGGCTTGTCGGCCATTAGTGCTGCCAGGACAAGACTCGCAGATGCACGTAAATCTGTAGCCATGACTGGCGCACCACGGAGTTTATTGCGGCCAGTTATAAACGCAGTATTACCTTCAAGGTCTATTTTTGCACCCATGCGTTGCAGTTCTTGCACATGCATAAAGCGGTTTTCAAAAATGTTCTCGACTACCTTGCTAGTGCCGGTAGCGAGCGAATTCATGGTCACGAACTGAGCCTGCATATCGGTCGGAAAAGCAGGATGGGGCGCGGTATAAATATCCACAGCCTTTGGCTGATTGCCATGCATATCTAGCTCAATGCTGTCGCCATCAATGGTTATGTCAGCGCCCGCTTCTACCAACTTATCTAAAACCGCATCTAAGTAGGTCGCGTCAGTCGCACGAGCCTTAACTCGACCTCGTGTCACCGCTCCGGCGACTAGGTAGGTTCCGGTTTCAATTCGGTCAGCAATAACGGTATGACTTGCATCATGTAATGAGTCGACACCTTCGATTACTAACTCGGAGGTACCGGCACCAGATACTTTGGCCCCCATCGCGTTCAAGCAATTGGCCAAATCGACTATTTCAGGCTCCCGTGCAGCGTTCTCTATTACCGTAGTACCTTGTGCCAGCGAAGCCGCCATCATCAGGTTTTCGGTTCCGGTCACGGATACCATATCCATAAAAATACGCGCGCCTTGCAATCGAGCACAGGTCGCTTTGATGTAACCATCTTCGATTTTCACCGTAGCACCCATCGCCTCTAAACCTTTAATGTGAAGGTTTACGGGCCGAGAACCAATCGCGCAACCGCCTGGCAATGAAACTTCAGCATGACCTAAGCGCGCGACTAAAGGGCCAAGCACCAAGATAGAAGCACGCATGGTTTTCACCAAGTCATAAGGAGCTCGACTTTGGTTTAACCCGCTGGCATCAGCGCAAATTTTCATGCGCTCGTCAATTTCCATTTCCACACCAAGGTGTGAAAGTAAGCTCATGGTGGTGGTGATGTCCTGCAAATGAGGCACATTGCTCAGCGTTAATTTGCCATCAACCAACAATGATGAAATCAGAATTGGCAGTGCCGCATTTTTAGCACCCGAAATGATGACTTCACCATCAAGTGGGCCAGCACCAGTTACGATCAGTTTGTCCATGTCTTTGGAATTTCCTTCGGTAGCAACGCGTTATACGTTGAGTTTATACAGCTATTATTCTTAGGATATCTATGTGCTTACAAAATTAGACGCTTAGAGTGTCTTTAAGTTCACCAGCTTCGTACATTTCATTCATGATGTCACTACCACCGACAAATTCACCGTTAATATACAACTGAGGGATGGTTGGCCAGTTCGAATATGCTTTAACGCCCTCACGCACTTGGTCGTTACTTAGCACGTCGACAGTTACAAACTCGGCATCTAGTGCGGTCAAAATTTGCACTGCTTTGCCTGAGAACCCACATTGCGGGAAGTTAGCGTTACCTTTCATGAAAAGCACTACTTTATTGTCGCTTACGGTTTGCTTAATTTGCTCTTGCATTGTTGCTTGTTCAGTCATTTTATTAACCTCTTATTCGGTTTTATCGTAGAGTTAGATAGTCAATCGTAAGGCCCCTATTGAGTCTTACAGTATCCTAATGAGTTTATGCTTCCGCTGGAGTAAGCGTCTTCATCGACAGCGCGTGTACTTCAGCTTTCATTTTGTCGCCTAAGGCGGCGTACACTAGTTGGTGGCGTTGAATACGAGACTTACCATCAAATTCGGCCGCCACAATAGTGGCTTCAAAGTGATGACCATCGCCTTCTACCGCAACTTGTGCGCCGTCAAAGCCAGATTCAATCCAATTTTTTAGTTGCTCAGGAGTAACCATAGTTCGTTTTTCTCAAGTCGAGTATTTAATGGGCGCAAGAATACCCGAAAGCCAGTATTTGAGCCAGTTCCAGCGGCTAATTGCGAGATTAATCTTTGCTTAGCTTTGTATTGCTGAGGTGAAGCCAAGGATCAATCCTAAAGACGCTTACGCATCACGTAGCTTATAGCCACTTTTCAACATCGACACGCATAGCAATGTTAGCACCGCAGCGGCGCTAAGCATCACCACCAAACTCAATAGTACCGGTTGATCTGATTGACCAAAAAAGCCATAACGAAAGCCATCAATCATATAAAAAAATGGGTTGGCTTTAGACAGCTGATACCAAAATGGCGGCAACGATTTAATTGAATAAAAAACGCCACTCAAAAAGGTCAACGGCACAATAAGAAAGCTTTGAAAGGCGGCTATTTGGTCGAACTTTTCAGCCCACATCCCGGCGATCAAACCTAGCGCCCCCATCACATAACTACCCAATACCGCAAACGCGAGAATAACAAAGATATTTTCAATCGGCACCTGCACATAAAAGAATGCCAATAAAAACACACCAAGACCGACCGCAAGACCGCGCAAGACCGCCGCCCCTATATAAGCAAGGAACATTTCCAAGGCTGAAAATGGCGGCAACAGTATGAATACGATACTGCCCATGACTTTAGATTGAATCAGGCTAGACGAAGTATTCGCGAACGCATTTTGAATCACCGTCATCATCAACAATCCTGGAATCAAAAACTCGGTGTAACTGACACTAGGAAAGACCTCAACGCGGCCCTCCAACACGTGACCAAATACCAGCACATACAATAGCGCTGTAATCACTGGCGCCAATACAGTTTGCATCCAGACTTTACGCCAGCGGGTCACTTCCTTACCCAGCAGAGTATAAGTAGCTACCCAGTTCATGATTGACCTCCATTTTGCTCGCCGGTCATACGGATAAAAACGTCTTCCAGGCTATCACTTAGTACTGAAACGTACTCGATACTAATCGAGGCCGCTCTCAAACGGTCTAATATTTGCATTATTGAATCACTGTCTCGATGTATTGTTAGCTCCACTTCATTGCCCGCCAAGCGCGAGATGCGATCTTGATACTCAGCCGGGATGGTCTCGATCGGGTGAGTCGCACGAACCAACAACTTGCTCCCCAAGCCTCGTGCCAGTAAGTCCTCCTTGGTTTCGAGCGCAAGCAATTGGCCTTTGTTGATAATTGCGATGCGGTCACACAACTCTTCAGCCTCTTCCAAGTAGTGCGTCGTCAGCACAATAGTGTGACCCTCTTTGTGCAAGCGTCGAACAAAGCGCCACATCGATTGACGCAATTCGACATCGACTCCAGCGGTTGGTTCATCCAACACCAATACCTGCGGTTTGTGCACTAACGCTTGAGCAATAAGCACCCGACGCTTCATGCCACCGGATAATTTTCGCATATTCGAGTCGGCTTTATCACTGAGGCCAAGTTGTTCCAGCAGCTCGTCGATCCACTCACCATTATTGCGCAGGCCAAAATAACCTGATTGAAACTCTAAGGTCTCGCGTACCGTAAAAAACGGATCCATGACGATCTCTTGAGGAACCACACCTAAATTCATACGCGCTTGGCGATAGTCTTTTTCGACATCCGCCCCAAGTATCGAAATGCTACCGCCGTTAACTTTAATTAGGCCAGCAATTGCGCTTATTAAGGTCGATTTTCCCGCTCCATTGGGACCGAGTAGGCCAAAAAATTCGCCTTGCTGGATATCGAAACTAACCTCGTTCAAGGCTTGCAAACTGCCATAACGCTTACTAACCCCATGCAAGGAGATTGCCGGCTGTCGCTCAACATTAGATTGTATTTCTTCAGTCAAAATTTTTCTCGAAGGGGTTATATGAAAGATTAGGAAGGGTTAGAAAGAAGGCGTCGATAACAACCAAAAAAGGCGAGCTAAGCTCGCCTTTCGAGATAGTTATTCAAGTATAACGCTTAACGCGAGTTCTTACCTCGAAGGTCACTGATCAAACCATCTATGCCTTTTTCTTTCAGCGTCAAAGCAAAACTCGAACGATAGGTACGAATAAAATCAATACCTGCAACGTCGAGGTTATAAGCACGCCAGCGAGTGTCTCGACGATTGCTCATCGACAAGACAATCGGAAATTCTTCGCCTGAAGCTGATATCAATTTTGCTTTAACTTTAACTTTATCGTCGCCCGCTGCCAGCTTGATAGGCTCATATACCACCTCTTCTTTACCTGTCGCGTTTAGCAAGCCAGTAGCGTAGCTATGCAATAAAAAGGTCTTAAACTCTTCAACGAAAGCGTTTTTTTGTTGCTCGGTTGCTGAATTTGCTGCCTGCTTACCGAGAATTAAATCGGCCATGCGTGGCACGTGCAGAGCAGGCAGTAGCGTTTTATCAAGCATGTCATAAAGCGCGTCGTTGTCAGCTTCGTAGGTGGCGCGGTTGGCTTGCAACTTAGCGACCATCGAATCGACGGTTTGCTTTACTACCTCTTGTGGGCCTTGCATGGCTTGCGCTTGGATCGACAGCATAAAGAGCACTCCGATCACTAGCGATAATTTGGCGATAGCGTTTTTTATTAATTTCATCGTGGTCTCCCAACAAAAAGTAGTTTGTAGCGATGGGCTAAAAAACCCATCACGTTTCTGATTTATAAAGGATAGCAAACCTTAGCTTAACCTCAGATTAATGAATTGTTACAAAAATTTGCCCATCTTGCCGAGCCTAGCAATTATTGCTGGCAACTCGCTGCTACTTCGTAGGCAAATAGTATGAGGCCAATGCTTAAGGTCGATTCAACTAAAATCAAGCCCTCGCCGCACCTGTAATTAACTAAGACCGGCAAAACCGCATCAGCATTTCAGCTTTCTAGGCTTTTCGCTTTAGCTTTCTAGCGACGCCGGATCCGCAACAACATCAGGTTCAGTACGGTCAGCGATTGTTTCAAGATTCTGATTAATTTTAAACAACAACATGACCAGTTCAGCCATTACTCGCAAAGCAATAACACCGCCAACCACATAAACCAAGCCTTCGAATATGCCAAAAAAACCGTTCGAGAAAAAATGCCCGAGGCCGTTCCAAACCACCGTCAATAGCCCCAACCAATACAACACTTGGATCAAGCTTGGGGTTAGCATGTTATCGAAAAACAACACGCGCCGTGGCATAGGTTCCTTCACAAAATCCTTAATACTATCTAACATTACTGACCACCTATAGATCTTTCTAAGGAGTATATCGTGATAGGCCAACAACTTATCCAACTACTATGCGGTATCTATCTATCTAACATCTAGCCTAGTTTAGACAGTATCCCTTAGAGTAATTTTAATATTTTGCAAATTCGCCATAGATCGACACAGTTCTAGTTGCAATTAGCCAGCTAAAACAACACAATTCACAGCCAAAAAAATGTAACGCGCATGTTGCTCAGAGACCCTTTTAAATGCAAATCGAAATCGCTGTAGCCTTGGTATTAGTGGGCTTCTTTCTGCTTATGTGGAGCGCCGACATGTTGGTCGACAACGCCTCAGAAATGGCAGGAAATCTTGGTATATCTACTTTTTTAGTAGGTATCGTGATTGTCGGATTTGGCACCTCTGCGCCCGAATTATTTGTCTCGGGCATGGCGGCTTTAGATGGCAAAGGCAATCTAGCTCTCGGCAATGCATTAGGCTCAAACATCACCAATATTGGTATGGTCTTAGGCAGCGCGGCTCTTGTACGAGCAGTGCCGGTGAGCCGCTCTTCAGCGACTCTCGACATGCCAATCGTTCTGCTTACCGGCGTGCTGGCAATGGCCTTGGTTTTTGATGGCTTGCTGTCATTTCTAGACGGTATTATTCTACTGGCTGTTTTAGTTGGCTACTTAGTGTGGTCATCGAGAGCCCAGCAGAGTCAAGAACTAGAACCCTCGATTACTGCGAGCAACAGAAGGCGTAGTAAATCGACAGCCGTTTACGCGGCTTGGACTGGCTTAAGCATACTGATACTGATCGCCGCCTCGAAAATGTTGGTCAGTGGCGCCGTCACTATCGCCGAGTACTTTGGCGTAGGCGAATTGATTATAGGGCTTAGTATAGTTGCAATTGGTACAAGCTTGCCTGAACTGGCGGCCGCAATCGCCGCTGCTCGCAAAGGCGTGCATGACATGATCATCGGCAATATTATCGGTTCAAACGTTTTCAATACTCTAGGTGTACTAGGTCTCACCGGCACATTGCAAGCAACCGAAATAGACACCAGCGCACTATGGCGAGATTTTCCGGTAATGTTTGCCTTCACTGCACTTATGTTCATCTTCGCGTTAACTAAGGGGCGCTTTAGCCGCACCGAAGGGTTTATTTTGCTGTTTGGCTACATCGCCTATCTTGGCTACTTAATCTCCATCTCAGTTTGATCTTTGCTCGCTACGGCGATACCCTTCGAACATGAAAAAAACTGCATTCCTTGACTCTGCCTATCAGGTTTTGAGCATCGAAGCTGATGCGATAACGCGTCAGCTTGACCAACTCGACAGCACGTTTGAAGAAGCCTGCCAGCGCATCCTTGATTGCGAGGGCCGAGTGGTGGTCACGGGCATGGGGAAATCTGGCCACATCGCTAACAAGATAGCCGCCACTTTAGCCAGCACCGGCACACCGGCTTTTTTCGTGCACCCCGGCGAAGCCAGCCATGGCGACCTTGGCATGATCACGCCGAAGGACTTAGTGCTAGCCATCTCAAATTCGGGCGAAACCTCGGAAGTATTGGCAATTTTACCGATTATCAAGCGCATGGGTGTCGGCCTTATTGGTTTGGCCAGCGTACCAAGCTCTACCTTAGCCAAATTATCAGATGTCTACGTTAACATTCCGATCGAGCAAGAAGCCTGCCCAATGAATTTGGCACCAACGGCGAGCACCACCGCTACCCTAGCGGTTGGCGATGCGCTGGCGATTGCGGTCTTAAACGCAAGGGACTTTGATGAAACAGATTTTGCTCGCTCACATCCCGGCGGCTCGCTGGGTCGACGTCTATTGCTCTATGTCGAAGATATTATGCACCAAGGCGAAGAGATACCATTGGTGCGCGAAACAGCGCTAGTGTCAGACGCATTGGTAGAGATGTCGAGTAAAGGCTTGGGTATGACTGGTGTTATTGATGCAAATAATCGACTGTTAGGCATCTATACCGATGGTGATTTACGCCGAACCTTGTCCGAAAAAATAAGTATCGACACGTTAATTTCTGAGGTAATGACCGCCAACCCAATAACCGCAAAACCAAATATTTTGGCCGCCGAGCTGGTGAGCCTAATGAAACAAAAAAGTATTAGTGGCGTAATGATTACCGATGAATCTGGCGTGGTCGGCGCATTAAACATGCAGGATTTGTTAAGAGCAGGCGTTTTATGAATACACTTCCACCATTGCCTTACCATGTTTCCGACGAAGTAATGGCCAAGGCCGCCAGAGTAAAGCTCGCGTTATTCGACGTAGACGGCGTACTGACTGACGGCAAGTTATATTACGGCGCAGATGGCGAAAAGCTGAAAGTTTTTCACGCATTAGATGGCCATGGTTTAAAAATGCTCAAATCAGCCGGGATTGCGGTTGGTGTCATCTCAGCGAGAAAATCATTGGCGCTACAGACTCGCTTAAATGACCTTGGTATCAAGCATTGCTATCTTGGCGTAAGCGATAAGCGGGCGGTGTTCGAACAACTGCTTATGCAGCTAGACCTAAGCGGCGAAGACTGCTGCTTTGTCGGTGATGATGTTATTGATTTGCCAGTAATGAACCAATGCGGCCTTAAGTTTTCAGTCGAGAACGGTCACTTCATCGTTCGAGATATTGCCGACTGGGTTTCTCCATTAACAGGTGGACAGGGAGCCGTACGCTCGATCTGTGATGTATTACTCTACAGTCAAGACAGTTATCCGCTTGGCATTACTGGTGCGCAATAGCGGTGAAAATACAGCTCGTGACAAACAGGCTTGTTAACCATAGAAGACACGGCAACATCACTTGAAACAACTCGAAACCCTCTTGTATATATCGATCCTAGGCTTAGTCGGCTTAGGCGGGATATACCTGCAAACTTCAATGGTTGAAGATAAACCTGAGTTACAAAACTTTCAAAATCGCCACGACCCTGACTACTACATTGAAAATTTTGTCGCCACCGGTCTCGACAAAAATGGCCAACGACGCTTTGTAATTAAAGCCGATCGCATGGCCCACTTTCCAGACGACGATACCGCGCTGTTCGATAACCCGCATATTGTTCAATACCAAGAAGGTTTTGCACCACGCCATACTTACGCTGACTCAGGATGGATGAACTCGACCGGCGACGAAGTTCTGATGACCGGCAATGTTAAAGTGGTGGTCGAAGCCGACTCGCGCGGCCCAGGCGGTACAATAAAATCTAAACGCATGCGGGTATTGCTCGACAAGAGCAACAACAAAGAGTTATTTTAGCCTTGCTTGTTCATCTGCCAGTCAGCTTGTATGGTATATTTTGCAAGCTTGATGAAGAACAAAAACGAACTAATTGATTGCTAGCCTGATTCGCCTCTTGTACTGACCACAGGCGCTTTTTGTGGTGCAATATTCGAACTTACCTGGCAAGCTAAAAGAGCAAAAAAATGAAAATATCCTTAGCCATTAGCCTTACGATCGGCTTGACCATCGGTCTAACTAACAGTGCTCTGTCGCTTGCGCTAAGCAGCGACCGAGACCAACCGGCGCAAATCGAAGCTGATGACACCGAAGTCAATTTCAAAACGGGTGTCAGAACACTGACTAATAACGTGCTAGTGGTGCAAGGAACACTGCGGGTCAAAGCCGACAAGTTGGTGGTCACTTACAACCAACAAGGTGAGTTAGTCAAAGCCATCGCAGACGGATCGTTGGCACGGTTCAAACAACGTCCCGATGGCCAGCCGAATGACGTTGAGGGCTGGGCTAAGAAAATACTGGTCGATTACCCAAGCAACACCATCACGCTAACGGGTAAAGCCGCCCTCAAGCAAGGCGCTTCGACCGCAACTGGTAATAAAATTGTCTACAATATGGCTACCGATAAGTTGCGTATAATGGGTAATTCAAACGTAAATACAGCCGGAGCAGCGGGTTCAACGGCACCAAAACGAAAGATTGAAGACCCGTTTAAAGATGACGTCCAAGACCCAGTAGCAACCACTAAGGCTGCGACTTCTGTAAGCAAAACGACAACTGACGAAACCGCTACCGAGCAAGTGCTAGAGCCGACGGCAGTACCAGCTAAATCAGGCCGCTCACGCTTAATTCTTGCACCCAAGAAAAAGCCGTAAGCGGATTAGTTAAAATCTAGAGCTTGAAAAATTCACACACTTTCGCCGCCTAGAAAGGTAGATTAAAAGCGCAGCATTAAAGACTTGGAATAAGCATGAGCATTCTCGAAACACGCGACCTCTGTAAAAGCTACAAAGGCCTCGAAGTAGTCAAAAAAATCAACATCTCGGTAGAAAGCGGTCAAGTCGTTGGACTTTTAGGACCAAATGGCGCGGGTAAGACCACCAGCTTTTATATGGTCGTTGGATTAGTGCGAAGCAACAGTGGCCGGATTTTATTGAACGGTCAAGACATCAGTCATTTACCAATGCATTCGAGAGCGAAACTTGGCATTGGCTATCTACCGCAGGAGCCGTCGATCTTTCGCAAGCTAACCGTTGCTGAAAATCTTATGGCTGTATTGGAGACGGATAAAACCATGTCGCCGCAACAACGTAGTCGACGCGTCGAACAGCTTTTGGAAGAATTCAACATTGGTCACAAACGCGATACATTAGGAATCTCATTATCTGGCGGCGAGCGCCGGCGAGCCGAAATTGCTCGGGCTATCGCACTAAAACCATACTTTATTTTACTCGATGAGCCGTTTGCCGGTATCGATCCGATTTCAGTCGGTGACATTCAGCAAATCATCGACTACCTTCGTAATTCGGGTATCGGCATCATCATCACTGATCACAACGTTCGAGAAACATTAGACATTTGTGACCACTCCTATATTTTGACCGAAGGCAGTGTGCTCACCGAGGGTACCGCCAAACAAATATTGAGCCACCAAGGTGTAAGAGACGTTTACCTAGGCTCAAAGTTCAAAATTTAGATTTTGTCATATTCATTGGTAATACCGAAAACATGGGTATAAACTAAATTCACGTCGTTGAACTTTAGCAGTAGATGAAACAGACCTTAAATTTAAAGCTTTCGCAGCAACTTACACTTACTCCGCAACTCAAGCAGTCGCTAAAACTGCTGCAACTACCTTCTTTAGACCTCGAACTAGAAATTCAACAAGCGCTTGACTCAAATCCGTTACTTGAACGCGTTGAGCAAGAAGTCACAGCGGTAGATCAAATCCAAACATTCGAACGCGCGCAAGACAACGGAATTCCGCAACCAGTTGGTGAAGCAGTAGATCCGAGTTTTGAAATCGAACAAACCGACCACTTAGCACCCGAGCAAGACTTAGCGGTCAATTGGCAGGAGTCATTTGAATCACACCGAGCCAATACTAACTCCAGCACCTACCAAGCAAGCGGCGATACTGAATTTACTCAGTTTGCGTTTAAGCAAGAGACATTATTTGAACACCTAGATTGGCAAATTCAAATGACCAGCTTAAGTCAGCAAGACAAATTCATTGCGCAAACGATACTGCATAGTCTCGACCACGACGGCTACCTTGTTACTGAATTAACTGACTTAGTCGATATATTAACGCCTGAAATTGATGTAGAAGAAGACGAGATCGCGGCAATGTTGAGCCTAGTTAAGAGCTTAGAGCCAACTGGCGTAGGCGCTCGAAACTTAAGCGAGCGTTTGGGCATGTTGTTAGACCTTCAAGCAGAAGGAACAATTGGCTTAGTCATTGCTAAAATGATCGTCGAGCAACATCTTGACCTGCTTGGCGCACATAACCTTGCTCAGCTTAAGAAACAACTAGATATAAGTGATCAAAGTTTATCCAATGCATTGAGCCTAATAACCCAGCTCAACCCAAGGATAAGCGCTGAATTTCAAAGCGACGCCGAAAACCATGTTATCCCCGATGTTGTGATAAAGAAGATCAATCAGTCATGGATCGCTCAACTTAACGCCGACAATCAGACTAAGTTAAAAGTTAATGTCACCTATTCTGATTTACTCAAATCTGGCGACAAAAAGTCCAACCAACTAGACGAAGAAGGTAGCGACTACATCCGGAATAACCTGCTCGAAGCTAAAATGTTCATCAAGGGCTTGATGAGTCGCTACGACACCTTATTATTAGTAACAGAGGCCATTGTTGAGCGCCAACAGGGTTTCTTCGAAGATGGCGAACAAGCCATGCAACCGATGGTCTTACAAGACATAGCCGAGGCTCTCGAGATGCACGAATCTACAATTTCACGCGCCACATCGGGTAAATATTTACTTTGCCCGCGTGGAGTCTTTGAACTTAAATATTTCTTTTCAAGCGCACTCAGTACAACTGATGGCGCTGCTTCAAGCTCGACGGCAATCCGCTCGTTCATTAAAACAATGGTTGACGCTGAAAATAAAGGCAAACCATTAAGTGACAGTAAGATCGCTAAGGAGTTGGAGCATCAAGGGCATATCGTTGCCAGACGCACCGTGGCTAAATACCGCGAGAGCATGCATATTGCACCATCGAGTCAGCGTAAATCGTTGATCTAAAGCGCAATGCAATGCAGATGGGCGACTTTAAATTGGAGTCGCTCCTTTCGCCCTATTTAATGCGCACGGCGCCCTAAACGATATGCATGACAATCGGCGGACCAGAACAACCCGCTACAATCTCAATAGGAGAACCATATGCAGTTAACTATCTCAGGTCATCAAATTGATTTAACCGACTCTATGAAGCACTACATAGGGGAAAAAATGGAACGTATCGAGCGGCACTTTGATCATTTGAACAGTATCGATGTGGTGTTGCACGTAGATAAAATACATCATAAAGCTGAAGCAACTATTAACGCCAAAGGCATCACCATGCATGCTCACGCCGATTCAGGCAACATGTACGCCACAATAGATGACTTAGCTGATAAACTAGATTCTCAGGTGCGAAAGCACAAAGAAAAGATTACCGACCATCACCGTAATGGCGGTGCTCTAAAAGATCAGGAATTCGAGTAGCGAGTTCGAACAATAGGCGAAAAGCTAATGCTGCCAGGCATTTATGGCAACAAACTGTACGCATGTGATACACAATAGTACTCTGATTAGTAACTCTGATTAGCCGCACTAATCACTTGCCCAACATTACAAGAAAACCGCTGACCACAATCCACCGCGGCCACAGACCATTTATTCTATTGGGTAAATTGTTTGCGACTTCGGTGGATTTTTATAACTAGATACTAATATCAAATGACAAGCACTTCTTCTCTGCCGCGCAGCGTTCTATTAAAGACCTTAGATGTTGACCTAATTTCTGTTAACGCCGATATCAGTAGCGCCAAAAAGCTACTCGAGGATATGGCGCGTTTACTGACCAGCGCTTTAGACGGTGAAGCGCGTGAAAAGGATATTTATCATCACTTATTAGAGCGAGAGAAGTTGGGCAATACCGGCATTGGCAATGGCGTCGCGCTACCACATAGCCGATGCGATCAAGCAACAACAGCGGTTGTGGCAATTATCTCACTCGAGAAGCCAATTGATTACAACAGCATTGATAAGCAGGCCGTTGATTTGGCTTTTGGGCTCCTAGTGCCTAAAGAAGCAACGCAAGAGCATCTAAACTTGCTTGCTGACATCGCTAGACTGATGTCCGACGCGGATAAAAAAAGCCAGTTATCGAATGCCAAAACGTCATCAGACGTTATAGATTTAATCGACTCGTGGTCCAGTCAAAGCTAAGCTATGGCAACGATCCTACCAAAATTCTTTATCATCAGCGGAACCTCTGGCTCAGGAAAGACTATCGCACTGCAGGCATTAGAAGACCTAGGGTTCTACTGCATAGACAACCTTCCTGCCTCGTTGGTACCAGAAATGGCCGCGCGCGTACTCGGCAATAATACCACTCATCATAACTGTGCCATCAGCATCGATTCCCGCAACCAAGATTTTATTGGTGATCTCAAAGAAAGCTTTGGCAGCTTAAAGTCATTCAATATAGAAACACGTGTCATTTTTGTAGATGCAGACGACACAACCTTACTCAAGCGTTACAGCGAAACGCGTCGCAAGCATCCTTTATCAGACGAAAATACATCTTTGCTTGAAGCGATCCATAGAGAACGCGAGCTACTCAAGCACTTATCAAACATCGCCGATCGTAAAATCGATACATCCAAGACTACACCCCACGAACTACGTACTATTATTCGAGACGATAGTGAACATGGCAGTGATCACTCGTTAACCCTGCTGTTTCAATCGTTCGGATTTAAATATGGCAACCCAACTGATGTAGATTTTATGTTCGATGTGCGTTGTTTACCCAACCCACACTGGCATGCAGAACTAAAGCCGCTTACCGGTCTAGATCAGCCGGTACAAGATTTTCTTGCTAATAAGCCAGTCTGCACCGAGATGTATCAGCAAATTCGTAATTTTGTCGAACACTGGCTGCCTCACTTTATAAACGATAATCGTAACTATATTACCGTAGGCATTGGCTGCACCGGCGGGCAGCATCGATCGGTCTACCTTACCAACCTACTGCAACTTCACTTTTCAGGTCATAGTAATATTCAAACCCTTGTTCGTCACCGCGAACTGAGCCTATAACTTTCGCCGACCAAACCAAATCAATATGCTTGAACAAGAAATAGAAATCATTAACAAACTCGGTCTGCACGCTAGAGCATCGGCAAAACTAGTCAGCACCGCGGCGCGATTTGGCTGCCGAGTAGAAGTCAAATTCGGCTCACATACCGCCGATGCTAAAAGCATTATGTCGGTTATGATGCTAGCAGCTTCGGTTGGAAGCGTGGTGACCATAACCACCAATGGTGAGCAAGAACAAGCGGCCATGGATGCTGTGACCACGCTGATCAATAGCTACTTTGACGAGCAAGAGTAAACTACGATGCTAAGTCTATTCGGTTCGGGTATTGGGCGGGGCATCGCGATTGGCCAAGCATACGTACTGAAAAACAGTGATATCGAGATACCTCACTCTAGTATCGAACAAGCTGAAGTCGCGAACGAAATAAAACGTTTTCGGTCGGCCATTTTAGCAACAGAAAATACCTACAAGGCCTTACTCAAAAATCTCGCTAAAGACGCGCCAAAAGAAAGCGCCGCATTTATCAACGCACATATGCTGATGCTTCGCGATCCGATGATTATGGATACCTCAATAACCATCATCCGCAACGAGATGGTTAATGCAGAATACGCATTACAAACCCAGGCTGACACTCTAATCAAGGTCTTCGAGCAGATGGAGGATGCCTACCTTCGAGCCAAGAAGGGCGACGTTCAACACGTAACAAACCGAGTATTGAGGAATCTTTTAAAGATTGTTTCACACAGCCTCGATGAATTTAATGACGAAGATTTGGGTGGTAAAATCATTGTCGGCAAAGACTTGTCACCAGCCGAAACGATATTTATCAAAGACCGTAAGGTAGCGTCATTTGTTACCGACTTAGGTAGTCAAATTTCACATACTGCGATTATAGCCAGAAGTCTAAAAATGCCAGCGGTGGTCGGATTGCATGGCAGCACGCGGTATATTAACGACAATGATCTGCTGATTGTTGATGGTATGCGCGGCATCATCATTATCAACCCGAGCACGAATGTCTTGCGCGAATACAAGACTCGTCAAAGCAAGATTCGCGCACGACAACGCGAGCTCAACACACTTACTAAAATAGCCAGTAGAACAGCTGATGGCATACGCATTCAACTGCTTGGAAATATTGATACCGCCAAAGACGTAAAAGCGTTAACCAAGGTTAACGCCGCCGGAGTCGGCTTGTATCGAACCGAATATTTGTTCATGAATCGCGAACAAGCTCCTAACGAAGCAGAGCAATTTCGCGAGTACAAGCGTATCGCAATAAGCGTAGCTAAACCGGTGGTGATTCGCACATTAGACATCGGCGGTGACAAACAACTCGACTTTGACTATCCGAACAAACAATCTAGCGAGTCCCCCTTAGGCCTTCGCGCCGTTCGTATGTGCCTAAACTATGTCGAGATTTTCAAACCTCAGTTGCGGGCAATATTAAGAGCCTCAGCATTTGGTAAGGTCTCTATTATGATCCCGATGGTGAGTAACTTTGACGAAATTGACCAAGTACTAACGATCATAAAACAGACTAAAGCTGAGTTGAAGTCCGAGGGTGTTGCCTTTGACTCGCGGATAAAAGTCGGCGGCATGATTGAAGTGCCCGCGGCCGCCATAATGGCCGATCTTTTTGCACAAAAATTAGATTTTCTATCGATCGGCACCAATGACTTAATTCAATATACACTCGCAATAGACCGTGTAGACGACGCAGTCAACTACCTCTACGATCCAATGCACCCTGCTGTTTTACAGCTCATAAAGCAGGTAATCCGTGCTGGTAAAAAAGCGGATATACCCGTGTCGCTGTGCGGCGAAATGGCGGGCAACGTTCGCTATACAAGATTGCTTCTAGGTCTTGGCCTGAAAAACTTCAGTATGGATGCGACCTACCTATTGGATGTAAAGGACCGAATATTGAAGGCCGACAGCAGCAAGCTGAGATATTTAGTTGGCAAAATCGTCAGTAGCGACAACCCTAGCGAAGCGAGAGACTATTTAGCCAAACTAAATCAGCTATAATACATAAAATTTAGATCATTTGAGGATAGGAGGCCATACCGTGCATCAATCTACGCCACAGATTACTGACATTATTGAATTGCTAAACGCAAATAACAGTAGCGCTGTGGCTGAACTATTTGCCGAAGCTCACCCGGCCGATATCGCCGATGCCTTAGAACAACTCACTCCGGCCAATCGACCACTAGCATGGGTACACGTGCCCAAAGAAGCGAAAGGCGAAGTACTAGCCGAGTTGAGCGAAGGGGTATTTAAGAATTTAGCCCACGAGCTTGATAATCGAGAGCTGGTCAACGCCATCAAGGCTCTCGATATTGATGAGCTAGCCGACTTGATTCCGGACTTGCCAGAAGCGTTGTTAGCCGATGTATTGTTCGAGGTCGACACTGAAACTCGGGCCAATTTGGGCGAAGTGCTTTCATACCCAGAAGATAGCGCTGGCGGCCTGATGAACCTAGATACTACCGCCGTTCGCGATAATATCTCGCTCGACGTTGTACTGCATTATCTTCGCTTAAAGTCCGAACTCCCTGAGCATACCGATACCATTTACTTGGTAGATCGTCAAAACCGTTTAACCGGCATTTTGCCAATCGACCGTTTAATCACTAAACCAGGGCGAGACTCAGCTTTGCTCCATGCGATCGAAACCCCGGTAACTTTTCAGTGCTTAGATGATGAAGAAGACGTCGCCAAAGCCTTTGCTGACTACGACTTGATTTCGGCCCCAGTGGTAGACAAAGACAACGCATTGCTAGGGCGTATTACCATTGATGACGTGGTCGATGTAATTCGTGATCAAGCAGAGCATGACATTATGGCCGCCGCCGGCTTAAAAGAAGACGAAGACATCTTTGCCCCGGTAGCCACAACCTCGCGTAATCGTACCGTTTGGCTAGCCGTGAATTTGATTACGGCCCTACTTGGCTCATGGGTAATCGGTTTGTTTGAAGGCTCAATTCAGCAACTTGTCGCGCTGGCCGTACTTATGCCAATCGTCGCCAGCATGGGCGGCAACGCCGGCACTCAGACTCTTACTGTGGTAATCCGAGGTATGAGCGTCGGCACTATCTCGCCAGGAAACATGATGACTGTGCTTAAGAAAGAGACCATGGTCGGCGTTCTTAATGGCCTGATATGGGCTATCGTTATAGCCATAATTGCGACGCTCTGGTTTCAAAATGTTTTCTTAGGGCTGGTAATCGCGGCCGCTATGATCGCCAATCTGGTTATGGGTGCGATCGCTGGAGTATGCATTCCGATATTTCTAGACAAGCTGAATATAGATCCGGCGCTTGCTGGTGGCGTAGCGTTAACCACCGTGACCGATGTTGTGGGTTATTTTTCCGTACTTGGCTTAGCCACGGTTTTATTGCTTTAATCTTTTCAAACGCTGCTTGTACGCTCAACGATTCAGTGGCGTAAAATTATCCCCTACCGACTCGGGTTCGGCCACCATTTTTCCGTCTACTTCTACCCAAGCATGGCTGCTCAATCGACCATCTGCTTTACTCACTCCGATGACTACTGAGGCTGGCATGCCACGTGCCGTGAGTATATCGGCCAAGACGATAGCCTTAGGCAAACAGCTTGCCAACAACACGTGTAGTCGTGCTGCGAGTCGAACCGCCTCATGCACTTGCGAGGCCACGCTTGAAACGTCTATACCACTGGGCGGTAAATTTTGGGCCACCGTGATTTTTTTCATTAACCAATCGTTGACATTGAAAAATTGCTTGAATTTAATCCTCATCAGGACCGGCCATAGGCGCCAATATGCAACCCATACCCAGCCTAACTGGTTTCTACTAAGCATTTGAATTGATTGATATTTTGACATTTTATAAATCTAGTATTTAACTGAAAATGATACCCAAACACGAGCACGGGTGAGCCAACTCTAAAACTCTTTCGATAGGGCTTTGATCAGGATTCAGGTAAACTATAGGACATGCAGCTGCTAAACACCATTTCATCTAGTCGTACTTGGGCTCGCCACGGCTTAAAAATTGCCTACGGCGTTTCGGCGTTATTGTTACTTGCCGTCATCGCTAGTATTGTTTGGGGCGTTAAGTCTGATCGCCAGATCAAAGCAAGCAACTACTCACCGCAGACAATCGAGCCTATCAGTAAGAAGACCGAGCATCCATACAAGGTTAAAGACATTGTCAGCGCCAACTTGTTCGGCGATCCAAGCCCTACAGTAATCGCCAAGGTAGCGCCAAAAACTACCTTAGACTTGACCTTACAGGGTGTTCTGGCGGCGAGCGATCCCGGCATGGCTCGCGCCATCATCATGTCCGGAAAACGTAAGTCAAAGCTCTATTCGATAGGCGAATCAATTCAAGGTGCTGGCGTCTCAATAGAAGAAATCAGGAGCGGCGAAGTACTACTTAACCGAAATGGCGCGATAGAGAGCCTTCCGCTGATACAACGCAAGTCTCGCGGTGGTAGCAATAGCTCTATTATCAGTTACTCCGACGGCAGCTCTGGCCAAGTTTCTAACTCTGGCCTGCAGACCACGTCGACAGGCTCCCCTCAATTGGGCAACTCGATAGCTAAGCCAAGGTCTGCCAATGGCCAACCTCGTAAAATTAGAAAACCTAATTTTTCAGGCCTTGATCGAGCGTTGCAAAAAATGGGCGAAATTTAAATCGAGCCTCTACACTGATAGGCTTTCGCGGTGGCTAGCTGGTCTTAAGGGTTTTTTAAACCGCTGCTATTTCCGAAGAGGTTCTCGACAAGTAAGCCGCAACCAGCCAAGCAATCCAAAGACGATCAAAAACGACAGGCTAATAATCCAGTTGCCATAGCGCTTAAACGGTGTATCGCCAGTATGAGCTTGTACTTGTCGAGATAAGGCAGCAACTTCAAATTGCGCAGTTGCAGCAAGCAATGCACCTCGTTCATCAATAAATAAAGATGGTCCAGAATTAGCACTCCTTACCATCGGACGAGATAATTCTTTGGCTCTCATTTGTGCCATTTGTCGACGCTGATGCGGCGCAAACGAGTCGCCAAACCAAGCGTCTTCACTAATGTTAACCAATACAGTCGCATCCCCTACAAACTCTCTATATTCGGCTGCAAAAGCATCCTCATAGCAGATGGATAAGCCTACTTTGACAGCGCCACAATTGAGACTCTGAGGGCCCTTCCATGAGGAAAAATCACTCATCGGCAGCTCTAGATATTCAAGCACCCAGTTGAACAGAAAACGAAGTGGAAGGTACTCGCCAAACGGCACTAAATGACGTTTTCGGTATACCTGTGTTTGACCATCACAACTGAGAACTGCCGCATTGTAGCTTTCGTCGAGCGTACCTTGACCGATCCTCGGGCTGTCCATAATACCGGTTAACAGCGCGGTATTACTGGGCGTAATATTATTCCAAAAATCGGCATCAGTTTGCTGCATATAGAGCGGCAGGGCTGTCTCCGGCCATACTAGCAAATCAAGCTTTCCCTGCGCTTGTAATTGTTCACTTAGAGTTCGGTAATTAGCGATTATCTGATCGCGTATACCTGCTTGCCACTTCTCATTAATTGGCACATTAGCCTGAACAATACCCACAGTGATTGGCGACCCAATCGGCTGCGACCAACTCGCTCGACCGACTAAATGTGATGCCAGCATAACCGACAAAAGCCCGGCTAAAGGAAGCAAAGCCTTTGCCGCCTGTTTGGATAAAGAGTATTTCAGGCTCAGTGTCAGAAAGCAGGCTGATATAAGCACCATCAAACTAACTAAATAGATTCCGCCAATAGGAGCCCAAGAGAATAGCCAGCTTGGCGTTTGCGTGTAGCCAATATCGAGCCATGGAAAACCGGTAAGCACCCAGCTCTTCATCCATTCGAAAATCAACCAGATAAAACTAATGGCAATGAGTCGTAAGCGGCTAGGGAACAGAATAACCGTCAAAGCAGACGCGCTTGCAATAAATAGGGCCAGAATTCCAGCAAAGCCGAGCACCGCAATAACGCCCATCCATAGCGGCATCCCCCCATAAGTAGACAGCGAGATGTAAACCCAAGAAACACCAACACCGTAAACACCATAACCGAACGCTAGTCCTGCCAAAAATGCGGATTTCGGGTTGAGGGTTTGCAGCAAATAAAAATATAGCGCCAAACTAACGAATGACAATGGCCAATATTCAAACGGCGCGAAAGCCAACACTTGCAACGCGCCTAGTGCGATACAAGCAAGGTAAAGCTTCCAACCTAGCAATTTGAAATTACTCATACGGGAAATTGACAAAACACCAGAGTAGACCGATCTCTTTCTAATTAGTTCTTTTTAACTCGAGGTAAACTTTCTTCTCTTCAGCAAACCGCTGCATAATCGAAGTCTTTTGCTCTACTAGCTTAATTAATTCCGCATTCGACTCTTGAATACGAGCTTGAGCTTCGGTAATTTGGTCTACATTACGAGTCTTTCTAATGCCCTTAAAACCAGCGCCTTTAGTCTCCAAGCGTTTAATTTTTGCTGTGACCGATTTTACGTAAGCTTTATGTACGGCAATATTACTATTAACCGAGCCAATCTGGTTGTCGCGTTGGCGATCGATATCGGCTTCAGTTTCATAAACACTTAATATCCGGATTCGCTCATCTTCCTCGGCTCGTATAAGGGCAACCTCAGAATCAGCTTTGGATTGCTCATCGGTTTCTCGTTGTAGTTGCTCAGCGGTCTTCGGCGCATCTTTTTGACTTTCAACAAAGCCTCGATCATTTAGCGTAGTGACCTTAGATTGGTTACATTGAGCAACGGCTATGTCACCATAGTGCCAGTTACCATCGGCATCTTGGCACTTTTTAATAGCGTGCGCCGAGGAAAACGAGAATGCGCCAAACAATAGCGTTGCGCTGAGGATAAAAGTAACTCGCTTCATAATATTTCTCGCTATGTTAGCGCCTCAAAAGGCATTAGCGCTGCGATCGCACAGCTCGTCCTACTAAATATGCACCAAGAATAATCATTGGCAAGCTCAACAACTGCCCCATCGTCACCCAGTCAAACAACAAGTAGTTGAGGTGAGCATCAGGAACTCTGACAAACTCGATTGGAATTCTAGCCAGCGCATAACCAATCAAAAACAAGCCTGACAATAGACCTAATGGTCTTGGCTTTGCAGCCACTATCCAGAGCACCAACATCAATACCAGCCCCTCTAAAAAGGCTTCGTATAACATCGACGGATGTCGCGGTAAGGGGCCACCATTAGTGAACACCATGCCCCAAGGTACATCAGTAGTTTTACCCCAAAGCTCTTGGTTAATAAAATTGCCCATGCGCCCAAAGAACAGTCCAATAGGCGCAACCGGGGCAACAAAATCACCAACCTGCAACAAACTTAGGCCTATTTTGCGACTAAAAAGCGCAATCCCAACTATTACCCCGAGCAAGCCTCCATGAAATGACATGCCGCCTTGTTGTACATAAAGTACCTCGACCAAATGACTTAAATAATAATCGGGCTTATAAAATAACACATAGCCTAGCCGGCCGCCGACCACCGCGCCTATCGCACCGTAAAAGATAAGGTCCGAAACCAAATCAGAGTTCCACTTAGGGTCGCAAAGCTCTGGGTGTTTTTTTATTCGATACACCCAAAGAAAGTAGACGCTTAAAAAGCCAGCGACATACATTAAACCATACCAGTGGATTTCAAGGCCGAATATCGAAACGGCAACCGGGTCAAAATCAGGATGTACTAACATTATATATTCTACTGTTTAACTATACACATCAGATGCTGAACAATAGCTGAACACGCGACACGCTCACTACAGCGACTCGCCAAATGCTTGCTGGTATCGCTCAGCAAAGCTTGCCGGTGTAAAGCTGTGATTCTGAGTTCCTGATTGTTCAATTTTAATAGCGCCACAAAGTGCGCCTATTTGGCCACAAGTTTTCCAGCTTCTTGCGTTAGCCAGCCCATGCATAACACCTGCACGATAGGCATCACCGCAGCCTGTTGGGTCGACAATACCGCTGGTCGGCGCACTGGCGATTTTTATCATTTCACCAGCATGGTAAATTTCAGACCCTTCTCCACCGCGCGTAACAATCAACGTTTCAACTTTTTCAGCTAGTTGCTCAAGCGTCAGGCCAGTCTTGTCTAACAGCATTTGACTCTCATAATCATTAACGATGGCATAGCTTGCTTGATCCAAAAACGTCAAAAGCTCATCACCGCCAAACATCGGTAAGCCTTGACCGGGATCGAAGATAAACGGAATCTCCAACTCAGCAAATTGCTGCGCGTGCTGGATCATCGCATCGCGACCATCAGGGCCAACAATGCCAAGCTCAATATCCTTCGCATCACCAATTTTATTGTGATGCGCGAAATTCATCGCACCAGGGTGAAAGGCAATGATTTGATTATTGTCAATGTCCGTGGTGATAAACGCCTGAGCGGTAAAAGAATCATCTACTTTAGTAACGAACTCGGCACTCAAGCCTTGCTCTTCAAGATAACGATAATAAGGACCAAAGTCTTCTCCGACAGTCGCCATAATGACCGGATCACCACCTAATAATTTTAGATTGTAAGCAATATTGCCAGCACAGCCACCAAGGTGGCGCGTCATGCTAGGCACCAGAAATGCGACATTCAAGATGTGGGTTTGCTCTGGCAAGATGTGGTTCTTAAATTGGTCTTCAAACACCATGATGGTGTCGTAGGCCATAGACCCGGTAATTAGAGTTTTCATATTAGAGGTAAGATCTTATTTTAAGGCTTAGAAATCTAAGCCTTATGAAAAAATACAAATTGCTTTTAAAATAGACAATAGAGTCGCAAGCAAAGTTCCGTGATTTGATTATCGAGTGTCAATAAAGGCTTAGTCGTCTACGCTAGCAATGTAGGCTTCTGACGATAGCAGATCGTCTAACTCTGCTACGTCGCTAGCCTTAATGCGAAACATCCAACCACGACCATATGGCTGTTCATTTAACAATTCTGGTTCACCATCAAGCTCTGGGTTAACCGCGACCACCTCACCACTAATAGGGGCATAGATATCAGACGCCGCTTTAACCGACTCAACCGCGCAGCACTCTTCGCCGGCATCGACAGCTTGGCCGACTTCGGGGAGTTCTACGTAGACTACGTCGCCGAGAGATTCTTGCGCATGATCTGAAATGCCAACCTCAATAATATCGTCTTCTAACAATCTGGCCCATTCATGTGAGGCCGCGTACTTTAATTCACTAGGAGTTTCGCTCATGCTTGTCTCGATTAAAAATAAGGGGGAGGGCCAAATTCAAATGTATTCGACCACAAAACACGTATCATTATAAAGCAAACTGAGAGACAACCAACACGTGCTTAAGCTCATTTCACAAAAATAGACCATATCAGTGCTTGCAATACGAGTTAGCTTCAAAGAAAATGAGAATCATTCTCATTTGTAACATTTAACAACGACGTCATTATGAAAAAGGCACTAATTTTAATCTCTCTCATTTTGCTCAGCGCCTGCCAGCCACAAGCAAGCGAAGAAGTGAATCTCTATTCCGCTCGTAAAGAAGCATTAATGAAACCATTACTAGACGCCTTCACTCTGGAAACGGGAATCAAGGTGAACTTAATAAGCAGTAA